>JAJTDO010000023.1:47065-69175 GCA_021300475.1 Burkholderiales bacterium | reverse complement strand
TTCAGATCTACAATCAGAAACGGCTGCATTTGAGCCTAAAATACAAAACGCCCGATGCGGTGCATCAGGCGTTCTTTGCTACTTGAACCGTCAACCTATATCAGGACGGGTCACGCGAATAATTAACCGCGGAGTGCCTTGACGGCTTTTTCAGCGGCTTTCTTGACGCCGGCGGTCAGGTCGCCGCCACCCAGTTTTTCCAGGGCTTCAACATAGGCCGGATTTAGATTGACGCGACGGATCAGAACGTCAGCGGCTTTCTTTACAGCTTCTTTTGCTTCTTTCGCCGATGGAGCCTTGGCTGCAACTGCCTTCGCACGTGCTTTTACTTCGTCAGCTTTGGCAGACAACTTGCGGGCACCCACAGACACTGCGCCGAGTGCGGCATTGCCAACGTTCTTTGCAGTCACTTCTGCTTTTGCAGCGGCTTTCTTTGCAGCAGCTTTTGGCGCTGCTTTGGCAGCGGCCTTTGGTGCAGCTTTAGCGGCTGCTTTTGGAGCGGCTGCTTTTGCTGCTTTCGGTGCTGCAACTTTTTCCACTTTAGGAGCAGCGGCTTTCACTGCTTTAGTAGCGGCTACTTTTTTTTCAGCCACTGGGGCGGCTGCTTTTTTGGCTTTGGGTTCGGTTGCTGCGGTTGCTTTTGCGCGTGGCATTTTCAATCCTTTATTGTTAAATTGAAGTGTCACAAGTTTTCCATATATATACAGTAGCTTGCAAGTGTTTGATGAAATAAATTGCAATCATTTGATTGTTTGTAGACACAAAACATACGCTACTCGCGATTCATTACGCACATACAATCAAAATTCATCATAAATAGGTAACTCACTCAAGTTTATAGTGCATTGAAACAGTTCCGCGAAATACAGTTTCCGCTGCAATCAAACATCCACTTTCGAGTTTGTCATTCAATCTGTTTTCAGCTTCTGTCCGGCTGCTTGTTACAACAAGGTATTGCATTTCATCGCCGGCAAAACACGGCATGGTGACTTTGTTGAAAGGCACCTGAATATGTGCGAACGGAATATTTTCCTGCTTGAATACATCGATTCTGAAGCCATCAATAATAGCCACGAAATACGCCTGATCGCTTGAAAGCGTTGCTCCATCGGGCCTTTCCGTGCCCACTGTATATTGAACCTGCCACGCTGTTTCCTGAAGTGCGGTGTTCTCACGGTGTGTCAGGTAGGCTTTAATCTGTCTTGCTTTTGTATCTCCCACATACAGCAAACCGCTGGTACTGTTGAATGCCATTGCGTTGCCTGTTGTGAAATTTCCCAGTACTTTGCGCAGCTTGCCTTTTTCGAAACAATACAGACTGCCCAGTGCTGCACGTTTGTCGTCAATGAGTGTGTTGATCCAGACGCGCCCCCATGCATCACAACAACCATCGTTGAATCTTTGATTGCCTTGATCAAAAGGCGATTCCATCATCAACTGCGCTTCAGTGTTGTCTTGAAGTTTCCAGATTCCAGTGCGTCCGAAACCCAGCCAGCAAGAAGGGTTTACTGTGGGTATCAAACAAGCGATCTGGTCTGGCAGTGAAACGCTTTCATACACAATACCGGCTTCTTTCCAGTCCTGCTGAAACGGATTTCTCGAAACCATCATCCGGCGTTCGTTGATGTCCACCCAGCGCAATTGCTGATGTGCCCAGCGCGGACTTTCAGCCAGAGAAAATCTTTCGGCGGTGATCTTGTACCAATCGGGTGAGATGCGGTTTGTCATGGTTTCAAAAATGTTAGATAAGGGTAAATAGGGCAGAGACGTTGGTATTTTGAGCTATATTCAATTGACACTTTTTGGAGCTTTCGATTTGAACAGACTTGAGCGCGTCCACAAGATAGACGAAATGATTATGCACAAAGGCTGTGTGCCTGTGCATGATTTCTTGTCCGCGCTGAACATCTCACTGGCAACGTTCAAGCGGGATCTCGATTATTTGCGTGAAACGCTGCACGCGCCCATTCAGTGGAGTCGCGAATCGGGTGGCTACAGTTATGCCACAGGCAAAAAGCGCAAACGCGATTATCAACTTCCCAACTTGTGGTTCAACAGCACTGAAATTCTGGCTTTGCTCAGCATCAAGCGGGCACTGAAACAAGTCAGGCCGGGTGTGTTGTGGCCGCAGATTCAAGCGCTGCAATCCAGGATGTCTGTGCTGAGCAGTAGCCAGGGCGATTTGCCCGCTGTCATTGAAAAGCGCATTTGTCTGTCACCAGTTGAACCGGTACCGGAAGACTCTCCCTCTTTTGAAGTGGTCGCCAATGCGGTGGTCAAACGCCACCAATTAAAAATTACCCTGGCCACCCGCTCAGGCAAACGGATTGTGCAGCGGCAAATTTCACCCCAGCGCTTGACGCTAAAAGGGCAAGACTGGTGGTTGGAAAGCGTCACTCACCCCGACAATGAACGTTTGCTGGTGAAGTTGTCCGACATTGAAAACGCGCAAGCCTGCAATGAAAAGGCGAAAGAAGTTTCCTCGAAAGCCACAAAGGGCCCTGCAAAAAAATAGTCTGTGTTGCACGCTGCACCATGTTTCGTATAATAAAAGCCCTTATTGAACGGCGTGAATGGTTTCTTCTCATGGATATGAAAATTGAATTGAAGCGCAGCTTGACGTTTCAAGGAGACATTGAACAAGTGCGTGGTCATCTGTCCGATTTGCCCGCATTGCTGAAACAGTTTCCCAAGCTCGACCGGCTCAAGGAATTAAAGCCCAATGCCTATGAATGGACATTGCACCCTATTGGCGCAGCGGGTATTTCGCATGTGGTTGTGTATGCGGCAGACTATTCCACAGACTTCTCCGCCAACCGCGTCAGTTGGGTACCCGTCAAGGGCATTGGCAATGCCAGTTTGCATGGGTATCTTGAGTGCGTGCCCAAGGGCGATGTCATTGAGTTGAATGTTGAGATCAGCGGTCAGTTGCGAGACATGTCCATTCCACTGACGCTTCGTCTTCTGGCACCGGCCTACATCAAGAAAACTTTCGAAATTCTGGTGGACAAATTCAGTGTCCGCCTGAGCGAACACTTTTCACGCTGACCGGTCTTTTTCAAGCGCCCTGAAGACGGTTCAGGTGCGCAATGACGGCGGGGCCGAGATTCAAGTCTGTGTTCAGACTGGCCAGAGTTACCAGCACGCCGGTCATTCTGCGGTGCAGAAAAACAATTTCTCGCGGTGGTATCTGAAAATGCAGTGACATCGCTGACGTGGCTGCTTTTTGACTGACGCGCACCGCAATGTCTGACTCGCCGTACAGGTAACCTCCCAACGCGCCTTTGAGTTTAAGGGGTATGCGAGGGTCGCTGGCGTCGCGGAAGGGTTCTACGATCAGTTCTGCCAGGCTGGCGAAGCCTTCCAGCACGCCCCGAGGTGTGCTGCCTTTCAACAAATCTATTTCAACGGTGCCCGCAATGGTTTCATCTGCGTGGCCCAGCAATGCACCCCTGACAATTTTTGCATATGATTTCACAAAGTCGGCAGAAAACGGGCGGGTGGCGCCGAAGTCAAGCAGCACAATGACATCTTCCGAGCCATCTTCTGCCTCTCCCAACCTGATGCGGTAGTTGCCGAAATGCGGGTCGGTTTGTACCAGATGCCACTCAAAGAATTCTTTCAGAAATAATTCCGCAAACGCTTTTCCCAAGCGGTTTCTTCTTTCCAGCGACAGTGCCTGCACTTGCGGATCACGAACAGACAAACCCGGTTCATAAGAGGTGGTCAGCACGCGAGCGCTGGAGTAGCGCTCGTAGACGGTGGGCACCCTGTAGCGCGTATCGTCTGCCAGTCTGGTCTTGAATGTTTCGGTGTAGCTTTTTTCTTTGGCGTAGTTGCATTCCCGCTCCAGCATTTCACGCACTTCGGTGAAAACTGGCGTTAGGTCCAGCGCCTTGGGTGCAAGACGCGCCGCCATCAGCAAGCGGGAAAGCGTTTTTATGTCGCTGTCGATGGCGTCTGCCACGCCCGGATATTGCACTTTCACCACCACACGCTCGCCTGTGGACTTGATGACGGCCAAATGGGCCTGTCCCAGAGAGGCTGCGCCTATTGGGTCGGTATCGATCTCAAGTTCGTCAAGCCGGTTGCCCAGTGCTGCGCGCAGCGGGGCCTGAATCAGCGGCCAGGCGACCGGTTGCGTACTGTCTTGAAGGCTGGAGAGCACTTCTATGGCTTCCGAGGGCAAAAAATACTGTCCGTACAAAGACAACATCTGCCCGGCTTTCATGATGCTGCCTTTGAGTTGTCCCAGTTCTTCCACCAGCGCGTGGGCCCGTTCTGTGTAGAAGGCCCGGTTGGCGTCTTCTTGATCGTCTTTGGATCTGAACAAGTTTCCCATGGTGTGCCAGGCAATTCTGGCGCCAGCGTCCACCCCCATTTTTGTGATGGCGAGGTTGCGGTCGAAGGGTTTGGTCTTCAGCGACTGCAAAGGGGCGTTGTCAGAACCTTTTTTCTTCATGGCGTCAGCTTTGATCAGCGATTTTCAACATGGCAGGCCCGCGCGAAGTCAGCAATGCGCTGCAGGGCGGTTTGGGCCGAGCGTAAAAACGGAGCCTGCGCGTGGAACACATGCCAGCGGTGTTCGTAAACCTCGGTTCGAATGGCGACGCCACACCGTGTTGCGTGTTCATGTAGGCGCAGGGCGTCATCCAGCAGCATTTCTTCGTCCCCCACCTGACTTAGTATGGGAGGCAGGCCGTTCAAGGGGTTGCGCAGCGGGTTGTGGCTGCTGTCGTTGAGCGGGAACTGGTAGGCCGCGGCGCAGGTGCTGATCCATTCATAGCTTAAAACCGGGTCAATTTCGCGTTTGGTTTGTATGGATTCCCCTGTGTATTGACCATCGGTCAGCGGGGAAATCAAGACCAAACCGGCTGGCATGGGTTGGCGCGCATGTTTGATGCGCACCGCGGCGGCCAGCGTGAGCATTCCGCCTGCCGAGTCGCCGGCAATAATGATGTCTTTGCCTGAAAACCCGCGTGACAGCAAAGCCGAGTAGGCGGTCATGACATCAGCAATGCCTCCAGGAAATGGATGTTCCGGCGCCAGCGCGTAATCGACGGCCCAGACTTCAAAGCCTGTCATGGCGGCAAGGCGCGTTGTAATGGCGCGGTGGGTTTTGGGGCTGCCAATACAGAAGGCGCCGCCGTGCAGATATAAAATGGCACCCTTGACGGAGGGCTTTTTGGGTTTGATGATTTCCACGCCCACGCCCTGTACCATGCATCTTTCAATGGAAACGCCCCCGACCTTGGGCATGCCTGAGGCCAGAAGGTTGAGAATTTTTCTTTGGGTTTTGAAGGGAACCCGGGAGGTCATCAACCGCTTGAAGGCTTGTCTGAGCAGTTTTCTAAAAAAAACAGCCAGCCTTCCCTCGAATTTGTCCTCGCGGTTCGGTATGTATGCCAAAGAGAAATAACTTGGAGCGCTTTTCAGCGATTTTCTTGGAGTGGCGACGTTCATGACAAAGGCAAGTTTCTCTCTGAGGTGTAAACGGTAACATTCAAGGGCACTGTACACAAAAACCCCTAGAGCACCAATTCAAAAATACACGTAAGAAGGAATTTTCCATGAAACAAAGTGGCTTGGACGGTTTACCCGGTGAAATAGAAGAAATTGCGCGCGTTTTGTCGCTGCACCCCGACTACCAGGTGCTCAGGCGCCTGAAGCCCGAAACGCTGGTATCGGATGTGCGCAATGGTGTGAAGATCGTCATTATTGATACTGAAACCACAGGCACCGATTTCAGCAAGGACGCCATTATTGAGGTGGGTGCCCTAGCGGTGGCGGTGGATCCGGAAACGGGCGAGGTGGGTCAGTTGTTGGGGCAGTTCAACGGGCTGGAAGACCCGGGTTTCCCCATTCCCCCTGAGAGCACGGAAATTCATGGCATTACAGATGCCATGGTGGCTGGAAAACATTTTGATGAAGCCGCCTTGCAGGCCTTGCTCAAGGATGCTCACCTTGTTTTGGCCCACAACGCCCAGTTTGACCGCACATTTCTGGAAAAGCGGTTTGAATTTTTCGCTGACCTGCCATTTGGTTGCACGCTCAAGCAAATCGGCTGGCGCCAAGAGGGCTTTGGTTCGGCAGCGCTTGAGTTTCTGGTTTACCGTCTGGGTTTTTTCTACGACGGCCACCGGGCGGTCAATGACTGCGAAGCGGTGCTGGCGTTACTGGCCAAGCCACTGCCTGTTTCGGGGCGCATGCCCTGTGACGTGTTGTTTGAAAAGGCGGCAGAGCCCGAGTTTGTGATCCACGCTGTAAAAGCCCCCATTGAATTGAAAGACCTGCTCAAGGCCAAGGGCTTTCGCTGGTCGGGCGATGAACGGGTGTGGAAAATTTCTGTGAGCGGCGAATTGCAGGGTCGCGAAATGATCGACTGGATGAAAACCGAAATTTATCGGAAAAACAAGACCGACAAAGTGACCTTGGGTTTTGAGAAGCGTACCGCGAAACAAAAGTTTTCCATCGCCCCGCTCAAGGTTTCTTATAAAGAAGTTTAAATTCGGCGTGCCAACTGAAAAAGAGGTTTAAGTTGATCAACAATACCAAAAGGCGCTCTTGGCAAAACGCCTTTGTTTTGTCACTATGCGAACGGTAAAGGGAAGGTGTTTGGGTTTTTTTACAAGTTTTGAATCCAAATTCTATTTGCAGCAGTACCAAGCGGTCAAAATAATAAAAACCGTTAGCAATTCCGACTTAAAAAGAGCACTTACAGTGCCATCTGGAGACAAGAATGCGTGCAGACTCATTCAGCAAAGGCTTTGCGGGGCGTTGCTTCGCCATTTCGTTGGGAGCAGGCTCATTGTTTGGGCTCGCCGATACCGCGCAGGCCGGTGATTTCAATTTCAGCAACGGCGTTGATGGGCGATTTTCCCTGACAGTTTCTACCGGAACCGCCGTCAGAACCGCAGACGCTCAGCGAGACCTGATTGGCCCGAACAATAGTTTTGCCCCGGGGCAAAACGGTTTGGGCGGTTCAAACACCACGGACGACGGCAACAGAAACTTTAAAAAAGGCGATTCTTTTTCAACCACGGCCAAGGCCATTGGTGAATTGAATCTTCGCAAAGACGACACCCAGTTTTTCATGCGGGTCAAAGCCCTGCGAGACCTCAGCCTGACAGGCAACACCGTACCCCACGGCAGCACGGCCAATGGCTATGTTCCCAACCAGAAATTGCTGGATCAGGGTTACGAGGAGCCATTGTCACAGTTTTCAAGCGCAAAGGTGCTGGACGCCTACATCTCCCAAGAATTCGAATACATGGAAGGAAAGCGCGCTTCCGTCAAGGTGGGCAATCAGGCGGTGAACTGGGGTGAAGCCCTGTTTGTGTTGGGTGGCGTAAACCAGTTTGGTCGTCTGGATGCGGTGTCTGCACGCCGCCCCGACGTTCAGTTAAAAGAGATCTTTTCACCCATTCCGCAAATTACAACCAACATTGGTATTGCAGACGGTTTAAGCGTTGAAGCGTTCTACCAGTTAAAAAACAAGTCTGTGATTGTGGACGGTTGCGGTACTTTTTTCTCCCCTTCAGATTTGCTCAACTGTAACCAGAAAGAAGGTCTGTTGGGCGCGGGGGATGCGAGGTTGGCCAATCCGCTGACGGGCGCGCCAGTCCCCATACCTGGCTTTGGCGGAACCAGTATTTCCGCTGCCAACTACAATTGCCGCTCCGACCGTGAGTTGTACAACGGAGCCAAGCCTTGCTCCGCGGCTGAACTGGCCGCTGTGGGTTTTGCAGGTGGAGACGCAAACGACGCCAGCAATCAGGCTTTGGGGCCCGTGAATTTCAGGTTGCCACAATTGGCCAGCAGAAAAGCCAAGGACGGCGGTCAGTTCGGTTTGTCGTCGCGCTATTTTTCTAATTTGCTGGGTACCGAGTTTGGTTTTTATTACGTAAATTATCATCAGCGGCTGCCTGCACTGGGTCTGACCCGGGACAGAAACTTCTTCACGCCGATCGAAAATTCATTCTGGAATTCGGCGGGCAATGCATCTCCACTTCATCAAGGCGGCGTTGTTAAAGAACTCGCTTATTTCTTTGATTACTCCGCTCAGCGAATTAAGGTTTTGGGCATGAGCGCGGCCACTGAAATGGGTGGCTTCTCACTGTTCGGTGAAGTGACCCGCACCTCAGACTTTCCTGTTGCATATAATTCGGTGGACTTTGTTCGCGGTGTCGCCACCGGACGGGGACCTTTGGCAGACCTGTTTGGAGACGCTCAAAACACCGGTCTCATCAAGGGTTATGACCTGAAGAGCAAAACACAAATCCAGATGTCTACCATTCGCAGTTTCCCCCGCGTTCTTGCAGCAGAAAGTCTGACCTTGATTGCAGAGGCTGGTTTCCAGAAATGGGATGGCATCAGCAAAGATGCAAGCACCGGCATGCGCTACGGCCGAGGCGTGGTTTACGGTTACGGAGACCACAGCTCACAGTCTGGTGCTGATGGCGGCAACCCCAACCCGAACTTCCGCGAGGCCAAGGGTTATGCAACTCCGACTGCCTATGGTTATAGAACACTGCTGCAACTCAGCTACCCCAATGCGATTGCAGGTATCAACTTGCGTCCCCGTTTCTTCTTCTCGCATGACGTCAAAGGTTACTCTGCCGATGGTGTCTTTATTGAAGACCGCAAATCCATCGGTCTGAGCCTGCGTGGTGAATACGCAAGCCGGTACTTCGGTGAGATGGGCTACAACAAGTTTGATAAAAAGGCCAAGTACGATCCGTTCCGTGATCATGACTTTGCCACACTCGTGTTCGGCGCAACATTCTGAACATTATTTGCTTAGCAACAAGGGAGACATTGCATGAAATTATTGTTTAAGGGTCGCATGATTGCTCTGGCGGTGGCTTTGGCCGCCTCTGGCGTCAGTGCTCCGACATGGGCCGGTACGGCCGCTGCGGATGTTGCTCGTCTCGGGCAGGATCTCACCCCCACAGGCGCTGAAAAAGCCGGCAACAAGGAAGGCACCATTCCCTCTTGGGAAGGTGGCATTTCCAAGCCTCCAGCAGGTTTTGACCCCAGCAAGGGTTATGTGGACCCCTATGCTGCAGACAAGCCCCTCTACACCATTACCGGTGCAAATGCTGCGCAGTACAAAGACAAGCTGACACAAGGTCAGCAGGAATTGCTCAAGCGCTTCCCCACTTACAAAATCAATGTCTACCCGACACAGCGTTCTTACGCAGGGCGTCCTGAAGTGTATGCAGCAGCCAAGGCTGAAGCTGCGACCGTTGATCTCGCCGCTGGCGGCAATGGTTTGCTCAACGTCAAGAAGACACAGATTCCTTTCCCTGTTCCAAAGAGCGGTGTTGAGGTGGTCTGGAACCACATCATGCGCGACCTCGGTGGCAGCCTGGTTCGTTTCAGTGCCTCTTTCCCCGTTCAAACCAACGGTTCATTCACACCGGTAACTCGCAAGACATTGTTGCTGTTCACCGCGTCTCTGGACAATCCGGAACCCAACCGCGTGTTCTATTACATGGACCAACTGACCGGCCCGGCCAACGTGGCGGGTGAGGCAACCTTGGTGCACGAGCCAATTGACCAGGTGAAGGAATCACGTTTGGCGTGGTCCTACAACCCGGGTGCCCGTCGTGTGGTTCGCGCCCCCGACCTGGCCTATGACTCACCCGGTATCGGTGTGGACGGCCTGCGCACCAACGACGACTTCAACGGTTACAACGGTTCACCAGACCGCTACAACTGGAAGTTGATCGGCAAGAAGGAAATGATTGTTCCCTACAACAATTACAAGATGACCAACAAAAGCTTGAAATATGCAGACATCATCAAGCCCGGTCACATCAATCCTGATCTGGCGCGCTATGAGCTGCACCGTGTCTGGGTGGTTGAGGGAACCTTGAAGCCAGGTTCACGCCACATTTACGGCAAACGCGTTTTCTACATTGACGAAGACAGCTGGTCAATTCTTCACTCTGACCAATTCGATGGCCGTGGTGAACTCTGGCGCGTTCGTGAAGTGTTCGCCATGCAGTTCTATGATGGTCTTGGCATAGGCCCTGCCGGTGAAGTGTTGTATGACTTGCAGGCTCGCCGCTATTTGGCAGAGAGCTTCACAAATCAGGAAAAGCCAATCAAGTTTGGTGAAAAACTCAAAGCGTCGGACTTCTCAACCGATGCCCTGCGCAGAGCGGGTAACTAATCTGTGTACCGTCCGGCCATCCCAGCGATGGCCGGTTTGCTTTTGTCCATCAGAGACCATCCATGCAACTTAGAACAATCAAAAGAATGTTGATCGGCTTGGGTATTGCTGCCGCGCCGGCTCTGGCCCTAGCGCAGGGCGCAACGCTCGCCAAAGATCCTTTGAGCATACCAGCCATCAAGGCGCCCAAAGCAGCGTCCACGTTGATGCTGGGCGCAACCACCGGGGGCAACAAACTGGTTGCTTGCGGAGACCGTGGCATTGTTATTACCTCCATTGACAACGGTGCCACTTGGGTGCAGTCCAACGTGCCAGTGTCAGTGACCTTGAATGCAGTTAAATTTGCCAACTCAAACGTGGGTTGGATTGTCGGTCACGATGGTGTCATCCTGACCACCACAGACGGTGGGTTGAATTGGGTCAAGCAACTTGATGGCAATGCCATCAATGAGCAGATGCTGGCCGCCGCAAAGAACAAGATGGAAACAGCGCAGGTGGCTGCAGAAGCGGCCGCCGCGAAAAACAAGGAAGCCGCCACCGAGCGGCTTGACAATGCCACCCGATTGTTTGAAGACACCGAGGCGGGTGCCAGATTCGGCCCTTCTCGCCCCTTGCTTGATATTTGGGTCAAAAACGAATCAACCGCTTATGCGGTGGGTGCGTATGGTCAATTGCTAAAAACCACCGATGGCGGCAAGCAATGGAACTACATTGGCGCCGGCATTGATAATTTTGAATCGCTGCATTACAACGCATTGACCGGAACCCAGGACGGTACGGTTGTGGTGGTGGGCGAGCAGGGCCGGGTCTACCGTTCCCGTGATGAGGGTGCAAGCTGGCAGGCACTGCCCACGGGTTACAAAGGTCACCTTTATGGCGCCATCGCCATGAAGCAAGCCAACGGTTCTGATGTTTTGCTGGCTTACGGTTTCAAGGGACATATTTTCCGTCTGGAAGGTGCGTCCACGCAATGGCAGGAAGTGGATTCCGGCAGCAAGGAAAGTCTGGTCGGAGCGGTTGTCACGCCCGCCGGCTATCTGGTGCTCACCGATCAGGTGGGTCGCATCATCGTTAGTGCAGACCAAGGGAAAACCTTCGTGGAGTTCATGAAAACGAATTCTGCGGTCGTAACCGGTCTGACCTTTAACGGACCACAAAGCAAAGTGGCTCTGCCTGGCAAGGGCGGTGTCAAAGTGGTTGATTTTGCCAAGCAAGCGAAGTGACGGAGACAACAAGAATGAACAAAAAAAAGACTCAGGATCAGGACGTTGATCTGGCACACCACGAGGGTGTAGGGCGCGTTGAAAAGTTTTTCGAGACGCTGCTGTTTTCTCGCAGACCGCTCGTCCTTGCGTTTTTTGCAGTGATGTCGCTCATCATGCTTTGGCAAGCCGTGCAGTTAAAGCCAGATGCCAGTTTTCAAAAAATGGTGCCGGCTTCGCATCCTTTCATTGCGAACTATCTGGCCTACGAAAATGAATTGCGTCCTTTGGGCAACGTACTTCGCGTTACGGTGGAAAATACGCAGGGCGATATTTACGACGCCGAATACTTGGATGTCTTGAAAAAGATCTCTGACGAGGTGTTCTACATCCCCGGCGTTGATCGCGGCAATATGAAGTCGCTGTGGACTCCAAACGTCATGTGGCGTGAAGTGACTGAAGACGGTTTGCGTCTGGGCCCGATCATTGGTCAGGGCTTTGGCGGTACACCGGAAGAATTGGTCAAGGTGCGTGAAAACGTTGCCCGTTCCGGCCGCATCGGCAGTTTGGTGGCCAACAACGAAAAATCCAGTGTTATTTTGGCGCCGCTGTTGGAAGTGGATCCTGAAACTGGCGAAAAACTCGAATACGGCAAGTTGGGACAGAAGCTTGAAGCGCAGGTTCGCAAGCAATACGAAACCGATAAAATCAAGGTGCACATCACAGGGTTTGCGAAAGTCGTGGGTGATCTGATTGAAGGCGCCAAAGGCATCGTGGTGTTCTTTGCCATGACTTTTGTCATGACGGTTGCGCTGTTGTATGCATATTCACGCTGCTGGCGCTCCACCATTGCCACTGTATTTTGCTGTAGTTTGGCGGTGATCTGGCAATTGGGCACAGTGCGCATGATTGGCTTTGGCATGGACCCCTATGCCATTCTCGTACCCTTCCTGACCTTCGCCATCGGCGTCAGCCATGCGGTGCAAAACATTCGTACCATGGCAGCAGAACGTTACGCCGGCCACGATGCAATGACCGCTGCAAAAGCAACTTTCCGTTTGTTGTTTTTGCCCGGAACCATTGCCTTGCTGTGCGACGCGGTCGGCTTCTCAACCTTGTTGATCATCGACATTGGTGTGATCCGCGAATTGGCCATCAGCGCATCCGTAGGTGTTGCCGTGATCATCTTTACCAAGATGTTCTTGTTGCCCGTGATGATGTCCTACACGGACGTTTCTCCCAGTGGCATGAAGCAGGTTGAAAAGCAGATCAAGAGTCCGCACAATTTTGCGCGCAAGATTTCCGGTTTCGCAGAGCCTGCAAAAGCGAAAAAGTTGCTGCTTCTGACCTTGGTGGCAACCATCATCGGTTTTGCAATTTCACGCGATCTGAAAATCGGTGACTTGAATCCGGGTGCGCCAGAGTTGCGACCCACTTCGCAGTACAACAAGGATGTGGCTTTCCTGACGGCCAACTATTCCACCAGTTCAGATGTGTTTGTGGTGATGGTGACCACGCCTGTAGGTGAATGTGGTTCTTACCCGGTTGCCTCTGCGGTTGATCGTTTTCAGGGCGATATGGAGAACACACAAGGTGTGGAGTCCAGCGTTTCCCTGTTCACCGTGATGAAGGCCATTATCAGCGCCAACAACGGTGGCAACCCGAAATGGAGCGCCATTACCCGCGACCGTTTCGTAGCCAACGGCGCGCACCGGAACATTCCCACCGAACTGTATAACCCGGAATGTTCAATGACCCCTGTCATTTTGTTCCTGGCAGATCACAAGGCAGAAACCTTGAACAGGGTGGTCGCAGCCATTGAAAAATACGCAGCCGACAACAACACCGATGACGTGAAGTTCATCATGGGGGCGGGTAACTCGGGCATTGAGGCGGCCACCAACATTGTGGTGCACAAGGCCGACCGCATCATGCTGATTCTGGTGTTTGCGATTGTGGGTTTGTTGGTGTGGTGGGAGTTCAAGTCCTTCAAGGTCATGGTCTGTCTGATGTTGCCTTTGTATGTGACCACGGTACTGTGCGAGGCGTTGATGGTTGCCTTGGGTCTTGGCGTGAAAGTGGCCACCTTGCCTGTGGTGGCCTTGGGTGTAGGTATCGGTGTGGATTACGGTATTTACATCTACAACCGTCTGGAAGGTTTTCTTGAAGAAGGCCTGCCGTTGAAAGAGGCATATTTCGAGACACTGAAAACCACGGGTGTGGCGGTTGCCTTGACGGGTGTAACACTGGCGTTGGGAACCATTACCTGGGTGATGTCTGCCATCAAATTTCAGGCGGACATGGGCTTACTTTTGACGTTTATGTTCTTGTGGAACATGGTGGGTGCAATTGTCATGATTCCGGCTCTAATCACTGTTTTGAAGGTGTCAAAGTAACGCTAAAATTCAGTCTGATGGTTTACTTCGTGTACAGACATGAACCCACCCAAAACCCTGATCGCTTGGTTAAGCGTTCAGGACTGCAGGTCAATTAAAGACTACCCCGCCACACAAGGCGGGGTTGTTCTCTCTGCCTTAAACAGTGGTGGAGCCACTCGGCTTGTACTGCTTTCTCAACTACAACCTCAATTCACGAATGAATACCTGGAAAAGCTCAGTGAAGTTTGGCCGGGTGATATTTCCCTGCGTTTGGTCGATCAAGGTGTTTCGTCTTCAATTGCAGATTTGTGGCCTTGGGCTTCAGCGCAGTTAAAGGCCGAACTGGATGCACACCCCGAGGTGACGCACGACTTGTTACTGGCCAGCAGTCTGCCTTCTTGTCAGGCAATCTTTTTAACCCACGGATTGACCGACGAGCGCTGTCGCTTGTTGGAGCCTTTAAAAAACGGTGATTTTCAATCCTTGAGTTTGCCCCGTATCCAACTGGAGGCAACGCCTCCTGGAAAAGCTGAAAGCGTTCACGGATCAAACGGCGGTGACCGGGTTGTGAATGCAGCAGAGGAAGTTGATTTTTACGATCTGGGCTTTGAAGATTCGCCTGCCGAAGCGCAGAGCACGGATGCAGATGTCCATGCCGCACAATCTGATGCCGGTCCTGGTTTGTTGGCTGTGCTGGTCAGTGTTGAAGAGACCTGCGACGAAGTGGCCACTGAAGACGAGTTTGGCGTGTCCAACGCCGGACCCGTTGTCTGGTTTGATGAAACCTCAGAAGCTGAAGAAACCGCAGCAGCCCAATCCGCTGAAGAAGTCCGAGCCGCGCAAGCATTGCACCTTGCTGCGTCTGCTGAAATGATTTCTGAACCAGAACCTGAACTGGAGTCCGCCCACGAATGGGCAGTGGAAGAAGTTGCGCTTAAGTCCGCGGAGGAAATTGATTTTCCTGAGCTTGAAGCAGAAGCGGCCACAGAAGCTGTGATGTCTGACGCAACTTTCGAAGCAGGTGAACCTGAACTGGAGTCCGCCCACGAGTGGGCAGTGGAAGAGGTTGCGCTTAAGTCAGTTGAGGAAATTGATTTTTCTGCGGTTGAGTCAGATCTGGAAGCAGACGCTGCCGCGCAGGCCATGCAGGCCATTTCAAGTTTCGAAGAAATTGAGCCTGTTGATCCACTGGAATTGTCATTTGAAGATGATCTGACTGGTACGCAATCGTTGGACGCAGCCTGCGAACCTTTGCTGGAATCAGCTGCTTTCCCTGAGGCTGAATCTCTGCTGGAAGATGCACCTTTTGCAGCTTCCGAGCTTTCGTCCGAACTTGATTTTCAGCCTGAATCTGAGCCTTCCATTGAAGATGAACTCTCCAAGGCCGCCGCCGCGCTTGACGATCCCTTCGATGACTTTGCCACGGCAGGTGCTAACACTGAAGAACCCCAGCCTCAAACAAACAGTGCCTCAGATTTTGACCTTGATTTTCCCTCAACTGTTTCCGACGATGAAGAAGTACCTCGAGCGCTTGAAGCCGCATTGGCGCAAGAAGATCTCCCCGGCTTGCCTGAGCTTGAACTCGAAAATGAGCCCGAGCCTCTAGCCGTACCTGTACCGCCAGTCGCCATGGCCGCGCCTTGGCCCTATGCTTCTGCTGCCTTGCAGCAACTCGCAAAGCGGGCCGATGCCCTGGCCGGTGGCGACTTGCCTGTGCTGGTGCTGGGTGAAGCCGGTTCAGGCACCCGTCTTCTGGCAAAGCGTATCCATGAGTTGGGGCTGCGCGCCAACGCCCCCATGATTGTGGCCGATCTGACCGCCATCCATCCTGATGCCATTGCACAGGAACTGTGGGGCGAGGATGCCAGCGTTCGTGGCGAGCGCCGCGCCGGGTTTGTTGAGTTGGCGCAAGGCGGAAGCTTGTTGATTGCGGGGCTGGAATTGGTGCCCGCCGCAGTCCAGACGCAACTGCTCAGCTTAATGACGCGCGGCGATTATTTGTCTGTGGGTGCTGAAAACCCCACGCCTGCCAACGTCAGAATTCTGGCCACTGCCTCAGATGAACTGTTGCTGGAAACCAAGGCAGGGCGTTTTAACCGCAAGTTGTTTGATTTGTTCGGCAAGGGCTTGCTGACCATTCCGGCTTTGCGAAATCGCAAAGACGATTTGCCCGCGTTGCTCGACGCCATCTGGCAGTTCATTCAAAGTGAAGAGTCTCATCAGCGCACCTTGTCTGTAGATGCGCGAGACTGGTTGCTGTTTCACGGGTTTTCCGGAACCGTCAAAGATCTGGAATTGGCTCTGCGCAGAACCTGTTTGTGGGCGCAGGCAGACGAGGTGGATGTGGATACATTGAGAGAGTCCGTTGCGTTGAGCAGCATTCCACAGGCGGTGGCGCATTGCGGCCAGGCCATCGCTGATGGTTTCAGTCTGAAGGATGTCGTGTTCTCAGTCACCAAGCATTTCATTCATCAAGCACTGACACAAAGCAAGTACGATCTGGACAAAGCCGCCGCATTGTTGGGCGTATCTGACCGAGATGCACTGGCCGGCTGGATGAAACGTGTGGGCATTGAAATGCCCAACGAAAACAACTTCGAAGACACGCATGCAGAGCACCATGATTTCGAATCCGCCTACGTTTCAGTGCAAGCTCAAACAACTGTCCCGGACCTTGAGCCGAACACTTTCGATCCAGATCTGGAAATTTCTTTAAGCTAGAGGCTTATGTCCATTTCACGGGTCGCTTTCTGCGGCCCGATGCCTTTACAATATCAAAAAAATGTCGGAGACAACATGACTCACATCAACCCCGCCGCCCCTGTCTTGGTGACCGGCGCGAGTGGCTACATCGCAGGCTGGATCGTAAAGTATTTACTTGAAGCGGGCAGAACCGTACATGCCACCGTTCGCGATCCTTCCAAAAAAAGCGCAGTGGCCCACCTTGAAGCCATTGCAGCAAAAGCACCTGGCAAGCTGAAGTTGTTCCGTGCAGATCTTCTCGCTCAAGGCAGTTTTGATGAGGCCACCCAAGGTTGCGAACTTGTGATTCACACTGCTTCGCCTTTCATCATCAAAGGCTTTACCGATGCCTATGAGGCTTTGGTTCGTCCTGCTGTTGAAGGAACACGAAATGTGCTTGAATCCGTCAATAAATCAGCCAGCGTAAAACGCGTGGTGCTCACCAGTTCCGTGGCCAGCATATTCGGCGACAACTGCGACGCCAAAGGCGGCGTTCTCACCGAAAAAGACTGGAACACCACCAGCAGCGTGAATCATCAACCCTATTCTTTTTCCAAGGTGGAAGCGGAAAAAGAAGCATGGCGCATGCACGCAGCCCAAGCCAGCAAGCGCTGGGATCTGGTGTGTGTAAACCCCAGTCTGGTGATGGGGCCTTCGCTGACCAAGCAAACCCAGTCCACCAGTATTTCCACCATGCTTGATCTGGGTCGCGGGAAAATGAAAACTGGAGTTCCCAAGCTTGAGTTTGGTCTGGTGGATGTTCGCGATGTTGCCAAGGCCCATATTCTTGCTGGCGATTCACCCGATGCTCAAGGCCGCTACATCATCAGTGAAGCCAGTTACTCGCTGTTGGAAATGGCCAACTTGTTGCGTCAGGATTTTTCGCAGTATCCCTTGCCTTCCACCACGGTACCCAAAGGTGTGGTGTGGTTGCTAGGCCCTATTCTCTCCGGTGTTTCGCGCGACTTCGTAGCCAAAAACGTGGGTCATTCAATTTCTTTGGACAACACGCGTTCGCGCAGTCAGCTAAAACTGAAATATCTGCCGATGCAGCAAACCCTCTCTGAAATGTTCACGCAACTGGTGGACGATGGCCTCATCAAGCGCCGATGAACACGCGCGGGCATTTCACGCCGGAAGAATGGCAACTCAGGGTGGATCTGGCGGCTTGTTACCGCTTGGTGGCCATGTTCGGTTGGGACGATCTCATCTTCACGCACATCTCTGCTCGCGTTCCCGGGCCAGATGCCCACTTCCTCATCAATGCGTATGGATTGATGTTTGAAGAAATGACCGCCTCCAGTCTGGTGAAGGTGAATCTGGCGGGCGAGAAAGTTTCTGACTCCCCCTATGACATCAACCCGGCAGGTTTCACCATACACAGTGCCATTCATGAGGCGCGAGACAACGCGCATGTGGTCATGCATTTGCACACCAACGCAGGCGTTGCCGTGAGCGTTCAGGAAGCCGGCTTGCTGCCACTGTCGCAAACCAGCCTGTTTCCCAGCGCTTCATTGTCCTACCACGACTATGAAGGTGTTGCGCTTTATCCGGAAGAAAAAGCACGGTTGGTTTCAGACCTGGGTGCGACAGGCACCATGATTTTGCGCAACCACGGTTTGCTGACCATCGGAAAAGACTGCGCAGACGCTTTTTTGAAAATGTACATTTTGAACCGTGCCTGCGAAATACAAATCATGGCGCAGGCCGGCGGTGGCACCTTGCGGGTTTTGCCGCAAAGCATGATAGACAACATACGAGCTCAGTTCAAAGCAGTCACCAACAACGCAGGGGCCTCACTGACCTGGCCAGGCTTGCTCAGAAAACTAGACCGCACCAACCCCGGTTACGACGCCTGAGCCAATACATATACGGAGATCATTGAATGAAATTTCTAAGCCCTAACGATCAAATGTTTCTGGTTCTGGAGCGACGCAACCAACCAATGCACGTCGCTGGTCTGATGTTGGTCAAACCACCAGAAGGCGAGTCCCAAAAGTTTGTTGAGGACTTTCTGGAGCTCGCCAGAACCCACACCACAGCCCAAGCGCCCTTTAACCAGCGGCTGAGCTACAAGTTTGGCGTGCCTTGCTGGGTGGAAGACACCGAATTCGACATCGAATCGCATTTTTTCCATCTCTCCCTGCCCAAGCCCGGACGTATCCGTGAATTGCTGGCCTTGGTTTCCAAGTTACACAGCGGTCAGATGGACAGGGCCAAACCCCTGTGGGAAAGTTACCTCATTGACGGTCTGGAAGACGGCCGTGTGGCCATCTACAACCGCATTCACCACGCATTGGTAGACGGTATTGCCGCCATGCGGATGTTCCAGCGAGCCATGTCGGAAAACCCTGATGAGCGCAACATGCTGCCTTTCTGGGCCAAGGCGCCTAGCAAGCGGGCGCCGCGCGAAGTCACTGAGCAAACCCCCATGACCAAAATGATCACGGCACTGGGTTCTGTCAAAGGTCAGCTGTCCACAGTGCCCACGGTTGTGAAGGAAATTGCACGCTCTGTCTGGCAAAGCAAATACGACCCTGATTACGTATCTGTGTTTCAAGCGCCACGCACGCCCATGAACACGCGCATCTCTGCTTCACGCCGCTTTGCCGCGCAATCCTGGTCTCTGGACCGGATCAAGGCCGCAGGCAAGCGTCTGGACATTACCCTCAACGATGTGGTGATGGGCATGTGTGCGAGTGCCCTGAGAAAGTATCTGGAAGAATTGGGACGTTTGCCTGAAAAACCACTGGTTTCCATGGTTCCTGTGTCTTTGCGCAAAGACGATTCAGACGGTGGCAATCAGGTGGGGTTGGTGTTGGCTAATCTGGCCACGAATGAAAGTTCACCTGCCAAGCGTCTGGAAACCATCCACGATTCCATTGAAACCAGCAAACGCCGTTTTTCCAGCATGACGCAGTCAGAGATCATGAACTATCTGGCGACCATCATGGGTATTAACGGCATGAACATACTGACTGGCATTGCGCCGCAGTGGCAGGCTTTCAATGTGGTGGTTTCCAACGTACCCGGTCCGAAGAACCGTCTGTATTTTAACGGGGCGGAAATTGAAGGTGTCTATCCGGTGTCCATCGTGATTGACGGTCAGGCATTGAACATTACTTTGAACAGCTATGCAGACAAACTGGAATTTGGCTTGATCGCCTGCAGACGCTCTCTGCCGAGCGTGCAGCGCTTGCTGACCTTTTTGGAAGAGGGCCTGCAGGAAATCGAAAACATTCCGCTGCAGCGCAGCTGATGGCAACAGGGATTTGGGTTACGCATCACCGATGTGCGAACCCAGACTCCATTCAGCCATTTGTTCTGGTTCCGGGGCGTGCTCCAGTACGTGGGCAATGACCCGGGACAACCTGTCATCCACAAATTTACCCAGTGACAACTCCAACGCTCTGGATATTTCTCCCTCCAGCGCCGAAAGAATCAGCGGTCTGATTTTCCAGATCAGCTTGGCGATACGCTCAACGTCTTCTGGCGGGGGTAAGCCGTTGCCGTACTTGTCCAGCGTTTCAACAAAAATGCCGACTGTGCGGTCGGAAAGCCTCAGCAAATCAGCCCTCATGTCCACAAACAGTTCCAGTAATTTGTCCAACGGCAAACCGGCTTTTGTAATTTCTACACCGAGTTGCAAAATGTTGGGGTTACTGGATTTGTAACCGGTACCGTCTGCTTCCAGCAAGCCCAGCTTTAATGCCGTATCCAGTATGGATTTAGGCGCTTTCGGACCGAAAAGCAGCGCCAGTTGCGACAAATTAAAGTGCTTGGACTTGCGCTCGCCCCAGGGGCTGGAAATGGCTGACACCAAACCCAGCAACTGCCGGATGTCGTGTCCGTTTTCAACCGCCTTGATCAGTTCCTGAATGTTGCCCAGCGTATAGCCGCGAGACAGCAAATGCCCCACCAGTTTCAGCCGTTCCAGATGGTGTTCATTGTAGATACCCACCCGACCGCGCTTGGTGGGTGGTTCAAGCAAGCCACGGTCTTGGTATGACCGCACATTGCGCACCGTGGTGTCTGCCGCCCGCGCAAGGTCGTCGACCGTAAACTCCAGCGTTGCTTTTTTCTTTTTCAACTTGAACTGAATCATTGATGTCTGGCGTTTTGGTAGTGGGTTTGTATCGCATCCGACTCGTAAATCTTGCCGCCGCGGATTACTTGGCGTGCAGCCTCCCGCATGGCGCTGGCCACTGCATCCACATGCACCGCCTGATATTTAAGCGGAATCAGGACCTTGAAGGCTTGTGCCAATTGTAATCCGATTTGCTCTCCCAGACGGTGTTCTGTCCGGTCACCAGCCAACAGCGAGGGTCTGAAAATACTTAACTGCTCAAAACCGATCGCGGTCAGTGCCTGCTCCACCTCGCCTTTAACCCTTGAATAAAAACTGCTGCTTGCGGGGTCTGCGCCCAAGGCGGTGATCACCAGAAAATGGCGGCATCCTTGCGCCTTCGCATAATGCGCCAAGGCCAGTACAAGGTCGTGGTCAATTTTCTTGAAGGCGGCCTTGCTGCCGGCTTTTTTCTGTGTGGTGCCTAGACAGCAATACACCGTATCCACCGGGCCGGTCGGCCACTGCCCGGTGTGTTCAAAGTTCACCACGTGGCTGGAAATGCCTGCAGCGCTGGAAACGCTGCCAGATTTCCGCACCCAGGCCAGCACCTGCTCATGTTGCTGGCTGGCTGCGAGTTGCCGTAAAAGCGACTGCCCCACCAGACCGGTGGCACCCAGCAACCAGGCTTTTGTGCGGGTTTCATTGGCAGCGTTATTCATCGGTCGGACCTTCCAATGCCTCCCAGCGGGCGTATGCCTTCTCAAGATCCAAGTTTACTTTGCTCAACTCTGCTTGGGTTTTAGCAACTGTGTCTTTGTCCTGCTGATAGAACGTTGGTTCACCGATTTTTTTTGTCAAAACACCTTGTTGTTTTTCCAGGGTTTCAATCAGCGCCGGCAGTGCGTCCAGTTCACGTTGGTCCTTGAAGCTCAACTTTTTCTTCTTGGGGGGGGCGGCAACAGGAGCCACCACCGCGGGTGCTGCGCAAGCGTCGCCCTGCTTTTCGGTTTTTTGCATGTTGGCCCACGGGTCGCTGGTGCGTTGGCGCATCCAGTCTTCAAATCCGCCCACATAGTCGCCGATGCGGCCCTCGCCCTCAATTACCCAACTGCGAGTGGCAATGTGGTTGATGAATTCCCGGTCGTGGCTCACCAACAGCACTGTGCCGGTGTATTCCATCAAGCGCTCTTCCAGCAGGTCCAGTGTTTCGATGTCCAGGTCGTTGGTGGGCTCGTCCAGCACCAGTACGTTGGAAGGCTTGGAAAACATTTGCGCCAACAGCAGACGCGCGCGCTCGCCGCCAGACAAGGAACGCACAGGTTGCCGCGCCCGGTCAGGGGTGAACAGGAAGTCCTGGAGGTAACCAATGACATGGCGGGCTTGCCCGCCGATTTCCAGATATTCCTTGCCGTCGCCAATCACATCAATGGCGGTGACGTCGTCGCTGACTGGTTTTCTCAGTTGGTCAAAGTAGGCAACCTCCAGTTTGGTGCCGTGTCTCACATCGCCGCTTTGTGGTGCCAGTTGTCCCAGTACGAT
>JAJTDO010000023.1:0-47020 GCA_021300475.1 Burkholderiales bacterium | reverse complement strand
CGATTTGCAGCAAGGTGGTTTTTCCGGCGCCGTTGGGGCCGATGATGGAAATTTTTTCACCCCGCAAAATAATGGCTGAAAAATCGCGCACCAGTTGCTGCTGCCCGAAACTGTGGCTGACGTTGTTTACCTCGGCCACCAGTTTGCCGCTGCGTTCGGCTTCCTGAACTTGCATATTGGCCTGACCGACCTGGTTGCGCCGCTCACTGTAGGTGCGTCGCATGTCCATGAGTTCCTTGACGCGCCCCTGATTGCGGCATCGCCGGGCTTCAACGCCCCTGCGAATCCAGATCTCTTCCTGAGCCAGACGCTTGTCAAACAAGGCGTTGGCCTTTTCTTCAGCATGCAGGTATTCCTCTTTGCCTTTCAGGTAGCCTTCGTAGCCGCCGGACCATGACATCAGCTTGCCGCGGTCCAAGTCGCAGACACGGGTGGCAATGCGGCGCATGAAGCTTCGGTCGTGGCTGATGAACAGCACGGCGCCCTTGAAGTTTTGAACAACCTCTTCGAGCATGAGGATGCTGGGAATGTCCAGGTGGTTGGTGGGCTCGTCCAGCAACAACACATCCGGATCCACCACCAGCGCCTGCGCCAGCATGACGCGACGCTTCATTCCCCCCGACAGGCTGCCGAACTGCGCCTCGCCATCGAGTTTCATGCGGGTGAGGGCGGATTCCACCTTGCTGTCCAGATTCCAGGCCTCCGCCGCGTCAATGGCCGCATGCAGTCGCCCGATGGTATCCATATCGTCTGGTGTGTGCATGATCGCGTGGTGGTAGGCGGCCAAATGCTCGCCAATGTCGCCCAGGCCGCGTGCCACCATGTCGAACACGGTTTTGTCTTGCGAAGCCGGTACCTCTTGTTCGAGGCAGCGGATCACCAACCCGTCTGAATAGACCACTTCGCCGTCATCGGCGGCCTGTGTACGCAGAATAATTCGCAGCAACGTGCTTTTACCCATGCCGTTGCGGCCTAAAAGTGCGACGCGTTCTTTTGGTAGCAATGAAAAACTGACTTGATCCAGTAGAATGGTTTTGCCAATTCTCAGATCGATGCTCTTTAATCCGAGCAGCATAAAAAATTCCTTGTGGTTCAGGGTGGGCATTTCCGCCCTGATTGTGGTGCGGTAAAAGATCGAAAAGTGATAGTGTAGTGCACTGACAAGACTCAATCCATAAACTCGGGGCCCAATTGCATCAGAGCCTGTAAAACAGCACTGTGTAATCAAGAAGTTCGGTTTTTCTGCACTGCAAGAAAATGTAACCCCCCAACGTTTATCAGGGTTTAAGATTCCTACCCTACACGCATTTTCATGCCATCGCTTCATTTGTCCCGAGTTACTGCGGCATGAAAACTGCAACCGTCTTTTGGAGTAAGCATTGAAATCTGCCGTAGGGGGTATCCCGTTAGAGGCCAAGTCATTATCAGACATACTTGATCGAATGAAGGCAGACTGCCGCATCGCGGTCATTCATGGCGGCAATGTTGAAGATCCAGAATCTGTTGTGTTTGCAACCCGCAACCCGCGGTCAAACAAGTCGTATATTGAAGTTGCAACCGATATTAAAAACAGTTTGCAGCGGTCCGGGTTTCACCATGTCACTTTGCTGCCCGAGGACATGAACCTGCCGCAGCGTCTGAAAGCGCTGAAAATTGATCTGGCCTGGATCAACTCTGCCGGATTGCAGGGTTTGTCCTCCACCAGTCATGCGCCTTCCATCCTTGAAATGTGCGGCATCCCTTATGTGGGCCACAATCCATTGAATGCGGCCTTGTTGGACAACAAGCATATTTTCAAGCATGTGGTGGCCTCTTTGGGTTTGCCAACGGCCCGCTATGTCACCATCAACGTGGGTGAGGAGGGTGACGACGTTACCCAGCGCCGCGACTTTTTAAAGCTGTTTTCCGACTATCAAGGCGATTTCATCGTCAAACCGGTTTCCGGTCGCGCATCGTTGCATGTGCACTGCGTGCCTCGCTCCGGCGTCATGGAAGCGGTGAGGGCTGTGTTTTCAAGCACAGGCAACACGGTGCTGGTTGAAGAGTTTCTGGAAGGTCCGGAATACACCGCCGGGGTCTCCGGTCCGGTGGTTTGCCGGGGCGGTTCGGTTGAAATTCAGCCAAGTTCATTTGTTTTTTCCGTCATTGAGCGTTTGCTTGACGATGGCGAGCGCATTTTTACCTCCAAAGACCTGCGTCCCATCGGTTTGGGGCGTTTGCGTCTGCTGTCACAAGACGCCTCTGATCCGGCTGCACAACGTCTGACCGCCATCACGCAAAAGCTGCACATGCGTCTGGGGCTGGAGTCTACAGTTCGTGTGGATTTTCGGGCGAATGCCGAGGGCGAGATTTTCATCCTTGAAGCCAATCCCAAACCTGATCTGAAGTATCCTGAAGAATCAGTTGTCTCCTTGATGGCGGCTGGTTTGCACCTGCACGGTTTAACTTATGACGACCTGATTCTTTCCTTGCTGGCAGACCGGGTCTACGCATTCTTGACCAAGCGACCGGAATATGCGGTATCGCTCTCACGTTTTCTTGAACATTAATGCAACATTGGTTGAAAGCCCTCTCCCCACACGATGCACACTAAAAAATCTATCAAACAAGTCTTGGGCATTCTTGCCGTAGCGCTGGCTTCTGTGCTGTTGCTTGTGTATGTGGCTTACGGCGAAATTTCCCGAACCAACGCCAGATTTCAAACAATCCGGATGACGGCTCAAGGTGAAATTATTCAAAACCAGATTGAGTCGCACTTGCGGGCCGGCCTGCCATTGGACCAGTTTGTAGGCTTCAAGATCCTTGCGGCTGATTTGAAAAAAGCCGATGCCTTGTTGCGTTCCGTACGCATCACGGACAACGCCGCCATGGCACTGTTTGACAGCGACCAACTCAACCCCAGCGATTTTAAAGTGGAGTTGCCCCTGCGCAGCAAGTTTGAGACCGTCGGTGCGCTAACCCTCTCAATTGATGGCGACACGAACTCTCAAGCCCTGTCTCCCTATCTTTACATGTTGATCGCCAGTGCGGTTGTTATTGCTTTGGTGCTGACTTGGTTCCTGTTGAAGCGTCTGGATGATGAAAATCCGGAAGGCGCCCAACAAAAAATCCTGCTGCTGGGTCTGTCCTTTCAGACCCTTCTGATTGTGTTCTTGATGTTGGGCATTTATTCCTACGGCGCAAAGTCCACGGCCTCAATGTTGAGCACCAGTTTGACCACACGAATCGCCTCGGTGTTCGACAACCAGTTGGTGTTTGACGATCTGACCGAAATTCCCGAAATGCTGGATGACTACCGTAAACGCAATCCCAGCATTTCCAGCATACAAGTCCGTATTGACCAACAATTAAAGTACCAAAGTGTCGGCAGCGAGGAGATTCATCTGGGTCTGGAGGACGATATTCTTATTGAGTCCGCCATTAACCATCCCTCAGGCCAGGCGCTTTCCGTCGGGCTCACGCTGCCTAGAAGCGTCGTCTACATGGCGATTGCCCGCAACTTGAAAAACTTTGCAGCGCTTTTTATTGCCAGCAATTTGTTGGCTATTTTGTTTTTGAAATTACTCAACAGTTTTGAGGTTAAAAACGGCAAGGCAGTCTCTGCCGCGGACCATTCCACACACGAGTCTGCAAAAGCCTCGTCCCTGTTGTTTTTGGCTGTATTTGCGGACAACCTCACCGCTTCCTTCTTGCCCCAGTTGATCAAGAATCTGGCCGTGCAGGAGGATCTGCCGCCCTATGCAGTGTCCATGGCCTTCATGTCCTATTTCTTCTGTTTTGCCAGCGTTTTGTTGCCGGCAGACCGTTATGCGGCAGCCAAGGATCCCCGCCGTTTGTTATGGCTGGGCGCCTCCTTGATGTGTCTGGGAGCTTTGACGCTGCTGACCTTTGATGCCTACGCTGCATGCGTTGCATCGCGTGCGCTCTCTGGCGCAGGCCAAGGTATGGTGTTTATTGCTGTCCAGTCGTTGTTGCTGCGCTGGACTAGTAAAAACGGTACGTTGGGTGCCAATTCATCCATCGTCTATCAGTTCAATGCCGGCATGATTTGCGGCCTGGCGCTGGGCTCCCTGATGGTTCTGTATGTCAATACCAGCGGCGTGTTCATTATTGTGGCGACAACAGCGCTCATCATTCTTGCCTTGTGTTCTGTGCTGACCACGCCCGCAACGCTGAGCACAGCCTCAGCCGTCGCAGCAAAGCCCAGGCCAGCGTCTTACCTGCAGTTTTGGAAAGACAAAACGTTCAGCCTTCCAGCCCTATTGGTGGGCATTCCCAGCAAAGCTGTCATGACGGGTGTGGTGGTTTACGCCTTACCGTTGTTGCTGACGCAAATGGCCTTTGAGAAGGAAGAAATCGGTCAGATGTTGATGTTCTATGCCGTGGGTGTGTTGTTGGTGAACCAAGTGCTTGCCAAACGCAGCAAGAAGCCTGAAGCTTTGTCTCGTTCGGTGGGGTTCGCCATGCTCAGTTCCGGTTTTGCCGTTGCCAGTATCGGCGGGCTGGGTCTGATTTACAGCCTGTATCCAGAGGCCTACCTCGCGGTTGCCATTGGCGTTGTGTTTACTGTGCTGATCATCGGTTTCTGTCACGGTGCCATTAATGCACCTGTGGTTACGCTGGTTGCAAATTCAGATGCAGCCCATCAGTATGGCGCCGCACCGGTGGCGTCTTATTACCGCTTTAGCGAACGCGTTGGTCACGTATTGGGGCCTTTGTTGGTGGGCCAGGTGCTGCTGTTTGGTGGCGGTAAAACCGAAGGTCTGCTTTACATCGGAGCGGCCTTGATCTTGCTGGCACTTATTTTTGCGGTTCTGCAAAATAACCGAACCGATTCACCTGTTTTGGCGGTAGACGAGCAATGACGACTCTCTCAAAAATCATCTTCCCTTTGCTGGTTTTGTTTGGCTTTTCATCTCATCAAAGCATGGCACAACTGGCTCCGCTGCCACCTTCAGCGCCCGTTGTGTTGGGTGACTGGTTAAAAATTTCAGAAGAGGCGGCCCAATCCTGGGTAATCAAGCCAGACGCCGACTCGCAATTTTCTGCTTCCTTGCAAGCAAAGCATGCCGGGCACGCAATGGCGGACAAAAAAATCCTGTTTTTGTACCCACGTGCTTCTTTGGCCTACAACACGGCCATTTCGAAAATTCTGACGGTGTATGCCCAAAAGGGTGTGGCTGCAAAAGTCCGTGCCATCAACTTTCAAAATCAGGCTGCCTTGGGGCATCAGGCCATGCAGGCTGCCGAAAAGGAAAAGTTTGATCTGGTGTTTGCCATGGGATCCGAATCGGTTTCTTTTGTACATCAATTTTATAAAAACGGAAAAATTCCGATTGTCACCGTCTGTGCCAAAGACCCGGTCCTGATGGGCATCACGCCGTCCTACACGGAAGGCAGCAATACGAAAATTGCCTTCACCTCGCTGAACATGCCGGTGGATGTGCAAATGAGCTATCTGCTTCAAATCAAGCCCAAGCTCATCAACATTGCCATCATGGTGGACAAGAAAAACAGCAGCGCGATGCAAACGCAGGCCATACCCCTTGAAACAATTGCAAAGTCGCGCGGCATCAACGTTCAGTGGGTGAAAATCGAAGGGCCGGAAACAGCCGACGAACTGCTGGCACAGAATATTCCTCTGGCGATTGCAGAGATGAAAAAAACAGACGCCGCGTTGTCTGACAGTATTTTTTGGATCACAGGCAGCACCGCCATTTTTTCCAGAATCGGTGTCATCAACCGTTACACTGAAAACGTGGCTGTGCTTAGCGCCGTACCCGACGTTGTGCGCCCCGGAGACGACAGCGCAGTAATGTCCATCGGCATTGGCTTTGAAGAGAACGGCTACCTGGCTGCGTTGTATGGCTTTAACGTCATCAATGGCAAAGCCTCTGTGGGCAGCTTGCCCGTGGGTATTGTTTCTCCGCCGGAGGTTGCCATCAATTTCAAAAAGGCCAGACAAGTCGGCCTTAAAATACCTTTCTCCCTGTTTGAAAAAGCCAGCTCCGTTTACAACGGTGATGGACAGTTGATCCGCTCAAAAGGTGTTCGCGTGCTGGCTGAGGCGGCTGTAAATACACAATAAAAAAATCCAGAGGTGCATGTGACTCAATTCGAACACAGAATTACAATGAAACAGCCAGATGCGGATGTACCTTTAGAAACGAACCACTCGTTGCGTTTCGGCTTGCGCATCAGTCTGTTATTGGTGACGGTTGTCACCGTTGTGGTGACGGCATTGGCAATTCATTTGCCGTGGGCCTGGACGTCCTCCAAAAACACCGAAGACATTGCGCTGCAACTCAACCGCGAAATTATTGCTTCACTGCGAACCGAGATCACATCCGTCATCAACACGGCCCTGCAAGACCAAAAAGTCATGTCCGACCTGATCAGGGAAGGCGCACTCGACATTAAAAGTGCCAACGCCCGCGAATCGCTGTTGATGTCCTTTTTGAAGTCCAACAACTACTACAGTTTTGTGGGTATCGGCTTGCCCAATGGCAATTACTATGGCGCACAACGCAGGGATGCTTCAAGCATTTCAAGCATCAGCAGCGCCTGGGATGAAACAAAAAAATCAGCGAACCGCACAGAGCGTTTATTTGCAATGGATGGGGGTGAGTACACCTTTTACAAAACCACCACCAAGGTGAATGACTACTACGCGCCCACCCGGCGGTGGTACACGATGTCGGCAGAAAATACGGGCGCAGCGATTGTGACCGACACCTACTCTTTTTCCAGTACAGGTCGCCCAGGTGTGAACACCGCCTTGACCGTGTTGAAAGACAAAGACCTGCAAGCGGTGGTCACCATCGCCATCGAACTCGACCGACTCTCTGAGTACATGCGCACCTTGCGGGTGGGGCAAACAGGCTCCGCCTTCATGATGGACGACCGGGGTTTCATTATTGCTTCACGTGAATCCGTCAGCTTTCTGGCTGACAAGGAAGCCAAGCCCGATGATTTGAAGCTCCCTCGTATTTCCGAGGTTCAAAGCCCGATCATGACCACAGCCAGACAAGCGCTGGAGAGCGCGGGCATCTCAGACTACAAAAACATCGGTGTGGGTACATCCATCCGGTTCAAGCAGGGTGAAACCGTCTATTTTGTTTCTGCCGAGCCTGTGGGTCGAAACAACTGGATACTGCTGACCGTGGTGCCTGAATCCGATTTTAGCCAGCGTATTCTTGCCAACACACAAAACGTTGCTTTCATCGTCATCGGCGTTACCTTGTTGGCCAGTTTGTTTGCGCTTTTCATCAGTCAGCGTGGTTTTGTAAAACCCCTGACAGAAATTATCGAGCAAACCCACCAACTCGCGAACTTTAACTTGTCCGATATTCGCCCCGTGAATTCCTACATCACTGAAATTCACAACCTCGCAATTTCTGTGGTGCAAATGGGAGCCGGTTTGGGGTCATTTGGAAAATACTTGCCTGCCGGTTTGGTTAAAACACTGTTGGCCAATGGCGTGGTTGCAAAACCCTATGCTGAAAAGCGGACCATGAGCGTGCTGTTCATGGATCTGGCGGGCTTCACCACCATTTCCGAGGCGCTGGGCCCCAAGATTGTGCCTTACCTGGACCGTTATTTCGGCGCGATGACCGCAGAGATTGAGGCAGTCGATGGCACCATCGACAAATTCATCGGCGACTGCGTAATGGCCTTCTGGGGCGCACCCTTCTACGATGAAGAGCACCCTGCAAAGGCATGCGCTGCAGCCTTGAAATGCCTGGAAACACTTGAGGTGTTGCGGGACGAATGGCCGGCAGAGTGGGCCTCCAAGCTCGATGTGCGAATTGGTGTGAATACGGGCCGCGTCATTGTTGGCAACATCGGTTCACATGCCCGTATCAACTACACAGTGGTCGGCGACCCGGTGAATCTGGCCAGCCGGCTTGAAAGCGGCTGCAAGGGTTATGGCATTCGCTGCATGATAGGGCAGAGCACCTATGAGTTGGCCAAGTACGACATTGTTGCCCGTCGCCTGGATGTGACCCACGTAAAAGGCAAGAATGAACCCGTGGTGGTTTATGAGTTGCTGGCCATGGCGGACGATGTCAAAGACCGTTCGCAATATGCGTGGGTCGATGTTTACGATGAGGCCTTGAGCGCCTTTACCGCTGGCGATATTGCCAAAGCCCGCGCTGGTTTCCTCAAAACCATTGAATTAAGGGGTGAAGACCCACCCTCCAGTCTGTTTCTTGAACGCTGTCAGTAATGTATATTTGAATTCAACATAAACTGTGGCGAAGGCTGATTTCGGCCTTCGACCATCAGATCACCTGAAAATTCATTGGGAGACGAGCCATGGCCACCTATACAGCCGCGGATGGGCATTCACTGCACTACTGGGACATGGGCACCGGCCCTGTTTGCATTCTGGTTCACGGCTTTGGAATGCCGGCGTTTCTCTGGTTACCGTTCATTACGCCTTTGCTGGGCAAATACCGTTTTATCCTGCCTGACCTTCGCGGCTTCGGGGGCTCTCACAAAGTGCCTGTCGGGCATGAAAGCGTATTTACCCAATATGCGCACGACCTTCACGGCTTGATTGAACATCTCGATGTCGAGTCTCCTGCACTCGTGGGCTTTTCCATGGGTGCCTGCACCGCGATGGAATACCACCGCTTGTATGGTTTTGATCGTATCCGGTCTTATTTGCAAATCGACCAGGCCATGCGCCTGACCAACGACGAGTCTTATTTGTCCGGTTTGTTTGGTGCCCACCAGGCCACCCGCATGGCTTCACTCAAGCAAATGATGGAAGACTTTGAAAGCCTCGGACGTGAGCGTCACTTTTACAAGTTGCCAGCGGTGATGCGCAGACGTTTCTGGAAGCAGTTTTCCCTGTTCGGTGCCAGCGCTTTTGCCAACCCGTTTCTGAAGTATTTTGCGGAAATGGGGCGCCATGAGTTTCTTGTCAGGTTTGTGGCGCCGGTTTCAAACTGGCCTGTTTATCTCGACTGTATACGCACCTTTGTTGGTAACCCGCACGACTACCGCGAAACCATGGCGCAACAGGCCGAGGAAAAGCCAGTCTGGTTTTTTGTGGGTGATGAATCGGCTTTGTATCCAGTTGAAGGCCAGTTGGCTGCAAAAGAATACATCAAGCATTCGAAGGTGGTTCGCTTCAAGGGTGCAGGGCATGCCTTGATGTTTGATTCACCGGTGCGTTTTGTTCGCAAACTGAATCACTTTTTATCAAGCACCGCAGCACACTGAAGCGCATATTCGGTACAAACAGCGGCATCTGTGGTCAGCGCTTTCTTGCGCAATAGTTCTCGCACTTCAGTCAGGCTGCAGCGCAGAAAGCCGCACACTTCCCCGTCTTTGTTTTCGGGGATGAAGTCATCAGGCAGTTGCAGGGCGAAACAGTGCAGCACTTCACGGTGAACACCTTGGGTTTCTATGCGTTCTGAAACCAGGGTTTTTGGCAGGGAAATCAGGTTTTTACCTAACATTTCATCAACACCGGCCTCTTCCCACAGTTCCCTTCTCGCACAATTCATCGGGGTTTCGCCGCTGCTCAAGCCGCCGGCGGCAAGGTTATCCAACAGCCCCGGGTCTATCGCCTTGAGTGTAGAACGGCGTCCCAGCCAAACCTCTCCGCTCTGCGTATATCCGTGAACATGAATTGCTTCTGATTCAAACCCAAAGGTTCTGAAACTGGCGCGCTCCAAATCAAACCAAGCGGTGCCATCCGGTTTTTTGAGTGTAAACAGCTCATTGCGCCAGCCCGCAATGTAGCCTGCATTGTGAAGGTCGGCTGCGAGCGCCTGACAGCATTGCTGGAGTTCCCTTGGTGTGCTTAGCTGATGACCCAGCGCCAGTGTTGGTGGGCTCGAATTTTCAGAGTGCAAGGTCAGACCGAAGTTTCCGACCCGGTGCAGCAAGGCAGCCTGTACTGCCGGTATAAGTTGCCCAATGGCTTCACCCCCCACCCTGAAAACACTCAGGGCAACGGGCTTGTCGCTGTTGTTCACTGCCCTTTGTTTCTTGGCAATGTCACTGTTTTGGTCTTGCCGTTTTCACCGGGAAAACCGCTGAACAAGCTGCGCACCAAATAGGGCATGGCTTCTGAAAGGCTTTCCCCTCGCACAGAATCTGTCAGCGCCTTTCCTTCCCAAATGGCTTTGCTGTCTTTCATTTCATTGTCAAAAATACTGACTTTCAATTCATGGCGCACATATTCCACATTGCGTTGAACCGGAATGGGCGTTGAGAAGAAAGGGTCGTAACCGTAGCGTCCATTAAAGCCGTAGCCTCTGGAAAGACCCACGCCAAAGGTTGGGTAGGCGTAGTCGGTCACGCTGTATTTCTGGTCTGAGCTTCGCACGTGGAACTCCACATTGAAGCGAGGCTTCTCGGTGGGTTTGGCAGATGAAAAGCCCAACGGGCCGAGTTCTTGGGCAATCATGTCTTCGTATTGAGACCATTCCAGACTTTTTGCCTGTTCCGGTCCCCTTACAAATGCATACGTGCGAGGCACTTCCTTGGCGCTCAGGTTTTCCATGCGCTGGTAAACCGTTACATTGCTGCGCACATTGTTTGCACAACCGCTCAACAGCGCAACGCATACCAACAAAAAACCAAAATGTCTTGAAAATCCTATACCAGACACCACGCTGACCTCCAATTCAATTGACCCGACACCTGTTAGAGCGCCACCACCGGGCTAAGTTTCTCAGCCCTGCAGCTTTTTCTTCAGCAAGTCATTGACCGTGGCCGGGTTGGCCTTGCCCTTGGCCTGCTTCATCACTTGCCCCACCAAGGAATTAAACGCTTTTTCCTTGCCGCTGCGGTATTCAGCCACCGGACCGGGGTTGGCGTTCATGACTTCATCGATCATGGCCTCAATGGCCGAGGTGTCACTGATCTGCTTCAAGCCTTTTGCTTCAATGATGCGATCTGCATCCGCGTCCTCGTCGCCCGCCCACATGGCAATAAACACTTCCTTGGCCAGTTTGTTGGACAAAGTACCGTCCTGTATGCGCAGCAGCAGCTTTGAAAGCTGCAGCGCGCTGACGGGGGCTTGTTCCAAGTCAATGCCATCGCGGTTCAACTGCGAAGACACCTCACCCATTAACCAATTTGCAGCCAATTTCGTCTGTGCGCTGCCAATCTGCGCCACCACAGCCTCAAAGAAGTCGGCCATGGCGCGGGTGCTGGTCAGCATGTTGGCGTCATAAGGTGTAAGCCCATACAAGGCTTCGTATTTCTTGCGTTTGCTTGAAGGCAGTTCAGGCATTTCCGCCCGAACCGATTCAACCCACTCCGGTGCAATCATCAGAGGTGGCAGATCCGGGTCCGGGAAATAGCGATAGTCCTGTGCATCTTCCTTGCTGCGCATTGAGCGGGTTTCATTGCGGTCGGGGTCATAGAGACGCGTTTCCTGAACCACCCGTCCACCGTCTTCTATCAGTTCGATTTGACGGTTTGCCTCATACACAATGGCCTGCTGCAAGAACTTGAACGAGTTCAGGTTCTTGATCTCACAGCGGGTACCCAGCGGGGCACCCGGTTTGCGCACGGAAACGTTCGCATCGCAACGGAAACTTCCCTCCTGCATGTTGCCGTCACTGATGCCAAGCCAGGTCACCAACCCATGCAGCGCACGGGCATAGGCCACCGCTTCTTCGGCGCTGCACATGTCAGGCTCGGTGACAATTTCCAGCAAAGGGGTGCCGGCCCGGTTCAGGTCAATGCCAGACATGCCTGCGAAATCTTCGTGCAAGCTTTTCCCGGCGTCTTCTTCAAGGTGGGCGCGCACCAAGTGCACAGTCTTGACTTGATCGCCCACCAGAATGTCGAGGTGTCCGCCTTGCACCACCGGGATTTCGTTTTGGCTGATCTGATAGCCCTTGGGCAAGTCCGGATAAAAATAGTTTTTACGCTCAAAGGTGGATGCGTCTGCAATTTTGGCGTCCACCGCCAATCCCAGACGAATTGCGTAATCCACCGCGCGGCGGTTCATTACCGGCAATACACCAGGCAAGGCAAGATCAACAGCGCAGGCCTGGGTGTTCGGTTCGGCGCCAAACTGGGTGCTGGCACCTGAAAATATTTTGGAGTTTGTGGCCAACTGCACGTGGGTTTCCAAACCAATGACAATTTCCCAAGTCATGCTAAGGCACCTTTCCCTGAGGTTGAATGGTTTGCAGCGGACGGGCGCTGCAAGTGCCACTGTGTGGCGCGCTGAAAATGGTCTGCCGTTTGCAGCAGTTCGGCTTCTGCGAAGTAGTTGCCGATCAATTGAAGACCCACAGGCCTTCCTGCCTGCCCGAAACCCACCGGAACCGACATGCCCGGCAAGCCCGCTAGGCTGGCACCCAAGGTAAAAATGTCAGCCAGATACATTTTTATAGGGTCTGAGGTTTTTTCTCCCAGATTCCACGCAACTGACGGACACACCGGTCCGGCAATCACATCGCATTGCGCAAAGGCGGCTTGAAAGTCTTGGGCAATCAGGCGGCGAACCCGTTGCGCCTGCAAATAATAGGCGTCGTAATAACCACGGGACAACACATAGGCACCGACCAGAATCCTGCGCTTTACTTCCGCACCAAAACCTTCGCTGCGGGTCTTTTCATACATGTCCGCCAAGTCCTTGTAGCCGCTGGCCCTGTGACCATAGCGCACGCCATCAAAGCGCGACAGGTTGGAAGAGGCCTCTGCCGGGGCAATCACGTAGTAGGCCGGAATCGACAAAGCAGTTCTGGGCAGCGAGACCGGCACGGCCACAGCACCGAGCGCCTCAAGCGTCTTGATGGCCAGTTGCACGGCATCCAGCACATCCTGTTCCACGCCGCTGGCAAAAAACTCGTCGGGCAGGCCCACACGCAAGCCTTTTAATGGCTGGCTTTCTGTGGCGCCGGTGCGTGGCGTGCCCAGCAGGCGTTCAAAGTTCTCCGCGGGTTTGTCCAGACTGGTGGAGTCGCGGGTGTCAAAGCCGGCCATGGCCGTCAGGGCCAGTGCACAATCTTCAGCGCTACCTGCCATCGGTCCGCCTTGATCCAGGCTCGATGCGTAGGCAATCATGCCGTAACGCGACACCCTGCCGTAAGTGGGCTTGATGCCTGTAATGCCGCACAAGGCTGCCGGTTGCCGGATGGAGCCTCCGGTGTCTGTGCCTGTTGCCAGCGGCACAATGCCCGCTGCAACTGCAGCGGCTGAACCGCCCGAGGATCCGCCCGGCACTGCCAGCAAGTCCCAAGGGTTTTTCACCGGACCGAAAGCGGAGTTTTCATTGGATGAACCCATGGCGAATTCGTCGCAATTAAGCTTGCCGACGCAAACCAGTCCGGCGGCACTCATTTTTTCAACCACAGCAGCGTCAAATGGACTGATGTAGTTGGCCAGCATTTTTGAGCCAGCGGTACTTTTCCAGCCGCGCGTTACAAAAATGTCTTTGTGTGCCATCGGAATACCCAGCAGCGCTCCGGTGTCGCCCTGCGCAATTCTGGCGTCGGCCGCTCTGGCTTGCGCCAGTGTCAGTTCCTCTGCGATGTCGGTAAAGGCGTTCAGGTGGCTTTGGGTTTCGGCCTGTTTCAAGGCCTCCGTGGCCAGTTCAACACTGCTGACCTGTCGCTGCATCAACTGTGTATGCAGGCTTTTCAATGAAACGGGATGGGAGCTCATTTACAACTCATTCAATGACTTTGGGTACAAGAAACAGGCCTTTTTCAACCGCCGGTGCACAGGCCAGATTAACTTCGCGCGCGTTCGGTTCGGTGGCCTCGTCGGCCCTGAGCCGCAACGCGACAGGTGCCAGCACGGCAAGGGGGTGGGCCAGCGGCTCAAGCCCCCGGGTGTCCTGTTCGGCCAGTTGCCCCGCGAGGTCGATAATATTGTTGATTTGCTGCGCCGTGGCGTCTTGTTCCTCAGGGGAAATGAACAGCCTGGCCAGTTTTCCCAGCCTTAAAATTTCATCAGAATTCAGTGACATAGTATGCAATTTGCAGGTAAGCGCACGACAGCGCGCAGTAGGATTATTCTAAAAACGGGTGGAATGCACTTCGGGCTTGCTTTTGATCCCTGAAGCGTCGCCGTAATAGGGTATCATCGCTCGCTTGGATTCGTAAAAATCAATTACTTATTTTAGTTGGAAGCTATTGTCATGTTTGGGTATTTGCGCAGCTATTTCGCCAACGATCTCGCGATCGATCTCGGAACCGCCAACACGCTGATCTACGCGCGTGGAAAAGGCATCGTACTTGATGAACCCTCTGTGGTTGCCATCCGTCAGGAAGGCGGCCCCAACGGTAAAAAAACAATCACAGCGGTCGGTCGGGAAGCCAAACAGATGCTGGGCAAGGTGCCCGGTAACATTGAGGCAATCCGTCCCATGAAAGACGGCGTCATCGCCGATTTCACCGTCACCGAGCAAATGCTCAAGCAATTTATCAAAATGGTTCACGAAAGCCGCCTGTTTTCGCCCAGTCCTCGCATCATTATTTGCGTGCCCTGCGGCTCTACACAGGTTGAGCGCCGTGCCATCCGCGAGTCCGCACTGGGCGCCGGCGCTTCACAGGTGTTTCTCATTGAAGAACCCATGGCCGCAGGTATCGGGGCTGGGTTGCCGGTCTCTGAAGCCTCAGGCTCCATGGTGGTTGATATTGGCGGTGGTACCACCGAGGTGGGCATTATTTCACTGGGCGGCATGGTGTATGCCGGTTCGGTGCGCGTCGGTGGCGACAAATTCGACGAAGCCATCATCAATTACATCCGCCGCAATTACGGCATGCAGATCGGCGAGCCAACCGCAGAAGCCATCAAAAAGCGTATCGGTTCAGCATTCCCCGGTTCTGAAATCCGCGACATGGAAGTCAAGGGCCGCAACATGTCCGAAGGCATTCCCCGAAGCTTCACCATTTCTTCCAATGAAATTCTTGAAGCGCTCACCGAACCTTTGAATGCCATCGTATCTGCAGTGAAAACCGCCCTTGAGCAAACCCCGCCTGAATTGGGTGCGGACATTGCCGAGCGCGGCATGATGCTGACCGGTGGCGGCGCCTTGCTGCGCGACCTCGACCGTCTGTTGATGGAAGAAACCGGACTGCCTGTGCATGTGGCTGAAGACCCTCTGACGTGCGTGGTCCGCGGTTGCGGCATGGCACTTGAGCGGATGGACAAATTGGGAACCATTTTCGCCAGCGAGTGACATAACAGGCATGGAGTACACACCGCCGCCGTTATTTAAACAAGGTCCTTCGGCCAGAGCGCGTCTTGTGTTTTTCGTTTTGTTGTCGTTTGCCGTACTGGTGCTCGATGTCCGCTATCAAGCCTCCGGCCTGCTCAGAAACCTTGCATCGTTCGTGCTGTACCCGGCGCAACTTCTAGTGGGGTTGCCCGGTCAGATGCTGTCCGGCGTAGATCAACATTTCAAAGACAACGCCGATCTCAAAGCTGAAAACCTTCGCCTGCAAAAGCAACACCTTGCCGACATGAAAGCGTTGCATCAACTCGCCCAACTCACGGCCGAAAACATACAACTGCGAAAAATGATGGCTGCCGGTGAATCTTCAGAAATCAAGGGGCATCTGGCGGAAATCAAATACGAAGCCAAAGATCCTTACTCGCGCAAAATCATTGTTGATAAAGGTACCTTGGTCGGAGTGTTGGCAGGGCAACCTGTCATCGATGAAGCCGGCGTGCTGGGGCAGGTCACCCGTGTGTTTCCCCAGCAGTCCGAAGTCACCCTGCTGACCGATAAAAATCAGGTTATCCCCATTCAGAATTTGCGAACGGGTCTTCGCGGCGTAGCCTACGGTGGCCAAGAGGGCGGTTTGCTGGAATTGCGTTTTGTGGCTGCCAATGCAGACGTTGCCGTGGGCGACAGCCTTGTCACCTCCGGCATCGACGGTATGTTCCCGGCCGGGTTGCCCGTGGCCAAGGTGTTGCGTGTCGAGCGCAATTCTTCCTACGCATTTGCGCGCATCTTGTGTGAACCGGTTGCCGGTGTTGATAAACACCGGTTTGTACTTGTGCTTCCCGTCGACAATCCATTGCCACCCCCAGCACCTGATCCAGACACCAAAGGCGGTTCACGTCGCGGAAAGAAAGAGCGCTGATCATGGGCATCAACAGCATTTCAGGTCAGGCAATTCTTCGTCCGGTCAGCACCACCTTCATTACCATTTCGCTGCTGTTCGCTTTTGTCATTAATGTACTGCCCCTGCCCAGAAGTCTTCCTGTGCCTGATGTGCTGGCGCTGGTCATTGTCTTCTGGAACATCCGGCAGCCGCGCAAAGTGGGTATTGGTCTGGCTTGGTTGTTTGGATTGATCATGGACGTGCAGCGCGCCGGCGTGTTGGGTGAAACCGCCTTGGCCTACACGCTGGTCTCGTACTTTGCCATTACCTTGCACCGCCGGGTGCCATGGTTTTCTCCATGGGTGCAGGCGGCGCACATGTTTCCCCTGTTTTTCGGAGCGCATCTGGTTAGCCTGGCGGTGCGTTTGTTCATGGGGGGCATCGCCCCATGGACCCCGACGAGAACCGCCCCCTATGAAAAAAGAATTCAGGCATCCGGAACAGGTGCTTCAGGAATTCAGGTTGCGTCTGTCTGTGGCCAGCGTGTTTGTGCTGGTTTTGTTTTTCGTGCTGGTGGCGCGGTTTGTCTGGCTGCAGGTGTTCAATTACAACAAGTACATTGCGCAGGCCGAAGACAATCGCATTACAGTGCTTCCCATTGTGCCCAACCGGGGTCTGATTTTTGACCGCAACGGTGTACCGCTGGCGCGCAATTATTCCGCCTACACCATAGAAATTACCCCCAGTCGCGTACCCGACCTCGAGGCCACCATCGACGACCTTTCCCGCATCGTTGATATTCAGGCCAGAGACAGGAAACGCTTCAAAAAACTAATGGAAGAATCGAAGAATTTCGAATCGATTCCGCTTCGCACCCGCCTGAGCGATGAAGAGGTGGCCAGGTTCGCAGTCCACCGCTACCGGTTTCCCGGGGTGGAGTTAAAGGCGCGTCTGTTCCGGCAATACCCTCAAGGCGAATCTGCCGCGCATGTGGTGGGTTACATTGGCCGCATCTCAAAAAAAGACGAAGAGCGCATCGCTGAATTTGAAGATTCCCAGAATTACCGCGGTACCCAATTCATAGGCAAAGAAGGTCTTGAGAAACGGTATGAGCGTGAACTTCACGGCAAAACAGGTTTTGAAGAGGTAGAAACGGCTGCCGGTGGCAGAGCGGTGCGTGTGTTGTCGCGCAGCAACCCGACCCCCGGAAACAACCTGATTCTTTCCCTCGATTTTCGGTTACAAGAGGCTGTTGAGAAAGCTTTCGGGCAACGGCGTGGCGCACTTGTGGCCATAGAACCCGCTACCGGCGATGTTCTGGCCTGGGTCAGTAACCCCACTTACGACCCCAACCTGTTTGTGGATGGCATTGATCCGGAAAACTGGAAGTTGCTAAATGAGTCTGCTGATCGCCCCCTGCTTAACCGCCCCCTGAGCGGCACGTACCCGCCGGGTTCCACTTACAAGCCCTTCATGGCGCTGGCGGGCTTGGAAACAGGCAAGCGTAAATCCTGGCAGTCAATTTCAGATCCTGGTTTCTTTGTATTCGGCAATCATCGTTTCCGTGACGACAAGGAAGGCGGTCATGGTGCCGTGGACATGTTCAAGTCCATCGTCGTTTCCTGTGACACTTACTACTACCAACTGGGCAACGATTTGGGTGTAGATGCCATTGCCACTTTCATGGAACCCTTCGGTTTCGGGAGGCTCACAGAAATTGATCTGGATGGCGAGAAAAAAGGCATCCTGCCCTCCACCGAGTGGAAGCGCAACGCCTACAAAAAGCCGGAGCTTAAAAGGTGGTATGCGGGTGAAACCATCTCTGTTGCCATCGGGCAGGGCTACAACTCGTTCACTCCCTTGCAACTGGCGCACGCCATGTCGAACCTCGCAAACAACGGCGTCGTAATGCGCCCGCATCTGGTGAAGGCGGTTCAAGACGTAAACACCGGTGAAAAACGCATACTGGAACGGCAGCCTAGAAATCGTATTCCACTGAATCAGGAAAACGTAGATTTCATCAAGCAGGCCATGGTGGGCGTCAATCTTGAGGGCACCTCTGCCAAGGCTTTTGCCAATGCGCCGTTCACCTCCGGTGGTAAAACCGGTACGGCTCAGGTGTTTTCCCTGAAGGCGAATGAAAAATACGATGCCAAACGTGTGGGCGAGCGCTTCAGGGATCACGCGTGGTTCATTGCATTTGCACCCGCAGAAAATCCTAAAATCGCCTTGGCCGTGATTGTTGAAAACGGTGGTTTTGGAGCACAGTCTGCCGCCCCTATCGCCCGCACAGCGATTGAGACCTACCTGACTGCCAAAGAGGAGGTCAAGCCTTGAACAACATCACGCCTTGGCAGCGAATCAAGCCATATTTTTTGGCATTTGACCCAGCATTGAGCCTTATTTTGCTTGGCATCGCCATTATTTCGATCCTCATTCAATTTTCCGCTGCCTACGATTTCTCCGGGCGCATGCCAGACCACATCCGTAACTTTTTACTGGCCTTCATTGTGATGTGGGTTGCGGCCAACGTGCCTCCGCAAACCTTGTTGAAGGTGGCGCTGCCGGTGTATGTCGCCGGTGTGCTGTTGCTGGTGGCGGTGGCCTTGTTTGGCGATGTCAGCAAAGGTGCCAGGCGTTGGTTGAATCTTGGCGCTACCCGCATACAGCCCTCTGAGTTGTTGAAAATCGGAGTTCCTCTCATGCTGGCTTGGTATTTTCAGCAAAGGGAAGCGGTTTTAGCCTACAAAGACTATGGCGTGGCCGCCATTATTTTGGCCATCCCCACACTGCTGATTTTGAAACAACCTGATTTAGGCACCGCCACGCTGGTATTTGCAGCCGGTTTTTTTGTGATTTTTTTTGCCGGTCTGAGTTGGCGCATTCTGGTCGCGGGTGTCGTGGTTTTTTTGGGCAGTTTGCCCCTGATCTGGGCTTTGATGCACGACTACCAGCGCCAACGCGTCATGACCTTGCTCGACCCCACCACCGATCCCTTGGGCAAAGGTTTTCACATTATTCAATCCATGATTGCAGTGGGCTCAGGCGGCATTGTCGGTAAAGGCTTCTTGCAAGGCACCCAAACCCACCTTGAGTTCATTCCCGAGCGCACCACCGACTTCATCTTTTCTGTCTACATGGAAGAGTTCGGTTTGATGGGAGCCTTGGTACTGTTGGTGTTGTATGGTTTGCTCATCAGCAGGGGTTTCGCCATTGCTTCCAGTGCCCCAACCTTGTTCGCCCGCTTGCTGGCAGCCAGCCTCACCATGGTTTTTTTCACCTACGCATTTGTAAACATGGGCATGGTGGTGGGCATCTTGCCGGTGGTGGGTGTACCCTTGCCCTTCATGAGTTATGGCGGCACCGCCTTGCTGACCTTGGGTTTAGCCTCCGGCATGCTGATGAGCATTCAAAGGCACAGGAAGCTCGTACCCACCTGAAAATCGGTGTTCAGGCGCATTGCATCGCGTAGCTTAAAATCAGCGGTGAATGGTCTGAAAAGCGTTGCGCCTTGAACACTTCCGCCTGCGTTGCGGTGCGCCCCAAGGTCGGTGTGGCCACTTGGTAGTCGATGCGCCACCCCACGTTGTTGGCCCACGCTTGTCCGCGGTTAGACCACCAAGTGTAGCATTCGTCCGTAGTGTCGGGCGCCACATGACGGTAGGTGTCCACCCAGTCCAACTCATTGAACACCCGGGTCATCCACTCGCGTTCTTCAGGCAAAAATCCTGAGTTTTTACGGTTGCTTTTCCAGTTTTTCAAGTCCTGTTCCTTGTGTGCGATATTCCAGTCGCCACAAATGATGAATTCACGCTTTTCTTGTTTCAAGGTTTCCAGGTGCGGAAAAAACTCTTCAAGGAACCGGAATTTCGCTTCCTGTCTTTCCGGGGCTGAAGCGCCGGAAGGCAAGTAGATTGAAATTACGGAAAGCGCTTCAAAGTCCATGCGCACATAACGTCCTTCGGCATCAAACTCCTTTGAGCCAAATCCGATGGTCACTTTTTCAGGTTTGCGCTTGGCGTAGATACCCACGCCGCTGTAGCCTTTTTTTTCAGCATAGTGAAATGCACCATGCATACCGAAAGGCGCAAGCATGTCAGGTGTCATGTCGGCGGCCTGTGCCTTCAGTTCCTGAACACAGACGACATCAGCGTCTTGGGTCTGCATCCACTGAAAAAAACCTTTGGTGTTGGCTGAGCGCACACCGTTCAAGTTGGCGCTGATGACTTTAAACATTCTTCTGCCTTTCTGACACTGCGAAATATTGGGATAATCTGGTTTTAGAATTAAAGGCTACCGTATGACTTTGTTATCGAACCCTGTTTCACCGAGCGCTTCTTGCAATGCACACGCGTTTTTAAAGTTCGCCCTCGACCTAGAAGTCTTGCGCTTTGGCGAATTTACCACCAAGGCAGGCCGGCTCTCGCCCTACTTTTTTAATGCGGGTTTGTTCAACACCGGTTCAGCCTTGAACGAATTGTGCCAGTTTTATGCACAGGCCCTGCTGTTGCAGTCGCAAGCCAAAAATATTGAGTTCGATATGTTGTTCGGCCCCGCTTACAAAGGCATTCCGCTGGCTGCTGGCACCGCCATGCAATTGGCCGGCTTGGGTCGGGACATTCCTTTTGCCTTTAACCGGAAAGAGGCAAAAGCACACGGCGAAGGCGGCACCATTGTGGGCGCACCCTTGAAGGGCAGGGTGGTTATTATTGACGATGTCATCACGGCTGGGACGTCCGTCAGGGAGTCTGTGGATATTATCCGTGCAGCCGGCGCCACACCTGCGGCTGTGTTGATTGCACTTGATCGCATGGAAAAAGGCGTGCGAGATGGGCAGCTAACCACCCATTCTGCGGTTCAGGAAGTACAAAATCTGTATGGCATTCCGGTTTTCGCTATCGCCAGTTTAAGCGATCTCATGGGCTTTCTGGACACAGACACAGCCAGTGCAAGTGGTATTCAAACTTACCGCGAACAAGTCAAAGCCTACCGCATTCAGTATGGTGTCTGAGCACGGCTCCGGGCAGGCGCCTAGAGAACGATGGAAACCAGCGGATGCGATGTCAGTGACCTGTAAATCGCATCTAGTTGCGCTTGCGATTGGGCATTGATGGTGCAGGTCAGCGAAATGTATTTTCCGCCGGCGCTGGCTCTCATCTCAATATTCACCGGATCAAAGTCCGGTGCATTTACCAAAATCACTGCGGTCATTTCCTGAGCAAATCCGTCCACGCGCTTTCCCATCACCTTGATGGGAAAATCGCAGGGAAATGTCAGCAGGGTTTCCGGTTTGTCAGAAGAGCTCATTTACGGTTTTTCCACCACAGTTTTCCAGAGTCGATCAGACGCCCGAAAATGCCTGAGGTGTCCACTTCTTCAAGTGCGACCATGGGCGTTTCAAGCAATAACTTACCGTCCAGGCTAACCTGAAGCATGCCCACCTGAGAGCCCACACTGACCGGGGCAATCAGGGGTTCTACTTTCTGGAATGTGGCCTGCAGTTTTCCGGATGCGCCTCTTGGAACGGAAATCACGATGTTCTTGAGGAAGCCGGTCTTTACTTCAGACTGTTTGCCCTTAAAAATTTCAGGCGTTGCAACCACCTGGTTTTCGCCGTAAAGCTTGACCGTCTCAAACATCTGGAATCCGTAGTTCAGCAGTTTCAGGCTTTCCTGAGCGCGAACGTTGTCCGATGGGGCTCCTAGCAAAACAGAGACCAGTCGGCGGTCCACGCCGTTGCTGAGCGTTCGTTTTGCAGAGGAAACCAGACAGTAGCCGGCGGCATCGGTGTGGCCGGTTTTCATGCCGTCCACGCTGCTGTCTATGGTGAGCAAACGGTTGCGGTTGGGCTGGCGTATGCCGTTGTAGGTGTATTCGCGTTCCGAGTACAGCTTGTAGAGCTCAGGGAAGTCCTTCACCAAGGCTGCGGCCAGCAAACTCAGGTCATTGGAGCTGCTGTAATGCTGTGCATCGGGCAGGCCAGTGGCATTTTTAAATTGCGTGTTCTTCATGCCCAAGCGTTTTGCTTCCCGGTTCATGAAAACGGCAAACTGGTTTTCGTCGCCGGCAATGACTTCTGCCAGCGCAATGGCTGCATCGTTTCCAGACTGAATAATCATTCCCCGCAACAGTTCCCCGACGGTGACTGGTTTGTTGGGTTCAATAAACGTGCGTGAGCCTTGCGCTTTCCAGGCACGCTGGGAAACAGGAACAGTCTGGTCTTGTGTCAGTTGCTTGTCTCGCAGCGCTGCAAACACAATGTAGGCAGTCATCAGCTTGGTCAGTGATGCGGGTTCGAAACGCGTATCTGCTTCTTGTGAAGCCAGTCTCTGCCCGGTTGACATGTCCAGCAGTGTGAATGACTTTGCCGCCAGTGTGGGCGGTGGCAGCTCGCCGGTCATTCCGGTTGAAGTGACTGTCGGTGCGGCGGCAGCGGGTGCAGCCGCATGTGAGGCTGTCAGTGTGCATAAACATAAAACAGCGCCAGCCAAAAGGCTTGCGAAAGAAGACTGCGTACGGATTGAAACGGGAGTTGAGTTGCCTAATGCAAGCGATGTCATAGCGTTTTGAGTATTTCGATCAAGTTGTTTTGGGTTAAAGCGGGTACATCCGAACTATAAGGTCTTTTAACTGCGTTAATTTTCCGTGGAAGAAGTGTTCTACGCCGGGAAGTACGACAACAGGCAGATCTTGGGGTTTGGCCCAGTCAAAAACGCTTTTCAGTGGGACAGTGTCATCGGTTTCACCGTGAATAACCAGCGTGTTCGCAGGTACCTCCGCCACATCAAAGCGACTGCAGGCTGTGCCCACCAACACCAGTTTTTCAACAGTGACGTTACTTTCCAAAAGACGTTGGGCCAACAGCGAGCTGACAAAAGCTCCGAATGAAAACCCTGCCAGTGCCAGCCTTTGCTGGCTGGTGGTGGGCAGCAAGGTCTGAACTGCATGCATCACCACATCGAACTTGTCATCGGTTTCGCCCATTCCGTGGTCGTGCTTGCCGGAGGTCTGGCCCACGCCTCTGAAATTGGAGCGCACGGTAATGAAACCCAAATGCAAAAAGGCCCTGGCAATGGTTTGCACCACTTTGTTGTCCATGGTGCCGCCGAACAAGGGGTGGGGATGGGCAATGACGACCACGCCAACCGCCGGTTGTGTATCGGGTCTGTCGATGGCGACTTCAATGGATTGGCTGCGGCCTTCCCAGATCAAACGCTGCGTCTTTGGATTCATCAGACAGCGCGGTCCACTTTTAGACGTTCCACCGGGCGGTTGTTGATGATGTGCTCTTCAATGATTTCATCAATGTCGGTTTCATCCATGAATGTGTACCAGGTTTCTTCCGGGTACACCACCAACACGGGGCCCAGTTCGCAGCGGTCCAGGCAGCCGGCTTTGTTCATTCGTACCTTGCCCTCGCCATTGAGGCCGAGCGAGGCAATTTTTTTCTTTGCGTAAGCGTGTAATTCAACCGCCCTGTGATTGGCGCAGCAGTTCTCGCCTTCAGACCGTTGGTTGGTGCAAAAAAATACGTGGTGGGTGTAGTAGGACATGAACCCCTCTGAGCGGATTTAAAGCAGACAGCCTCTATTATCGCTGATTTTCAGGCTTGATCGGCGCCAGACAAGCGCCATGCACTCATCGCTGCCAAGGCGGGCCACAAGGCCCCCATCCAACTGGCGGCGGCAGTGAGTTGCTCCAGCGTTTTCTGGCTTGGAACCAGTTCCGCTTTTAACGCGATTTCGCTGTAACCAGGCAAAAACAAGGTGCAAGAATAGCCCGCAATCAGGCAAAACAGGCTGAGTTTGGCCAGTCGGGCTTTTTTCCAGTCTGACAACGCCAGGCAAAGCCCGAACAGACAGGCGCAGATCACCGACAGAAAACTGATCTCACCCCAGAGTTGGGGTGGTGACTGCAACGAATGCGATTGCAGCAACAACAGACTTTGCGGACCCAGCCAGGCCATCAGAAACCCGCCTGAGAGCAACAGCAGCCACAAGGGCAGACGTGCAGGTCCGGAGTGTGTTTGCGCCAGGCCCAGACAAAATGCGCCGCTCAGACACAGGAAGCTCGCCAGTGCCTGCGCCCCTTCCTCTATGTCGGCCAGCCATGCCACCCATTGATCAGCGTTTTCGTGGGTACTCAGGCCCGCAAAAAACAACCAGATGTCGCCCAGCCAAGGGCCTTGTACAAACGGCAAGGGCAAGGGCGCCAGCAAGCAGAACAACCAGACAATCATGACCACCAGCGCGTGCGAGGAATGCGCTTCCAGAACGCCACCGGTGTGAGCCGGCAGCAGCCCAAGTCTTTGCAGCCAGCGAGACACCGTATGCGCCAGCGCGATACCCATCGCGGCTCCCAGCGTGTTGCTTAGCCAGTCCATTTTAGAAGGTACGCGGGCAGGCAAAAAGGTTTGGATGGCCTCCAGACCCGCCGACAGTGCACTGCAAGCACACAACGCGAACAGGGCTGCCAACTTGTAGTGGCGCCAGGCTTTTGGAATGCTTAAAAATATGAGCGAGCCCAAGGGCAGGTAGGCCAGTACGTTCATGCTGGCATCGGTGACCAGAAACTTTTGCTGCGGAGGTATCCAGGGGGTGAGCCAATACTCCCATGCGCCCACACCCAATTCCCGCCAGCCTGAGTAGGGGTGCAGGGTCAGGTGGCAGATCAGTAGCGTGTAAAGCAGTGCAGTGGCTCGCACCTCTGCGTTCCCTGCAGCACCGTAGGGGTCGAAAACCCGCATTTTTTGACGATCTTGTTCCATGTCCCTTTGTATATGCCGTGGCACAATCGTGACTCACGATCAAAGCGAAAGTTGGTGATGCACCCAAGTACAGTGTATGTGAGGCATGCAGGCAGGGCAAATGACGAACTGCCTTTGGTGCAATTGAGTTCGGTGGATTCAACGAATACGCATTGCCTTGAGGCGTTGCGCAACAACAAAAGCCTGTCTGCAGTTGCTGTCTGGACAGATCACCAAACCGCCGGTCGCGGCCGCTCCGGAAGAACCTGGGTCAGCACTCCGGGCGCCTCCCTGTGTTTGAGTGCGGGTTTTCGGTTGCCTGCCGGTTTTCAGCCTGTAGAGGGTTTTTCAGTTGCAGTGGGTGTGGCGCTTGTTCAGGTGTTGCGCAATTTTGGGGCCGACATTGATTTGAAGTGGCCCAACGATCTGCTTTTTCAGGGCCGAAAACTCGGTGGTGTGTTGTGTGAGGCGGTGACCTCTGATCAGGAACAGCTTTGGGTTGCCGGAGTGGGTATCAACCTGGCGTACATTGAAGTGCAAGCCAGTGCCCACGCCTTGTTGCCCGCCAATCTCGCTGAAACCGGCGTCAGCATCGGCATCGAAGCCTTGGCGCACGGCCTGGCACAGGCGCTGATGGATGTACTGTCACAGGCGAATCAGTCTGTATTCGTTGGCGAGTTGCTGGCACAGGCCAGCGCTTGCGATCCTTGGCTTGGACAAACCGTAGAGGTGTTTGATCAAGGCGTACCAACAAACCGGGGCATTGCGAAGGGCATTGACGACACAGGACAATACCTTCTGCAAACACCTGCAGGCCAATTGCGGCTTAGGCACGGCGAATTGTCCTTGCGAAAAAGTTCGCTAAAAAACAGCTTGTTGCTCATTGATGTCGGTAATTCACGTTTGAAATGGGCGGTTTCTGAGTTTTCTGCGCACGCGCCTTTGTCAGTTGCCCATGTCTCTTCCCACGATTTAAGCGCTGAGGTACTGGAAACGCTCAAGCAGCAATGGCGCGACGCCATGCATGGCGCAGAAAACATTCAGGTGGTGCTGGCTTGCGTAGGCAAACCAGAGTGGGGGGCGCTGATTTCGGCGTTTGCGCGGCATGAGCAGATTGAGTTTCATCAAGTGTCCTCCGTTGCAGCGTTTGCCGGGTTAAGAAACACCTATGAGGTGCCTCAATCTTTAGGGGTGGACCGTTTTTGTGGTTTGTTGGCAGTAACAAAGCGCTGTCCCGGGCAAGCAGTGGTTCTGGTGAGCGCAGGAACGGCCACCACCATAGATGCAGTCGATGAAACAGGCCGCTTTTTAGGCGGTATGATTTTGCCCGGTGTGCGTATGATGCAAAACGCTTTACAAAAAAATACTGCACAATTGCCGCTGGCAGACCCTGAGTTTTCTGATTTTCCAGTCACAACACAACAGGCCATAGCCACCGGTATACGCAGCGCGCAGTTGGGCGCCATCTCCGCCATGTTGGACCGTCTGAGGGTTCGCAGCGTCGGGCCCGTGTTGTGTGTTCTGACTGGCGGCGATGCGGGTTGGCTGGAATCAGGCTTGAACAACGCGCAGTGCGTACCGGATTTGATGATGCAGGGTTTGCGTTGGTGGGCTTTGGAGAAAAAAACGGATGGTGAACAGTAAGCAATGGATGACAAACGCGCTGCTTATCGCACGCGGCCTGCGTGCGGTTCTGACTTTGCCCCAGAACCGCGCTTGGGCGCGCACTCTGTTGGGCTTGTTCATCTTGAATATTCTGTTGTTTGTATTTGGCCGCATTGAACTTGGTTTGCCGGGTCAGGCCTCTGCCAAGCTGGCCAGTGAACATGCAGTCACCAGTCTTATTTCCGTTGAAACGCCATGGGGTGCCCGCAAACAAGCCGAGCACGAAGGTTCACACAACAGCCACGATGGTGAAATCAAGGTCATGTCCTGCAGGCGTTGGGGGCCGTTCAATACCATGGACTTGCGACGTGTAGATCAACTGCTGAGCGAGTGGGGCGGCCAGCGCAAGTTAATCACCGAAACCGAGCCAATTGCCTACCATATCTATTGGCCTGACTCAGCCAAAAAATCAACCACCTTTTTAAAGGAACTCCGTATTGCCGGCTTTGCCGATGCCTTGGTGAGTTCCAGCGAAGATGTGACCAAAGGGCATGTGTCTTACGGCGTTTTTCGCAGCCGTGCGCAGGCCAAAGAGAAAATTGCGTTTTTAGCCAAGAAGGGGTTTGCGGGGGCTGTTGTCTACACCCGCATGGGACCACCTAAAACTGTGTATGAACTGCGGGGCGATGCAGATCAAATGGAAGCGCTCTTTGAAATCCGCAATCAGTATGATTTCGGCGAATACACGGGTTGCACGTCTGCTGAGCATGCAGATGCTGCACATTGAGTCGGCGTAAAAAGCATCAAAGTTGTCTGCTGCGGTCTATGTTGGCCAAGGTTTTCGTCAGGGTCCAGTGGTCTGGTTGAACTTTGCGACACCAGACCATCACCTTGAACAATTCTCCCATTTCCGCCGGGCTCACCAACATTTGCAGCGCATGCTTTTCCTGGACTTCAGCCATATTGGTCACTGCCGTCTGACCGGCATGGTCCAGCAAACCGTGGTGCAGTAAAAACGCAGCCTGCGAGGTGTAGCCCAACAATTCGCCGCCGGATGCAAACAACGATTCATACACAGCACTGAAGTTTACATGCGCCGTTAAATCCTGTTCTCCGATTCGTTCAAGCAACTCCTCGCTCATCTGGTGCCGGTGGTGTGCTACAAGGGTGCCGGTGCAGCGTTGCGGGTGAAAAAATTCAGACTCACCAAAGCCGTAGTCAATCATCAACGCCAAGCCTTCCAGCCTTTCAGTGATGGTGGCGATGAACGCCTCCGCCTGCTCGCCTGACTCAGAGCGATAGTCCTGTGGCCAGGGTCCATTGCGCGAATGTAGTTCATTCACTCTTGCCGTCAAGGCTTCATCGGCGGGCTGATCAGAAAAGTGCAGTTCTCCGTTGCGCTCCTCAACATAGCGTTCGAAACATTGCTGCTCCAGTCGGCGCCACAGCCTCACAGGCATTGCATCAAGCACCTCGTTGCCAATGACGACGCCTTTGAGTGTGTCGGGCAGGGTGGTTTCCCAGCGGACACGGGTTGCAACATCAATGCCTTGGGCTTGCAGATAAATGGCCTGCTCCGCTTGCAAGCCACCGGACACATCCACGATGTGGTAACAAGACAGGCTGTCTCCCAAGTGCTTGATCAGGTCTGCCGCCAAACGTCCACGGCCAGCGCCGAACTCCCAGACATGGCCTGCGCAGGCCTTCAGCGGTTCTCTTATTGCACTTGCAAGGGTTTGGGCAAACAAAGGAGAGATTTCCGGGGCGGTTACAAAATCACCTGAACGACCAAAAATCCGCTGCGCTTGGCTGTAGTAGCCGTGCATCGGGTTGTACAAGGCTTCCTGCATAAATGCATCGAAACGTACAAGCCCCTGATTTTTGTTAAAAAAATCTTCCATCCAATCGGAAAGTTTTGCGTGCATGTTGTCCGGACGAGTTAAAATGCGGTCTGTTCTTTTTTGTGGCTGTCTGCGCCCCCCGTCTATTATGGAGCACCCCATTGTTTTTGCTGAACCTTCTTTCTCAACGCGACAAGCGCAGAAAGAGGCATTCGAGTCCAACAAGCTGGAAAAACGCCTGTGCCGTTTGGTCGGAAAGGCCATTGGCGACTTTAACATGATCGACAACGGCGACCGTGTCATGGTCTGCCTTTCCGGTGGAAAAGACAGCTACAGCCTGCTTAATGTTTTGTTGCTGCTAAAAGAACGCGCACCCATCGACTTCAGCATCATTGCCGTCAATCTTGATCAAAAGCAGCCAGGCTTTCCAGAACATGTTTTGCCCGCCTATCTTGAGTCTCGCGGAGTGCAATACCACATCGAGCAGCAAGACACTTATTCCATTGTAAAACGCGTCATTCCCGAAGGAAAAACCACCTGTTCGCTGTGTTCACGCTTGCGTCGGGGTATTTTGTATCGGGTGGCGGGCGAGTTGGGTGCCACCAAAATCGCGCTCGGTCACCACCAAGACGACATTCTTCAAACATTGATGCTCAACATGTTTTACGGCGGGCGCCTGAAGGCCATGCCTCCCAAACTCGCCTCCGACGATGGCAAGCACACCGTCATCCGTCCCTTGGCGTATGTTCGCGAAAAAGACCTGGAGCGGTATTCCCAAGAGCAGGCATTTCCCATCATTCCGTGCAACTTGTGCGGTAGTCAGGAAAACCTGAAACGCAAGGAAATGAAGCAGCTGATGGCCCAGTGGGAAAAGCACAACCCCCGCTGGATTGCCAACATGTTCTCTTCGCTTTCTACGGTGGTGCCTTCACATCTCATGGACAGGCAACTGTTTCCCTTTGAGAATCTCAAATCCGGCAATGTACCTGCAGGGCAGGGCGACATCGCTTTTGATGCCGACCCCTGCGATACGGTTTAAGCTGTCAAACAGAATTGAGAAACAGCTTGTAGACCGGATTGTCCGTTTCATCGGAATGTTTGTAACCCAAAGATTCCATGAAGCGGCCCAAGGCCTCGTTGTCCGATTCCGGCAACTGTATGCCCACCAGAATCTTGCCGTAGTCAGCGCCGTGGTTGCGGTAGTGAAACAGGCTGATGTTCCAGCCCGGGTTCAATTCGGTAAGAAATTTCATTAAAGCGCCCGGGCGCTCAGGAAATTCAAACTGGAAAATCTTTTCGTTCTGGGCCAGAGCCGAGCGACCACCCACCATGTGCCTGATGTGCAGTTTGGCCAGTTCGTCATCCGTCAAGTCCAGCGTTTTAAATCCTAGCGCATTAAAATGGCTTGCAATTTCGCCACCTTCCTTGCGGTCCCTGGTTTGTATGCCCACAAACAGGTGCGCCTCTTTTTCCTGGGAAATCCTGTAGTTGAATTCTGTGACGTTGCGCGGTCCCAGCGTTTCGCAGAACCGCCTGAAGCTGCCACGCTCTTCGGGAATTGTGATGGCGAAAATGGCTTCTCTTTGCTCACCGACTTCTGCACGTTCAGCGACAAACCTAAGCCGGTCGAAGTTCATGTTGGCGCCACAGGCAACGGCTACCAATGCTCCGCTGGTTTGCCCAGTGGTTTGCACGTACTGCTTTAACCCGGCCACGGCCAGGGCGCCTGCAGGTTCCAGAATGCTGCGTGTGTCCTGGAATACATCTTTGATCGCAGCACACACTTCGTCTGTGTTTACCAAAATTACGCCATCGAGGTACTGCTGGCAAAGCCGGAAGGTTTCTTCGCCCACATACTTCACCGCCGTGCCGTCTGAAAACAGACCCACCTCTGACATTTGTACGCGGTGACCCGCCTTCAGACTTCGGTGCATGGCATCGGAGTCAAAGGTTTGTACGCCAATGACACGGGTCTCGGGTCGCACTTCCTTGATGTAGGAGGCCACACCTGCCGCCAATCCACCACCGCCGATGGCCAAAAACACCGCTTCAATCGGATTGGTGTGCTGTCGCAGTATTTCCATGCCAATGGTGCCTTGCCCCGCGATCACGTCCGGATCGTCAAACGGGTGCACGAAGGTCAGTCCGGCCTGCTTTTCAAGCATGAAGGCATGTTCAGCTGCGTCGCTGTAACTTTCTCCATGCAAAATAATGTCGACCCATTCACCGCCAAAATGACGCACAGCTTCAATTTTCACTTGCGGTGTGGTGAGCGGCATCACGATGGTGGCCTTGACTTTCAAGCGCTGCGCGCCCACTGCAACGCCTTGGGCATGGTTGCCGGCTGAGGCTGCAATCACCCCTTTTTGCCGCTGCAGTTCTGTCAGGTGAGCCATTTTATTGTAGGCGCCGCGCAATTTAAAGCTGAAGACGGGCTGCAAGTCTTCCCGCTTGAGATAGACTGAGGTACCCAAGCGACGGCTCAGGTTATCGGCCAGCTCCAACGGTGATTCAATCGCAACATCGTAAACTTTGGCATTCAATATGCGTTTTAAATAATCAAGCCCCACACGGGTCTCCTCGACTGATCAGCCAACTCTTTAAGCGGCAAAGCCGCCACTTTACCAAACAACACATGTTAGAAACGATTTCACACTGGATGTCGCAAGTTTGGTCTCACCCATTGTGGTCGGATCCCAACTTCTTTGTCTGGGCCTTGCTGGTACTTTTTGTCTGGGCGTTTTTGGCCGCCACCGTGCTTTCCATCCCCTCTGAAGCCGCTTTTCTGTTGTTGTTGGTGCGCTACCCGGAGCACGCCTTGGGTTTGTGGGCCTTGGCCTCCGTCGGGAATTTTTTGGGCGGTTGTACCACTTTCTGGTTTGGTCAGTGGTTGCGCAAGAAAAAAGAGATCACAATTCATCCGCAGGCCAAGCGTTGGCTCGAGCGCTGGGGCGGTTTTGCCTTGCTGGGGTCTTCAGTACCCGTGGTGGGCGACGCCATGGTGCTGGCAGCCGGCTACCTCAGGCTTTCCTTGCTGCCGTGCATGGGCGCACTATTTTTAGGCAAGGCCGTTCGCTATGCGGTTTTGGCTGGCTTTACGGCATAACCCATGCCCTTTGCCAGTAAAACCTCTCCAGCGCCTGAAAAGCCGTTGGCACAGCCGGTCGAAGGTCAAACACCTCCCGACCCCAACCTGTCCCTGCTTCCAAAAGAAGCCCGAGATTTCATTTCGGCGCCCAATATTCAGGTCACCACACCCACCCAAGGCGGTGCAGTGTCCAACCCGGCCATGGCCACCTTGTTCTTTTTGGAAACTGGCAAATTCAAGTCTGCAGAAGATGCAGAACAGATGCGCGTGCGTCTCATGCTGGCCAGTGTGGAGGCCAATGTCACAGAAGTTGTTTCTGACGCGGGCAGCCCGTTCCGTGTGCGGGTGGGACCCTTTCCCACTGCCGAAGAGGCCTACCGCGCCCGCACGCGCATCACCGAGAACGGTTTTGAAGCCAAGCTTGTCAAAGTGGGTCAATAGTCTTTAATTTCAATCAATGCACATCATTATTTGAGGGCCACATGAATTTTCGTCGTTTGTTTTTAAGTTTTGCGTTGGTGGCAGTCAGTCTGCCTTCTCTTGTGGTTGCTGCCACGCCAGAAGCTGGCAAATTCAAGAAGTTGGCCAATCCGATTGCAACCAATTCGGAGGCGATTGAAGTCATTGAGTTCTTTTGGTACGGATGCCCGCATTGCAGTGAGTTTGAGCCTTCTCTTGCCGAATGGGAAAAAAACAAAGGTAAGACCATACAGTTCAAGCGCGTCCCTGTCGCGTTTCGCGAAGACTTCGTTATTCATCAAAAACTGTATTACGCCATTGAAGCCTTGGGCAAGGTGCCCGAGTTGCATGGCAAGGTGTTCAAGGCCATTCATTCCGAGGGCAACCGCTTGGCAACTGTAGAGTCCATTACCGCTTTCATCGAAAAAAACGGGATCGACAAAAAAACGTTTCTAGACACCTTCAATTCATTTGGTGTGGCCAGCAAATCGTCACAGGCCAGCCAGATCGCCAAGGCTTATCAGCTTGATGGTGTACCCACCTTGGCCATTGATGGTCAGTTTCTGACCAGCGCTTCCATGGCCGGAACCCATGCGGCAACCTTGACGGTGGCAGATCAACTGATCGACTCCCAGCGACAGCTTAAAAAATCCAAAAAACGCTGAGGCTGGCATCCAACATGGCTGTGATCAGCAAGCGGGCAGTAAACTCTTTCCTTGGCGTTTTCGGCTGGGGTGTTGTGGCGCTGCTCGGCGCCTGCAGCACCTCTTCTGTAAAGGTTCGCTCTGCTGACCCTGACAGTCAGCCAGCGAATGCTGCAACTGGAACACCGGCCGCTGGCGCGGCAAGTTCAGCAAAGCCGGCAGGTCCGCCATCATGGACAAAATCCAAGGGCGGCTACTACATGGACGATGGCCCCCTCGACTTCTCCGGCCTCAACCTTGATGCCATTCCTGATGCAACCCCCTTTGTCGAGCCCCTGCATCGTTTCGCCAATCGTCCTTACAATGTGTTCGGCGTGGACTACACGCCACAAATAGATCTTGACTTGCCTTTTTCTCAAACCGGAGTCGGCAGTTGGTATGGACGCAAATTTCATGGGCAACGCACCTCCAGTGGTGAAATTTACGATATGTTCGCCATGACTGCGGCCCATCCCACTTTGCCCATCCCCAGTTACGTCAGGGTGTCGAGTCTGAAAAATGGCCGCTCCGTTGTTGTTCGAGTCAATGACAGGGGGCCTTTCCTGCACAGCCGAGTCATTGATCTCAGCTTTGCAGCCGCCTACCGCTTGGGGTACACCAAAGAGGGCAGCAGCGAACTGAAAGTTGAAAAGCTGACTCCCCGGCAAATCGCGCAATTGGGTAACAAAGGCGCTGCCGCACCGGCACTTGCCACCAGTGAGATACCCCCGGCGCAAGCAAGTATCAACACTGTGCCCGCAATCACCGGTTTTTTTCTGCAAGTCGGGGCCTTCTCTGTTGAAGACAACGCCAAAGCATTTCTTTCTCGTCTAAGCCTTGAATTTGGCGAAGACCTGCCCAATCTGAAAATTGTCAGGAAAGAGCCCGTGTTCAAGTTGTTGGCGGGTCCCTACCGTTCTCGTGATGATGCGCACACCGCTTCCCAGCGTCTCAAGCAGGCAGCTGAATTGGCTGCAATCGTCATACAGCAGTAAACATTCATTTCACAGGATTTTCCATGGAACAATTTCACGGCACCACGATTATTTCTGCCCGCCGTGGCAAGCAGGTTGCCATTGGCGGCGACGGTCAAGTCACGCTAGGCAACATCATCATTAAAGGCAGCGCCAGAAAAGTTCGCAAGCTCCACCAAAACAGTATTTTGGCGGGCTTTGCAGGTGGTACTGCAGATGCCTTTACCTTGTTCGAGCGTTTCGAGGCAAAGCTTGACAAGCATCAAGGCAACCTCACCCGTTCTGCCATTGAGCTTGCCAAAGACTGGCGTTCAGACCGCGCATTGCGACGCCTGGAAGCCATGTTGGCTGTTGCAGACGAACACCATTCCTTGATCATCACCGGCAATGGCGATGTGCTCGAACCCGAGCACGGACTGATCGCCATCGGCAGCGGCGGCGCTTATGCGCAATCCGCCGCCATTGCCCTGCTGCAGAACACAAGCTTGTCTGCCCGCGATGTGGTTGCGAAATCGCTGGCCATTGCCGGCGAACTCTGCATCTACACCAACCAACACCACACCATTGAAGAATTAAACCCGCAAGGGTAAGAGGAATGAAGTGAAAGATCTCTCTCCACCGCAAATCGTCGCAGAACTGGACAAACACATCGTCGGGCAGTCGGCGGCCAAGCGGGCTGTCGCCATTGCATTGCGCAACCGTCTCCGCCGGCAACGCGTAGCCGAGCCTTTGCGTCAGGAAATCACCCCGAAAAACATTCTGATGATGGGTCCCACCGGCGTTGGTAAAACTGAAATCGCAAGACGCCTGGCCCGCTTGGCAAATGCGCCTTTCATCAAGATTGAAGCCACAAAATTTACCGAAGTCGGTTATGTGGGCCGCGATGTGGACACCATCATCCGAGATCTCGTCGAAATTTCCCTGAAGCAGCAACGCGAGATCGCAGCCCAAAGTGTGCGTGAAGCGGCCGCCGAATCGGCTGAAAACCGCGTTCTTGATGTATTGCTGCCACCTGCCCGCGAATTTGGTTTTTCTGAAACCAGCACCACCGCCGCAGACAACGCCACCCGGGCAAAATTCCGTGAAAAGTTGCGTGCAGGTCAGATGGACGACAAGGAAATCGAACTCGAATTGTCCGTCGCCCCTGCGCAAATGGATATCATGGGCCCACCCGGTATGGAAGAGCTCACCTCCCAGTTGCAATCCATGTTTCAAAACATGGGCACGGGCAAGAAAAAAATGCGGAAAATGAAAATCAGTGAGGCATTAAAGGCACTCACCGATGAAGAGGCTGTCCGCCGCGTCAATGAAGAAGAAGTCAGAAATACCGCCATACGAAATGTTGAGCAAAATGGCATTGTGTTTCTTGATGAAATCGACAAAATCGCCAGCCGTTCGGAAAGCCACGGTGCCGACGTGTCACGTCAGGGCGTGCAGCGCGATTTGCTGCCATTGGTTGAGGGCACCACAGTCAACACCAAATACGGCATGGTTAAAACAGATCACATTCTGTTTATTGCCAGCGGCGCTTTTCATTTGTCCAAGCCCTCTGACCTCATTCCAGAATTGCAAGGACGTTTTCCCATTCGTGTGGAGCTTGAATCGCTCTCCAAAGACGATTTCGTGCGCATACTCACCAGTACAGACGCCTGTCTCACCACGCAGTACCAAGCCTTGCTTGCAACCGATGGCATTCACATCGAGTTCACCCCGGAAGGCATTGCGAAAATGGCTCACATCGCTTTTTCCGTGAATGAAAAAACAGAAAACATCGGGGCGCGGCGCTTGTACACCGTCATGGAGCGACTCTTGGAGGATATTTCATTTTCTGCGCAGGCCGATGAAACCCCCATTCAAATCACCGCAGAATTCGTGGCAGAAAAATTGGGCGAAATCAGTGAGTCCGAAGACCTGGCACGTTATATTCTGTAAAGCGCGCAGCGCATTCGTCACTCTGGGGCAACCATGAAAAAAGCAAGTTTCGTTTTGTTGGCATTCGTCAGTTTTTCCGCTTTTGCGCAAATCAAGGTGTCGGATGCCTGGGTACGCTCAACCACGCCTGCGCAGGGCGCCACGGGTGGTTTCATGACCATCAAGGCCGATCAGAAGGTCAAGGTTGTTGGCGCCGAGTCTGCAGTTGCGGGCATTGTTGAGTTGCATCAAATGAGCATGAACAGCGCTGGTGTCATGAGCATGCGCGAAGTCGATGCGCTTGAAATTGCGGCCGGTGAAGCCTTGGAATTAAAGCCGGGTGGTTATCACCTGATGCTGATGGATCTCAAGAAGAAGCCCTTGGCCACAGGCGACACACTGCCCGTTGTTTTAAAGTTTCAAACGGCGGATGGAAAACTTCATACACAGAATGTCAGTATGGAAGTTCGGGCCATCACCGCCCCTGCCAAGCCCAGCGATCATCACAATCACCATCATCATCATTAAAAGTCTGTCCATCAATTGGAGAATTGAATGTCTGAAAGCGTGAATGTCCCCGTAGATAAAGCAAGGGTTCTAGCCGAAGCCTTGCCTTACATTCGTCGATTCCACGGCAAAACCATTGTGGTCAAGTACGGTGGCAACGCCATGACCGAAGAACGCCTGCAGCGAGGATTCGCCCATGACGTCGTTTTGCTTAAACTCGTGGGCATGAACCCCATCGTTGTGCATGGCGGTGGCCCCCAAATTGACGAAGCGCTTAAGCGGGTGGGTAAAACCGGAAAATTCATTCAGGGTATGCGAGTCACCGATGAAGAAACCATGGAAGTGGTTGAATGGGTGCTTGGCGGGCAAGTTCAGCAAGACATTGTCATGATGATCAACGCTTTCGGTGGCAAGGCAGTGGGGCTCACGGGCAAGGATGGCGGTTTGATCCGGGCCAGAAAGATGATGTTGCCCGACCAAGCCCACCCCGAACAACTGCACGACATCGGTTTTGTTGGTGAAATCGACAGCATAGATCCGGCTGTAGTGCGGGCGCTGCAGGACGATGCCTTTATCCCCGTCATCTCTCCAATTGGCTTTGGCGCAGATGGTATGGCCTACAATATCAACGCAGATCTGGTTGCCGGAAAAATTGCCGAGGTATTGAAAGCTGAAAAGTTGATTATGATGACCAACACGCCTGGTGTGCTCGATAAACAAGGCAAGCTGCTGACCGGTCTGACGGCCAGAAAAATTGATGAGCTTTTTGCCGATGGCACCATCTCCGGTGGCATGCTGCCCAAAATTTCCTCTGCCCTTGAAGCGGCCAAGTCGGGTGTTAATGCCGTTCATATTGTGGATGGGCGGGTTGAACATTGTTTGCTGCTGGAGGTCTTGACGGATCTGGGCGTCGGTACCATGATCAAGAGTCACTGAGTTTGTTGTCCTTGGTGTTCTGTTTTACCGGCGCTTAGGCCGTTTTTTGCATCAGAGAGGTGCTGTATGAATTCAAAAATGATTCCTGGCTTGTCAGTGAACGAGGGTTTGGACTTTGTAAAGCGGGTTTGGGGCAACTTGCCCATACCCAGCGTCATCACACCCACCACTGATCTCGACGAACTGGACAAACGCATCAACGACCTTAAAGCGGTTGAGCAGTGGCTCAACGTGAACTTAAGCATGTTGAGAGCCACCATACAGGGCCTCGAAGTTCAACGCGGCACCATCGCCACGCTGAAGTCCTTCGGCAGTAACCTGGGGCTTGCGAAGGCGCAAGCCAAGGCGGAAGGCAAGCTCGATTCAGGCTTCTCAGACGCATTGGGAAATCTGAGTGCTGGTCTGGTGGGGGCCATGGGCGCCATTGCGGCTGGTCAGTCCGCTGCCAGTCCCGCCCCCGAGGAAAAAGTTCAAGCTCCGGCAAATCCAGTGACACCTTCGCAGACCATGGCGGGAATGTCCTCGAGCGCCGAGGCATCCGAAGAAATGACCAATGCCCTTGTGGCCAATGCCTCAAACTGGTGGGGTGTGTTGCAAGATCAATTCAACCGCGTTGCCGGTGCCGCCATGACAGGGTCCGGCCTGAACAACCTCGCTGGCGAAGATGCCGCCGCTTCCAAACCTGCCAAGCGTAGCAAGTCTGTGTCTGCATCAACGGTCACCAAGTCGGCACGCAGTGGCGGTTCCGTGGTGAAATCAAGCGCCCCCAGGGCTGGTACAACTGCCCGCAAAACAGCGGCTAAAAAACCGAAGTCCTGAAATGTTTCGCTTCGGGCATGCCACACACCCCAACTGGCAAGGTGCAATAGAGCTGGCTTTGGCACAAATCGAGGGGCAGTTGCAACTCGAACAGTTTGCGCCTGACCGTTCGCGCCAGCAAAAAATCGGCTTGGTGTACTTTACCGATGCTTTTGCAGAGCATGCGCAGTCCATCCTTAATTTCCTCATTCGGAAAACCGGTTTTTCCGAATGGGTGGGGGCGAGTGCGTCCGGGGTTTGCGCCACAGGCGCCGAATATTTTCAAGAGCCTGCCATCGTCATTATGTTGATGGAGTTTCCTGCAGACAGCGCCCGTATTTTTTCCGGTCGTTTGCCCTTGCCAAAAGCGGGAACGTTGAACAAGGCAGGCAGGGACGCCATGGCCTCAGGTCTGGTTCACATCGACCCCGCGGTGGATGACATCACAGATCTCATCCAAGACCTCGCCACCAAATTTACATCCGACAACATCGTGGGCGGTCTTATCTCCAATCAGGGGCCCGCGGTGCAAATTGCCCGTGAGGTTGTTCAAGGTGGCGTCTCCGGCCTATTGTTCGCTGAAAATGTTGACATTGATGTCCGGCTCACCCAAGGTTGCCAGCCGGTAGGGCCGGAACATGTGGTTACACGCTCCCATGGTCAGTTTGCCATTGAGCTCGACAACGAGCCTGCACTTGACGTACTGATGCGAGACTTGGGGCTAGATGACGGCTCCTTGGCCAATCAAAGTCTGGATGAGGCGGCAGCCATTATTTCGGGTCGGGTTTCCAACGGTCTGTTTGTGGGTTTGCGTAGCGAAGACGCTGCAAAGACCGAACACTATTTGCGTTTTGCCGGCGCCGGTGCGGGTTCCAAACATCAGGAATACCGGGTTCGCCCGGTGGTGGGTCTTGAGCCCAATCGCCGGTCTTTGGCGATCGCAGACAGGGCACAACCCGGGGAACGTCTGGTTTTTTGTGTCAGGGACGAATCCGCTGCCCGCTCCGACCTCATTCGGATCTGTGCCGAACTCAGGGATGAGCTGGATGCGCCCGCTCCCAAGCTGTCTGAATATCAAGCCGCCGGCTTCCAAGGCATGAAATCGGTCAGGCAGCCCATGGGCGCCATCTACGTTGCCTGCAATGGCAGAGGCGCCAGCATGTTTGGTCATTCAGGTGCAGAACTGCAGATCATCCGGGAACAACTCGGTGACATTCCCCTCATCGGTTTTTTTGCCAGCGGGGAAATTTGCGGTGACACCTTGTATGGTTACACCGGAATACTCACATTAATTTACTGATCTGTTTTTTCCAATAAATTAATTTTTCCCGGGCGGCTTTTTTTTGCTCGGGAGAACTGCTTTGCCACAATTGCGAGAGCAGATCAGTCGTGTCTTTGTGTGTCTGAAGCAAATAAATTTTTCCTTTGTCGCTGACAGGCTCCAACAAAGAGACCAACGCATCCCCCAGTGAGGGGCCGGGTTCGCTAGTGCCTCTCTGCAGGGCCTTAAGCACCAATTGCTGTCTGACCAATCGTTCCTCCCACCACAACATGTTGTCAATCGAGCGGTTTTTATAATGCTCTTCAATCAGCGTTTTCTGGGCCTCGGTCAGCGTTCCAAACCAGTCATCCAGCAAATCCACAAAGTCATCTGCCCGGCGTTTTCTAATCTCTGCCATGGGTGTGTCAAGGTGCTTGCTTTTGAATTTTTTATTAGATTTTTCAAAGGCTTGCTTAACAAATGCGATTTGCGTTGAATCCATTTTAGACAAGGCGGGCTCCGCTGCGCTGCCTGCTTTTTGAGCCAGCGCCGTGTAGCGCAATTCCATGATGTCTATCACCTTCATCAGCTCTTTCTGACTGATGTTTTCCTTTGCAAGAAGCGGCTCCACCTGCGTCTCAATCAACGATACATACAGGGGCAGTTCCTTCTCCTTGTGCCATGCCAATGTCTGCGCCAACTGAGGTCTGAGCAGCTCTTTTTGGGCTGAGCTCAGGTCCAGATAGCGGTCTAGCCACCAAAGCGTAATTCTGTCTGTTTGGGAGTACCCCAAGCCGACGAAACCGCAGCCAGAGCACAACAGTGTCATAAAAAAACACAGGCTCAGGAACAAGACTCGCGTGTTAGACTTCTTCACCTTAATTCCTCGCTCCATTCTCATCTATGAATGTGATTATTCTCGCCGCGGGTAAAGGCACTCGCATGCACTCAAACCTGCCCAAGGTACTGCACCCGATTGCCGGTGTGTCCATGCTGGCACACGTACTCAATACGGCCAGACAAACACAGTTGCGGCGCGCCATTGTCGTCTACGGACACGGTGCAGATCAAGTACAAGCCGCCTTCGCCGGGCAAGACATTCACTGGGCGCTTCAGGCTCCGCAGTTGGGCACCGGGCACGCGGTTCAAATGGCCTTGCCGTTTTTGAGCGATGAATTCCCCACGCTGATTTTATACGGCGATGTTCCACTCACGTCCGCAGTCTCTTTGCAAAAGTTAATAGATGTCGCCGGCGATCACCATGTTGGTCTAATGACCCTGCTACTGGAAGAGCCCAAAGGTTACGGTCGCATCGTCAGAAATCAATCTGACGAAGTCACCCGCATCGTTGAAGAAAAAGATGCCGACGAGTCTGAAAAGCAGATTCGCGAGGTCAATACGGGGCTGATGCTGGTTCCTACCGCCATGCTAAGGCGTTGGGTGTCCTCATTGGAAAACAATAACGCCCAAAAAGAGTATTACCTCACAGACATCATTGCGTCAGCCCACCGCGATGGCGTCTTGGTCAATACCTGCCAGCCCGAATTCGAGTGGGAGGTTCTCGGTGTCAATTCCCGAGAACAGCAAGCGCAACTTGAACGTATTTACCAAGAACAGTTTGCCCGCAAGTTGATGACCCAAGGGGTTACCTTGTCAGATCCGCAGCGCATCGATGTGCGCGGGTCATTGGTCTGCGGCCGAGATGTGTTTATTGATGTGGGTTGTATTTTTGAAGGCGATGTCGTTCTTGAAGACAACGTCAGCATCGGGCCTTATTGCGTCGTCAAAAATGCCACGCTCTCTGCCGGCACGCGCTTGGAAGCGTATTGCCACCTTGAAAAAGCCCAGGTGGGTGCGCAGTCGCACATTGGGCCCTATGCGCGCTTGCGCCCGGGCACCCAGTTGGCAGAGTCCGTGCATGTTGGAAATTTTGTGGAAATCAAGAATTCCAATATCGGCAAACAATCCAAAGCCAACCATTTGGCTTACGTGGGCGATGCCGATGTCGGGGCCCGTGTGAATATCGGTGCCGGCAGCATCACTTGCAACTATGACGGTGCCAACAAACACCGTACCACCATCGAGGACGATGTCTTTATCGGTTCAGACACACAACTGGTGGCCCCCGTGCGTGTCGGCGCAGGCGCCACATTGGGTGCTGGAACCACGCTGGTAAAAGACGCCCCTGCCGGGCAGCTAACCGTTTCCAGGCCAAAGCAATTGACTGTTACAGGTTGGAAGCGTCCCCTTAAAAAAGACGTTGTTCCAGAGAAAAAAGACTAAGGAGTTTCTATGTGCGGCATCGTGGGCGCCATTACGCGAACCAATTGCGTACCTTTCCTGATCGACGGTTTAAAACGTCTTGAATACCGAGGCTATGATTCCGCGGGTCTTGCTATTGCCAACATGGAAGACCACCAGATCCAGCGCGCCAGAAGTGTCGGCCGGGTCTCCGAACTCGAATTGCACGCCGCCTACCTTGACGCCCGTCTGGGCATTGCCCACACCCGTTGGGCCACCCATGGTATTCCCAGCGAGCGCAACGCACACCCACACATGAGCGAAGGCAAGGGGTTTGCAGTCACAGTGGTGCACAACGGCATCATTGAAAACCATGATGAGGTCAGAAGGCGTCTCATGGTGGACGGCTACGTGTTCCATTCCGACACCGACACGGAAGTCATTGCGCATCTGGTACATCAAAAAATGGTGGCCGGCGCCGATTTATTGGCGGCCACGCAAGCCGCAGCCGCAGAACTGCACGGCGCGTTTGCCATTGCGCTCATTTCTTCGAATGCGCCCAACACCTTGGTGGCGGGTAGAAAAGGTGCGCCTTTGCTGGTGGGGGTGGGCGATGCGGAATTGTTTATTGCCTCCGATGCGTCCGCACTCATTTCCCAGACCAAAAAAATCATTTATCTGGAAGAGGGCGACATCCTCTGTGCCACCGATAAAAACCTGCGAATTTTTGATGCCAGAGGCAACCTTGCCCAGCGACCGGTGGTCACCAGCCAGTTGTCGGCAGATGCCGTCGATCTGGGCCCTTATCAGCACTACATGCAAAAGGAAATTTTCGAGCAGTCAGGCGCCATCGCCGCAACGCTTGAGATGGTTTCCAACGCGCAATCCATCAATCCCGAGCTGTTTGGGGCAGATGCTTCGCCCATTTTGAATCAAGTCAGCCAGATTCTCATTCTGGCCTGCGGAACCAGCTTTCATGCAGCATCGGTTGCGCGCTACTGGCTTGAGTCAATTGCCGGCGTGCCCACCGTTGTGGAAATTGCAAGCGAATACCGTTACCGTGAAAGCGTCTGCCTGCCCAATACGCTGGTCATCACCATTTCCCAGTCCGGTGAAACGGCTGACACGCTTGCGGCGCTACACCACGCACTCGCCATGGGTGTTGAACACACACTGAGCATTTGCAACGTGCCGGAATCTGCACTCATACGCGCTTCCCGGCTGAAGTTTCTGACCCGTGCTGGCCCGGAAATTGGAGTTGCGTCCACCAAGGCCTTCACCACCCAACTGGCGGCGCTGTTTACGCTGACGCTCGTGATGGCGAAAATTCGTGGTCGTTTGTCAGGTCCGCAAGAAGGCATGTTGCTGGCGCAGTTGCGGCACTTGCCAGCGGCGGTTGCCAAGGTGCTTGAAATTGAACCTGAAATCAAGAAGTGGGCGCCCCTGTTTGCCAACAAGGAACACGCCTTGTTCCTCGGTCGGGGTGTTCACTATCCCATCGCGCTTGAGGGTGCCTTAAAGCTGAAAGAAATCAGTTATATCCACGCTGAGGCGTATGCCGCCGGTGAATTGAAGCATGGCCCCTTGGCCTTGGTTGATAGCAACATGCCCGTCATCGCGGTAGCCCCCAATGACACACTGATTGAGAAGTTAAAATCCAATCTGCAAGAGGTCAGCGCAAGGGGGGGAGAGCTTTTCATCTTCGCCGACCGCGACACCAAGCTCACGGCAAGCCCCGGCGTTCATGTGCTTAAACTGCTCGACCACGCCGGTCACCTGTCTCCTATCTTGCATGTTCTGCCACTGCAATTGTTGTCCTACCACGTTGCTTTGGTGAAGGGCACTGATGTGGACAAACCGAGAAACCTTGCAAAGAGCGTCACGGTGGAGTGATATGCAGGCGCCCTGCCGTCGAACCACGGCAGAGCGTCCTTGCTATGCCCGCTTACTCAGCGGCGCACGCGAGCTATTTCCAGCGACTTCCAGCGTTACTGAATTTCCAGTTGATTGGCAGTGCCGGTTTTAATGATCTGCGCAATTGCTGTCATCACTTCTTTCTCTTTTCCTTTAAAGCCATGGGCCGTGTGTGCCTTGCAGGCCGGCCCGTTGAAACCGCTTCCTCCGAGCACAGTGATCAGCGGCAATTCATATTTCTCACTGATGGTTTTAGCGCCGCTGTATGTCGTCAGAGAACACGGATCTTCTTTGTGATGAATCAAAAATTGAGGTCTACCCGCTTTTTTGTAGTCGAAGCCACCAAGCTCCCTGTATGAGTTTTTCGCGTAGGGCTCTGTGATGGCTGCCGTGTGAATCGCACCCGCATAAGCAGAGGGAGCGTACTTGAGCATGAAGGAAGAGGAAATCGTCCCCATGCTGGTTCCAACCAGCCACACTTGATCTACAGACGGAAGTTTTTTCCTGACATCCGCAATCAGTTTTCCCACATCCTGTTGGCGTCCGGCCGATGCTTGGTAGTCTGCGTCGCAGTGATCTGAAATACCTGACTGGCATTCCACAATCAGCGTTGCGATCGATTCATCAACCAAAAATCGTCTGGCGCGAATCAGAAAGTTGCCTGCAAGTTCAGCGCTTGTCATCACGTTGCCCTCAACAATGGGTCGAACAACTGAAGGGCTGCCCGGCAGAAGCACGGCCAGTTTTGTTGGTTGATCGCTGCCAGTCTTTAGCGAGAGCACTCCCACTTGTTTCTTGCCTTCGGGCAGTTCAACTGAAATCAGGGTTTCCAGCAACCCTTGCGCATGTCCCGGGGTGGTTTGCGCATAGCCAGGACGGGCGAACGTCGAGCCTGCAAGCAGGGCGAGCGTAACCACCCGGGCATTCTTTTTAATGCTGGTTTTTGTCATAGTTTGATTTCAATTTTTGTTGGGGAATCTCTCAAATCAAGCCAGACCAAGTGCCCGGTCTTCAGGCGGCGGCTTTTTTTGTCTTGCTTTTCAAAGGGGTTGGCTGGCGCTTTTCATTTTCCTGGCAAGCCTGTACGGCATCTTCTGAGCCCTGCAGACGTCCCAGTTTTTCGATCGCCCAATGCACCAGTCCAGGCGCAACAATGGCAGGGGCAAGAAGTTTCGGAACGATTGTCTTTCGCTCGCGCCTCACGATGCCCTGGTACATGGCATGCACAACTTCTTCTGGTTCAATCGAAGAGAACAAGCCTTTGTGTTGCGACCACAGTTTGTCTCCACCTTGGGCATGCGCATCTTTGAGCATCTGCGTGTGGGTAAACGTCGGATGTACGCAGCCCACGTCTATGCCGTCGGGGCGCAGTTCCTGTCTGGCCACGTCAGCCAGCGCCTCAACCGCCGCTTTCGAGGCGGCATAGTGCGACATCAGTGGTGTGTGTATGGCGGCGGCCAGCGAAGAAATAACCTGCAGGTAACCATGTGACTGGCGCAGGTAGGGAATGCTTGCCCTGATGGTGTTAAAAACGCCGGTAACATTCACATCCATGGTTCGCTGGAAGTCGTCAGGATCCATACCCTCAATGCTGCCCAGACTCAAAATACCGGCATTGGCGACTACGCAATTGATGTGACCAAACGCCTTGTTGATCTCTGCCATTACAGCTGTCAGGTTTGGCAGACTTCGCACATCACACACCCAAGTGTTGCATTCTGCGCCCAGTTTCAGTTTCATGTCGCTCAGGTCGGATTCATTGACATCCAGCAAGGCCACTCTGCCGCCGCGCTCTACAATGCGTTGTCCCAACAAAGCGCCTAAACCACGGCCACCACCGGTAATAACGATCACTTGATTTTTGTTTTTCATTGTTGAATCTCCTCTGCCGCAATTGTACGTTTATGTTTGTTCAACATTTGTTTCAAGTGCGTTAATTTTTGGCTGCAGTCTGAGCAAAAGCAGCAATCCGGGTACAGCCAACAACATGGACAGCAAGAAAAACAGCGGCCAGCCTGTGCCGGGTGCAAGCACCCCCGCCATCGGTCCCACCCACACCCGCCCCAGCGTCGCGAAGGCTGAAAGCAGGGCGTATTGCGTAGCGCTGAAAGACTTGTTGCACAGTGACATGATGAAGGCCACGATGGCCGCGGTGCCCATCCCCCCCGTGATGTTTTCCACCGCCACAGCCAGTAACAGCAGGCCATCAACCTGACTGTCCGAGGCCAGGGAAATGATCACCCAGTCGAAAGCGGGAAGCGTGAATTCACCTAGCGCACCTCTGCCCAAAACGGCAATGGCATAAAACCCCAGATTGGAAAGCATTTGCAGCACGCCAAACAGCAACAAGGATTTGTACATGCCCAGCCTCATCATCAACGTGCCACCTAACAACGCGCCCAGAATCGTCATCCAGATGCCGATGACCTTGTTCACCACACCCACTTCGGCCTGTGAATAAGCGGCTGCCTTGATGAGAAACGGGGTTGTGATTGAGCCTGCAAATGCATCCCCGAGCTTGTAGAGCACAATAAAAATCAGAAACCCCATGGCCTTGTCGCGCAGAAAAAACTGGTCAAGTGCTGCATTCAGCGTCTCAAAGCCAATCCTTCGTGTTACCAGCGTTGCCAATGGCACGGTAATCAGCAGTCCAGCCAACAAGCTGAGCAGTTGCATCCAACGCTTCAACTGCCCCTCGGGTGAAAGACTTAAGCCAAGCGTTGTCAGGCCAGGCTCAATAAAATGGTTGGTTATTCCATATCCAGTTGCAACAGTGAGCAAGACAGCAATAAAACCGATCAGGTCCGTTGTGGGTTTGCTCAGTTTCATTTGAGTCGGAATAACTATCTTGGGCAGCACCAACAAGCTGTAGACCGCAAGACCCAGCATGATGTAGCCCATCAAGTTGTACACATGAGACCAATTCCAGTTCCAGCCTGAGGCGGGGTCAGCCCAAATAAAGGCGATGCCGCCGGAAACTATCATGCCCAGCCGGTAGCCAAAAACAGCCAGAGAGCTGCCAAGCCCGCGCTCAGAAGGCATCAGAAGGTCTGTCCGGTATGCGTCAATCACGACATCCTGCGAGGCCGACAAAAACGCAAGCAAGGTTGCCAGCACCGCGAATTGTTGCAAGTTTGAACCCGGGTTACTGCCCGCCATCGCGAGCAGAACCGCAGCAAGCGCCAGTTGGCAGGCCACAATCCAGCTGCGACGCCTGCCCAGCCAGTTGGGCTCGAAGCGGTCCATCAGTGGCGCCCAGAGAAACTTGAAGGTGTAGGGCAGGGCAACCAGGCTGAGAAAGCCTATGGTGGCCAGATCCAGATCCTCCTGTGTCAGCCAGGCTTGCATTGCCTGCCCGGTCAGGGCCAGTGGAAGGCCGCTGGCAAAACCCAACGGAAGAAGAGAAAAAAGACGAATTAAGCGTATTTTGGAATAGGTCACTTGACGATCGATAAAAAAGCGTTCAAAATCTGTGGTTCTCTTTCGGAGGGGTGCCCGAGTGGCTAAAGGGGGCAGACTGTAAATCTGTTGGCTTATGCCTACGTTGGTTCGAATCCAACCTCCTCCACCAAGAATGTGAAGTAGTTTACTGGAAGTTTAGGGGCCTTGTTCCCGGGTTGAAAGTTTTGCAAATGCGGTAACGCAAATGCAGGTTGCAACGCGAAGCAGGGAATCAGGCGGGTGTAGCTCAATGGTAGAGCAGAAGCCTTCCAAGCTTATGACGAGGGTTCGATTCCCTTCACCCGCTCCAGTGATCTAAAAGTAATGCAGTTGTATTGCCCATGTGGCTCAGTGGTAGAGCACTCCCTTGGTAAGGGAGAGGTCGCGCGTTCGATCCGCGCCATGGGCACCAGAAAATTTTATTTAGACGCGCGCTTGCGCCCCAATCAGAGGTCGTCATGGCAAAAGAAAAGTTTGAACGTAAGAAGCCACACGTGAACGTGGGAACAATTGGTCACGTTGACCACGGTAAAACCACGCTGACAGCGGCGATTACAACAGTGTTGTCGCTT
>JAJTDO010000085.1 GCA_021300475.1 Burkholderiales bacterium | reverse complement strand
GATTGAAAATTCAGGGGCATGTCACCAATTTCATCGAGAAACACAGTGCCCTTGTGGGCAGCCTCGAAAATGCCGGAACGCCCACCTTTGACCGCACCGGAAAACGCACCCTCCTCATAACCAAACAACTCGCTTTCCAGCAAAGACTCGGTCAGCGCAGCGCAATTCAAGGCAATGAAGGCTTGGGTGTTTCGCGAACTTTGTGCATGTATGGCTTGCGCCACAAGTTCTTTGCCAGTGCCCGTTTGACCTTGTATGAAAACACTGCCCTCGGTGGGCGCATACCATTGAATCAGTTCTCGAACGCGCTGCATGGAAACAGATTGCCCTAGCAAGGTTTCAGTGGAACGCTTGGGTTGTGCATTGGCGGCAACCGGGGCTGAGCCTGCAAAACTGCCCCGCTGAAGACGGCCCAGACGAATGGCTTCGCGAAAGGCGCGCAAGACAGAACCTTGGGAGTAGCTGAGCAAATGCTCAACACCGTATTCGGCTGCCAGCCCATTGACCAAACCGGGGCCGACAATGACTTCGCAACCCAAGGAGACGAGATCTCGCACTGCAATTTTTGCTTCTTCGGGGGTTCGGTAGGCGCGGCTTTGAACATCGATTGAATAGGCGTCACACAAGGCCTGAACCTCTTTGTAAGGCTCGCCATAAGTGACCAGCCCCACCCGCTGCGACACTTTGCGGGCATCTGCCAGACAACGCATCAGGTCAAAACCATCTACGGTGACAAGCACCAAAGGTGCCGACAATACGTCTTGCAAATAGGCGCCATTGGAACCCGCTGCAATAAAAACATCAGCGGTTTCCGCCTGGTGCCGCTTCTGGGCATAGGTGAGTGCCTCTTCATAGGCTTTACCAACAATTTCAATTTCGGCTTCCGCCAGCAAGCTTAAAGAGACCTCGCGCAACAAAGGTTCTAGTGAACTGATGCTGAATGCGACAATTCTTGGTTTCACAGTGTTTCAATTTTATTTCAATATTGAAATATTAGCTGAAACGAAAACAGAAATAAAGCACACCAGCAGACATAAAAAATACACAAGAAAAAATAAATTCATTTAAAAACATTATCTTGAACCCCCTTGCAAAACCACTGCAAAGGTGGCACGGCTTTCGCTAAGGAGTTAATCACACCACCAATGGAGATTTCAGATGAGTTCATCAACATCACAAGGCGCACGTTTCAGAGCGGCCGTGGCAGAAGAGAAGCCATTGCAGGTCGTGGGCGCCATCAATGCCAACCATGCGTTGTTGGCCAAAGCGGCCGGCTTCAAGGCCATTTACTTGTCTGGCGGAGGCGTTGCAGCGGGTTCTTTGGGTTTGCCTGATCTGGGCATTTCGACCTTGGACGATGTGCTGACCGATGTTCGTCGAATTACAGATGTGTGCGACATTCCATTGCTGGTAGACGTGGACACCGGTTTCGGCCCCTCGGCTTTTAATATTGCGAGAACCACAAAAAGCCTGATCAAGATGGGTGCAGGTGCCATGCACATTGAAGACCAGGTGGGTGCAAAACGTTGTGGTCACCGCCCGGGCAAAGCCATTGTGACGCAGGACGAAATGACAGACCGCGTCAAGGCCGCCGTGGATGCACGCGGCAGCGATCCGTTTGTCATCATGGCCCGCACCGATGCGCTGGCTGTTGAAGGTTTGCAGTCGGCCATTGACCGTGCCTGCGCTTGCGTAGAGGCCGGCGCAGACATGATTTTTCCGGAGGCCATGACCGACTTGGACATGTACCGTAAATTTGTGGACGCAGTGAAGGTGCCGGTGTTGGCCAACATCACCGAATTTGGTTCAACGCCCTTGTTCACCACCGAAGAGTTGCGTGGCGCAGGTGTGTCGCTGGTGCTTTATCCGCTGTCTGCTTTCAGGGCCATGAACAAGGCTGCACAAAGTGTTTACGGTGCAATACGCAAAGACGGCACACAAAAAAATGTGGTGGGCTTGATGCAAACCCGCATGGAGTTGTATGAGTCCATCGCCTACCACGATTACGAGCAAAAGCTGGACGCCTTGTTTGAGCAAGGCAAGAAGTGAATCAAAAAAATCAGACCGATATTTTAAGAACATTGAAAAGGACATGAGATGAGCGAAGCTACCACCACCCCAGGTTTTAAACCCAAGAAATCCGTTGCTTTGTCCGGCACAGCCGCCGGCAACACGGCTTTGTGCACTGTTGGCCGAACCGGCAACGATCTGGCCTACCGCGGCTATGACATTCTTGATCTGGCCGATGTGTGCGAGTTCGAAGAAATCGCCTACCTGCTGGTGCATGGCAAACTGCCCAACAAGGCGGAACTCGCCGGATACAAAACAAAACTGAAGGCACTGCGCGGCTTGCCAGCCGGTGTGAAGACTGCACTTGAGCAACTTCCACCCTCAGCACATCCCATGGATGTAATGCGCACCGGCGTGTCTGTGCTGGGTTGCCTGTCACCGGAAAAAGACGACCACAACCACCCTGGCGCACGCGACATTGCAGACAAGCTGATGGCCTGCCTGGGTTCCATGTTGCTGTATTGGTACCACTTCAGCCACAACGGCAAGCGCATTGAAGTGGAAACCGACGATGACTCCATCGGAGGTCACTTCCTGCACCTGCTGCACGGCGAAAAGCCCAGAGAGTCATGGGTACGTGCCATGCACACTTCATTGATCTTGTACGCTGAACACGAGTTCAATGCCTCCACATTTGCCAGCCGCGTGGTGGCAGGTACGGGTTCTGATTTCTTCTCGGCCATTTGTGGCGGCATCGGCGCTTTGCGCGGACCGAAACACGGTGGCGCAAATGAAGTCGCATTCGAAATTCAAAAACGCTATGACAATCCGGACGAAGCAGAGGCCGATATCCGCGCCCGCGTTGAACGCAAGGAAGTGGTGATTGGTTTCGGACACCCGGTTTACACAGTCAGCGACCCGCGCAACAAGGTCATCAAGGAAGTGGCGCGCAGTTTGTCTGCGGAACAAGGCAACATGAAAATGTTTGACATCGCCGAGCGCTTGGAAACCATCATGTGGGACATTAAAAAAATGTTCCCGAATCTGGATTGGTTCAGTGCAGTGAGCTACCACATGATGGGTGTGCCCACAGCCATGTTCACCCCCTTGTTCGTGATTTCACGCACATCAGGCTGGTCTGCGCACATTATTGAGCAACGCATTGACGGCAAGATCATTCGCCCAAGCGCCAACTATGTCGGTCCGGAAGATCAAAAGTTCGTGCCGATTGCACAACGCTGATCAAGCTGCGAAGGGGCGCAGCGCATTAAGCCACGCTCGCCCCGTCGTCGTCTTTTGATGAACCCCTTTTTGCTCTGAGCCATGAACACTACAAACCGCAAACCTCTGCCCGGCACCCACCTTGATTTTTTCGATACCCGCGCTGCAGTAGACGCAATAAAACCCGGTGCCTACGACACCCTGCCCTACACCTCGCGCGTGCTGGCTGAAAATCTGGTGCGCCGCTGCGACCCAGCCACACTGACCGCGTCGCTTTCGCAAATTATTGAACGTAAGCGTGAACTGGACTTTCCCTGGTTTCCCGCCCGCGTCGTGTGTCACGACATTTTGGGGCAGACGGCGTTGGTGGACCTGGCGGGCTTGCGCGATGCAATCGCCGACAAGGGCGGCGACCCTTCTCTGGTGAACCCGGTGGTGCCGACGCAATTAATTGTGGACCATTCGCTGGCCGTTGAATGCGGTGGTTTTGATCCGGACGCGTTTACTAAAAACAGGGAAATTGAAGACCGCCGCAACGAGGACCGTTTTCATTTCATCAACTGGACAAAAACTGCATTCCAGAATGTGGATGTGATTCCAGCCGGCAACGGCATCATGCACCAGATCAATCTGGAAAAAATGTCTCCCGTCATTCAAGTGCGCGAAGGCGTCGCATTCCCGGACACCTGCGTGGGCACAGACAGCCACACACCGCACGTGGATGCACTCGGCGTTATTTCCGTGGGCGTGGGCGGACTTGAAGCTGAAACCGTGATGCTGGGAAGAGCCTCCATGATGCGGCTGCCCGACATTGTGGGTGTTGAGCTGACCGGCAAACGGCAACCCGGCATCACCGCCACAGACATTGTGCTGGCCCTGACCGAATATCTGCGCAAACAGCGGGTGGTGGGTGCCTACATCGAATTCTACGGCGAAGGCGCTTCCAGCCTGACCATAGGCGACCGGGCAACCATTTCCAACATGACACCTGAGTACGGCGCGACTGCGGCCATGTTCTACATTGATGAACAAACCATTGATTATTTGCGCCTGACAGGACGTGAAGACGAACAGGTGAAACTGGTTGAAAACTACGCCAGGCTGACAGGCTTGTGGGCCGACAGCCTTAAAAATGCGCAATATGAACGGGTACTGAGTTTTGATTTGTCCAGCGTGGGAACAGCAGATCTGGCAGCCAAGGGCATTGCCGTGAATTTGCAAGCGGCCCGCGAGGAAGAAGCAAAAGGCCTGATGCCCGATGGTGCGGTCATTATTGCCGCCATCACCAGTTGCACCAACACCAGCAACCCGCGCAACGTGGTGGCCGCCGGCCTGCTGGCGCGCAACGCCAACAAGCTAGGCCTGCTGCGCAAACCTTGGGTTAAGTCTTCATTTGCACCCGGATCAAAGGTGGCAGAACTGTACTTGAAAGAGTCAGGACTGCTGGGCGAACTTGAGGCGCTCGGCTTTGGCATTGTGGCGTTTGCCTGCACCACCTGCAACGGCATGAGCGGCGCGCTGGACCCTGCAATTCAAAAAGAAATTATCGACCGTGACCTGTATTCCACGGCAGTGTTGTCTGGCAACCGCAACTTTGACGGTCGTATTCATCCGTACGCCAAGCAGGCGTTTTTGGCCTCCCCGCCGCTGGTGGTGGCCTACGCAATTGCCGGGAGCATCCGTTTCGATATTGAGCGCGATGTTTTTGCTGTGGTGGATGGCAAGGAAATCCGTCTGAAAGACCTCTGGCCCAGCGACGAAGAAATTGATGCGATTGTGGCCACGTCCGTCAAGCCTGAGCAATTCAGGCAAGTCTACATTCCGATGTTTGACCTGGGGCTCATTGAAAAATCAAAAAGCCCGCTGTACGACTGGCGCGAAAAAAGCACCTACATCCGCCGCCCACCTTACTGGGACACAGAAGGTCAGGGCGCATTGGCCGCAAGGCCGCGTACCTTGGCCGGCATGCGTCCGCTGGCGGTATTGGGTGACAACATCACAACCGACCATTTGTCGCCGTCCAATGCCATTATGCTAAACAGCGCAGCCGGTGAGTACCTCGCCAAAATGGGTCTGCCTGAAGAAGACTTCAATTCATACGCTACGCACCGTGGCGACCACCTGACTGCGCAGCGAGCCACCTTCGCCAATCCCACATTGAAAAATGAAATGGTGATGGAAAACGGCAAGGTGAAAGCCGGTTCACTGGCGCGCATTGAGCCGGAAGGCAAAGTAACGCGGATGTGGGAAGCCATTGAAACCTACATGGAACGCCAACAACCGCTGATCATTGTGGCCGGGGCTGACTACGGTCAGGGCTCCTCACGCGACTGGGCGGCAAAAGGCGTGCGTCTGGCGGGCGTTGAAGCCATTGCAGCGGAAGGTTTTGAGCGCATTCACCGCACCAACCTGATTGGCATGGGTGTGTTGCCGCTGGAATTCAAGTCCGGTGACAACCGCAACACCTACGGCATTGACGGCACAGAGACCTTCGATGTTCAAGGGGAGCGCAAACCGGGAGCCACACTAACGCTGGTGATCAACCGCAAAAACGGCGAACGCGTGGAAGTACCCATGACTTGCCGACTGGACACCGCAGAAGAAGTGGCGATTTACGAAGCCGGTGGCGTCTTGCAGCGTTTTGCGCAAGACTTTCTCGAATCAACAACGTCAGCCTAAGCGCAGGAAAGACCCGTCATGGCCCACGCACCACAAATCAAGATACCCGCAACCTACATTCGTGGCGGCACCAGCAAGGGGGTATTCTTTCGCTTGCAAGACCTTCCCGAGCCGGCGCGAATACCCGGCGCAGCCCGTGACGCCTTACTGTTGCGTGTCATAGGTAGCCCCGACCCTTACGGAAAACAGATTGACGGCATAGGGGGGGCAACCTCAAGCACCAGCAAAACCGTGATTCTGTCAAAAAGCAGTCAGCCTGAACATGATGTGGATTACCTGTTCGGGCAAGTCTCCATCGACAAGGCCTTTGTCGACTGGAGCGGCAACTGCGGCAATTTGTCGGCTGCAGTGGGTGCATTTGCCATCAGCGCAGGTCTGGTGGATGCAGGCCGCATTCCCCATGACGGAATCGCTGTGGTTCGCGTCTGGCAGGCCAACATTGGCAAAACCATTGTTGCACACGTTCCGATGACCCATGGGGAAGTTCAGGAAACCGGCGACTTTGAGCTTGATGGTGTCACCTTTCCGGCCGCTGAAGTTCAATTGGAATTCATGGATCCGGCCGCTGACGAAGACGGTGCGGGTGGCTCCATGTTTCCAACGGGCAACCTGATTGATGAACTTGAAGTGCCGGGCGTGGGCAAGTTACAGGTGACCATGATCAACGCCGGCATTCCCACCATCTTCGTGAATGCGCAGGACATTGGCTACACCGGCCAGGAATTGCAGGAAGCCATCAACAGTGACCCCAAGGCATTGGCGATGTTTGAAACCATCCGCGCCCATGGTGCTGTTCGCATGGGCTTGATCAAGCAGGTGGAAGAAGCCGCCAACCGCCAACACACACCCAAGGTGGCCTTTGTGGCCAAACCGGCGGACTATGTTTCCTCCAGCGGCAAAACCGTCAAGGCCAGCGACATTGACTTGCTGGTGCGTGCGCTCTCCATGGGCAAACTGCACCACGCCATGATGGGTACGGCAGCAGTTGCAATTGGCACTGCAGCTGCAATCTCAGGCACGCTGGTGAATCTGGCTGCCGGTGGCGGAGCACCTGCCGCCGTGCGCTTCGGACACCCTTCCGGCACGCTGCGGGTGGGTGCGCAGGCTGAATGCATCAATGGGGAATGGACTGTAAAAAAAGCCATCATGAGTCGCAGTGCACGCGTATTGATGGAAGGTTGGGTTCGCATACCCGGAGATACGTTTTAAGGTTTGCATGTTTGCTTAAAACCAACCGTCAGGGTGATGGCTTGAAGCACGTTCCGGATTCATTATTGAGGCACTTGAGGAACGTGAGACTAAAATGCCATGAAAGGTGTTCTGCTGTGGAAGAAAAGAGCCTTACAGGCTCTTTTCTTTTTGGGGGCTGCAAGCATGCCAGCGTTGGTATGGGCTAATTGCTATGAAAAGGCCGGAGCGCACTATGCAGTCAACCCGTGGCTGCTCAAGGCAATTGCATCCGTTGAATCCAATGAAAACCCACGGGCAAAAAACATCAACCGCCAATTCAGGCAACTCAATGAAGACATTGGCATGATGCAGATCAATTCAATCTGGTTGCCGCAACTGGCCAAGTTCGGCATTTCAAGAGAAGCCTTGTTTGAAGAATGCCTGAACATTCACATCGGTGCCTGGATACTGGCCCAACAAATTCAAACCTATGGAAACACCTGGACCGCCGTGGGCGCCTATCACAGCAGAACACCGGAGAGAAACCGTTGGTATGCGCAAAAAGTGGCGGCGCGCCTTAAAGGCTGGGGAAGACTCTAAGGCGCCAGAACAACTTCTAAAAACTATTCACCCGCCCAAATCAGGGGTCGCTTTTGCGCCCATGGGTGCGCCTTTTCCAGTTGCCCGGCCAAACTGAACAAGGTGGTTTCATCGCCAAACCGCGCGGTGAACATCATGCCCAACGGCAAGCCGGAAGTACTGAAATGCAGGGGAACGCTCATGGAGGGTTGCCCGGTGACATTGGCTGGCATGGTCTGCGAACAATAGTTGTAGACGCGCTCAGCGGCCTTGATGACGAAGTCTCGACGCTTGGCGATGTTGCCAATCGGCAGTTTGTCCAGTGCCTTGAGCAGCAAGGAATCCACCAAGCCGGGTGACAAGCCGCCCACAACCACAGGCGGGGTGCCCAAGGTGGAGGTCAGCAACACATCGTAAGGTTCAAAGTAGGTCATCCAGTTTCTGGAGAACTTCTGCATATACCACAAGGCCAAGGTAATGTCGCCAGCGTTGAAGGCCTCGCCCATGTTCTTCAAGCCCCAGGTTCTCAATTCGAAATCTGATGCACTGGCTTTTTTGCCCAACAGTATTTCGCCTTCACGGATGGTGGCGTTGATTTCAGCGGCAATTAAAATGGAATAGTTGTAGATGAATTCGTCGCGGTCAATCGGCAAACCCACCTCCTCGACCGTATGCCCCAGCGCTTCCAGATCTTTCGCTGTTTTAAGCACGCATTGCTTGAGTTCCGGGTCAAGAACAAGGCCTAGACAAGGGTCTGTAGAAAAAGCGATTTTAAGTTTGCGAGGGGCTTTTTGAAGTGCTTCTGCGTACGAACCGGACGGCGGTGGCAAGCGCAACAACTGCGCCGGATACTCACCCTGAAGCGCATCAAGCATGATGGCAGAATCGCGAACACTGCGCGACACCACATGCTCTGCAATAAAACCGAACCAGCCTTCACCACCCTCAGGGCCGGAAGGCACCCGGCCCCGGCTGGGCTTGATACCGAACAAACCGCAACACGATGCCGGAATGCGTATGGAGCCTCCGCCATCGCTGGCACTGGCCATGGGAATGACGCCGGAGGCCACCGCAGCGCTGGCGCCACCGCTGGAGCCACCGGGGCTATGAGTCGGATTCCAGGGGTTTCGCACAGGTCCGGTCAGCTCAGGCTCTGTGGAGGGGGTGATGCCCAATTCAGGGGTTGCTGATTTTCCAAAAATATTCAGGCCGGACGCCTTCAGGCGCTTCACATATTCGGAATCTTGCGCAGGAATACTGTCACGAAAAAAACGGCTGCCCATCATCATGGGAACGCCGGCGTAATTGGCAGCCAGGTCCTTGAGCAAAATAGGCACACCGGCGAACGGCCCGTAGGGTGTGTGGCGGGCGTGTTCACGGGCAATGTCATACATTGGTCTGACCAAAAAATTCAGCTTGCCGTTGACGCGTTCGCTGCGCGAAATGGCCTCTTCCAACAACTCTGAAGCACTGACCTGCTGACTTCTAACCAACTCGGCGAGTCCGGTTGCATCGTACTGATCGTATTCTTTGAACATGGTGCCTGTCTCCTTGATCTTTGATCAGGAGGCTATCACTTTTCAGACCTCAAGAATAGAAACGAGAGGGTTTGGCTGCAGTTAGCGGATCATCAGGTTTGCGATATTCAGATCGCCTTGGCCAACAATAATATCCATGGGTGTTGTACCGGCTCTGTCTTTTACATTGATGTCGCAACCAAACTGCTGAAGGCGTCGAAGCGTATCAAGGTCTCTGTTTTTCGCTACGGTGTGCATGATAGTGGCACCAGAATCAGGGTCTATGGGTGTGTATGCATAAGACCTCAACTCGCAATCGGCAGGGCTCAATGTCTCCTTGTTTATTTGTATCGTCTGGTCAGGGTTCAAATATCTCGCAAGCAATGACCATGCATGGGCATTACAGCAATCCAGCGATAAAATCTTTTGAAGCGCACTGATGGCGTTCTTGCTCATGCCGTTTGATGGGTGATGCGAAAATTTTTTCTCGCATAAAAAACGAAAGTGGACAAAAACTGTCCAGGCAAGGGGATTATTCGGCTGCCGCTTGACCAAGTCACCCAATCTGGCAAGAACAATCTGAAATGCCTCAAGAGACAAAAAACAGCCGGCTGGTGGTGTCTCTATCAAAACCGCACTGCACTCCAGAAGTAATGTCGTGTCCGTGTCACCCTTGAACGAAAGTAAAGCATGTCTAAAATGGACATTTAGCAGTTCTTCCCGACCAGAGAGCGACAAACCATTTTTGTCCTCGTAAGCATGATGAAGCCTACTCGACAACAAATATTCATACACTTTTGCAAGTGCAAACACCGGACGACTGCGTGACATTTTTTGGTAGGCCCAAAGCGGATCGGCAGATATGTGGCTATTAGGAAAAGTCAGGGGATGTAGGGAATCAAGGTTTTTGGCGATGAACAAGTGCGCAGAGCGGTATAACGCGGCCTGAGCGTTGTTCACTGTCATTGAATCGCTGATACTCAATTCAATTGCATGTTGCAGCAAATCCCTTGCAGTTTTTGGGGTGCCTTCATATACCAAGGTCTGACCCTCTTCGAGAAAAAGACCTGCCTCACAGAAAATCTTTGGATGCAGCTCGCAGGTGCTCTGCATCAAAGCCTCTTCAAAATAACATTGCAGTTTTACGTTTGAAAGATCCGACGTTTTACCCAAAGGCGGGCCAAACAAAAAAGTCTGTAAGCTGTGGCTGTTGGCATGCTCGGAAAATGCTGTTCCGTGAACATTGATCAAGAACGGATTGCAATCAAAATCGGTAATCACAGTAGCAAACAAAGAGAGCAAACCCGTGTTTGCGGCACGCTGCAAAAAAGAGTGGCCATTTTTGTCCACCAACGAAGTAGAGAAGCCCGTTTTCAATGCAGTAAGAAGGTGACAATGCAACTTTTCATCGTCAAAGCAATAAAACAGCGTTTCGTCAGGCCAGTGCAACAACTGACTTTCCAAAAACTGTTGCTTGAAGTCAAACCTACTGTCTCGAAGTAGTTGCTTGCAGATCAGTTCATGAACTTGGCCAACTGTTGTTGCACCCTGAAATTTCAGATCACGCAAACGTTGGGAAAAATACATGGCCAGTGTAGTTACGTCCTTTGTTGAGGTCAGCCCTGTAAACAGATCGCAAATACGCTTTGAAAACCCCATAGAAAGCTGTTTACCGTCCCCAATTTGGTCAAACAGCCAAAAGCGATCATTCAATTCAATGTCTCTGACGTATTCGCGGTGTTCCGAATCAGGTAAAAGGCTTCCCGTTTCAACCCACTCGCGGTCGCCCATGCAGCAGAAATTCAAAGGTTCGGTCAATGCGCCATTTTCGGCTGAGGTAATTCTGATGATTTCGACTGGCGCTTCATCAAAGAGTTGCTGCCCCTTACACAGCAACACCAACTTCTGCAAGATTTTGTTTGATTTGTAAGATAAGTCAAACGCGCCCTCTTCGCCTCCCCTTAACTCGAACAACGCCTCAGGCTCAATGTAGAAACCATGGCGGGGGAACTCTTCATGTAACAAAACATCGAGTCTGTCTTTCAAGGCAGTGTAATCATGGCACTGCAGATCGCTTGCAAACGGATGTTGCAAAGACTCGTAAAGGCGGGTTTTTACCAAGTGTTGATAATCGTCACTGAATTTAATGAGCAACGCACCCTCTTCTAAAAGGTTCGTCAATGCGCATTTAATGGAGTCGAGGCATTCCTGTGGCAGCGATGATGGCGCCAGAGAGTCCTCAAACGCATCAAGCTTGAACTGTGTTGCAAATAAAGATAGACAGGCATTAACGTAATGCACTTCATTGCCGATAGGGATCTCTCCATCATTGATCCACTTCGCCACCTCAGATTGCACCGCTTGTACAGCAATCTGATTGCGTAGTTTGCCTAAAGCACTTTTTAAATCGGGGGTTAGCGCCAGATTCCGCACTGCATCGCGAATTGCTGTGATAACGCCTGGGGCGCACACAGTCAAGGACCTGCTCAACTCGACAAGCACACCGCGCTTCAGACTTGACGAAATATTAATATTTTCAATTTGTTCACACAACTCATGGAGGGCTCGCTTGCCAAAGCTTAAAAAATCTTTGCTTTCAACGCCTTTCCCGTCAAGGGCTGCCAACCGTTGGGAAAACGTGAAGTATTGAGCCGCCGCCGTGCCAAGCACCACGCCACTTTCATTGGAATCAACCCCCTTCGTAGAACTGAAAAACATTAAGTCGTTAGCGTTCTTAGTCACTTCAGCGATGCAACGCCGGCCCAAATCGCTCTGAATAAAGCCTTCAATGTCGCCATGAATGCGAGCATCATAAAAAAGGGGGGAGGCAGATTCTTCTTGTCTAACGCTGCTTAACACGGGGTAAGCAGCCCCTGCGAGGGGAGGTAAGAAGTGGCTCGGCAAAACTGAACAGGTCGGATAAGTGCATTATTGGGGTTTTACGCCATGGCAAGGTAGCCGTGGCAGGAGACCATCATGAGCAAATCATCCGGGCGGCGTAC
>JAJTDO010000084.1 GCA_021300475.1 Burkholderiales bacterium | reverse complement strand
GCGTATTGGCTGCCACGGTCCGAATGCACAATGAGACCTGGTGCAGGATTGCGCTGGGTAATCGCCATTTGTAGCGCAGCACAAACCAACTCTGCGGCCATGTTGGGTGCCATCGCCCAACCCACAATTTTACGTGAGTACAAATCCAGCACAGCCGCCAGATACAGCCATCCGCTACGGGTGCGAATATAAGTAATATCGCTGACCCAGACGGTGTTTGGCTGAGCAGGCTCAAATTGACGATTCAAGATGTTCTCTGCGACCGGTAAATTATGCTTGCTGTCAGTGGTATGGACAAATTTTCGCTTCCAAACAGACCTTATCCCGTGTTGTTGCATCAGGCTGCGAACCCGGTAACGACCCAGTGGCAACCCCTGTCGTTTCAGGCTGGTTTGCAGACGTCGGCTACCGTAAGTTTTTCCACTGGCGCTAAACGCTGCTTGCAAGTGAATACTGGCGGGGCATAACGTGACAGGCTGCCGTAGCCGCTGTTGTGCTGCATAAAATCCAGAGCGCGATACACCCAGTACACGACATGCTTGAGCTGTGGGAATGGCCTTCTGTTGCAACTGCTGAACCAACCGGTAGTTCATTTCAGTTCCCGGGCAAAGAAGGCCGATGCTTTTTTTAATATGTCGACATCCATGCGCAGTTGTCGATTCTGGGCTTCCAGTTCACGAATGCGGATTTGTTCGGCAGTAAGTGGTTTGCCTATTCCAGGCAGGCCCCCTTGCTCCGACTGCAATTGTGCCACCCAACGTCGAACCGCGCTCTCGGCCAATTTCATGTCTTTGCACACCTGCGACACGCTCATACCTTGTTCTACAATCATGCTGGCGACTTGAAGCTTGAAGCTGGCGTCGAACGTTCTGCGTTTATTTGTCATGCGGATTTCCTCTACAGGTAAATTATCCACCTATTTCAGTGTCCGTTTTTATTAGACCACTACAGTCTTCATAGAACTTTCTTCCTTGAGGTTGAAATTCTACTTTTGAACCGCCTTCTTTGCAGGGGGGATTACCCTTGCAACAACATGCCTAAAAACCCCTGATCAGCACTTGTGGTGTACGCTTGTAAAAAAAACGAACAAGCGATGACAGGGGACACATGGCAAGCACTTCTTACGATTTTATTGTTGTTGGCGCAGGCTCGTCAGGGTCCGTTCTAGCGAACCGGCTTTCAGAAAACGGAAAGTTCACGGTTCTGCTGTTGGAAGCCGGGCCGGACGACAAGCGCAACCCGTTTATTCACATGCCCACTGGCATTGTGGCGCTGATGCACAGCAAAAAATTCAATTGGCAATTCTGGACGAAAGCGCAAACGCATCTTGGCCAGCGTGTCATGTTTCAACCACGAGGTAAGACCTTAGGCGGTTCAAGCTCCATCAATGCAACCGTTTATATCAGAGGCCACGCGTGGGACTATGACCACTGGGCCAGCCTGGGCTGCAAAGGCTGGTCTTACGCTGAAGTGTTGCCCTACTTCAAGAAATCTGAAACCTATACCGTTCCAATCAATACCCCCGCCCAGGCCATGGCAGCCATCAGCCGCTACCATGGCAGCAACGGCCCCTTAAACATCGCAGAACGGGTCAGCAACAACCCGATTTCCCTAGCGTTTGTTGCCGCTGGCCAACAATACGGCCTGCCTGCCTGCACAGACTTCAATGGCGAAGATCAATTCGGTGTGGGCTTGTACCGTGTGTTTCAGAAAGAAGGACAACGCTGCAGCAACGCAAGGGCTTACTTGTGGCCCATCAGCCACCGCAGCAACCTGACCATCCTCACCGGCGCCCATGTGATGCAGGTCTTGCTGGAAGGCAAACGGGCGGTTGGCGCGCGTTTCAAACACGCAGGGAAAATTACCGAGGTTAAGGCACGCCGTGAAGTAATTCTCAGCGGCGGGGCGTTTAACTCGCCACAATTGCTGATGCTCTCGGGTGTTGGCCCCGCAGAAGAACTTCAGAAGCACGGCATACCAGTAAAGCATGCACTTGAAGGTGTGGGGCAGAATTTGCAAGACCACCTGGACGTTTTTTTGGTGATGCGAGGCAAAACGCGAGACCCTGTTTCTTTCCGACCCTCTGCGCTGTTTCGCTGGTTACGGGAGCTGTACCGCTACGTCCGGTTCAAAAAAGGGGAATTGACCAGCAACTTGGCGGAATCCGGTGGGTTCATCCGATCAAACCCCAAGGAACCCATTGCTGACCTGCAACTCCATTTCCTACCTGGCGCAGCGACCAAACACGGCTTGAATCTGTGGCCCATGATTCGGCACTATGCCTATTGTGTGATGGTGTATGACCTTCGACCGCTTTCCAGAGGCAGCGTAACGCTGGCCAGTGCAGACCCGTTTGCAGCACCTGTCATAGACCCGAATTACGGCGCACACCAGCGAGACATCACACGCTTGGTGGAAGGCATTAAACAAGTGAGGGATATTGTTCGGCAACCGGCCTTGGCTCCCTTCACCGCTGATGAGATGGCACCGGGCGCGCACATACAAAGTGATGAAGACTTGGCGGCCTGGGTACGTGCCACTGCGGAAACCGCTTACCACCCGGTGGGAACCTGCAAAATGGGTGCGGATAAAATGGCTGTGGTTGATGAACAACTCAGAGTGCATGGCCTTGCAGGGTTGCGGGTGGTGGATTGCTCTGTCATGCCCACTGTTGTTGGAGGGAACACCAATGCAGCAGCCACGATGATCGGCGAAAAAGCCTCAGAAATGATACTAAAAGCGATACAGAACTGCCCTGAATCCAGCCATGTGGACACCGACGCCCATGTGTGAGACCCTCTGATTGAACCAATGCATTGATAAGCCCATCATGAGATACAGCACAGAACACAAAGCCGAAGCACGCAGCAAGATTATTTCCTCTGCGGCAGCTTTGGCAAAAAAGAACGGCTTCGGCACCACAGGGGTCGATGACCTGATGGGCAGCGCCGGCATGACAGGAGGCGCCTTCTACAAGCATTTTTCCACCAAACAAGATTTACTCAGCGAAATTGTTTTGGCAGAGATAAAGCGTTCCGCCGCCATGTTTGTCGCGAGGTCAGATACCGCGTTATCACCGATTGAAATGCTTGAAAAATACCTCAGCCTGGCACACGTGAAAAAGCCGGAAAAAGGCTGTTTACTGCCCGCCTTAAGTGCGGAAATAGGACATGCCTCAGAGCCTGTAAAACAGAGCTTTGAAGAACAGATCAAGCAATTGGTGAGCGAACTGTCGTCCACACTTGGAGACACTGAAAAAACTTGGGCCGCACTTTCCTTGTGCGTGGGCGGTGTGATGCTGGCCAGGGCCATGAAAACGGAAGCGGCTCAGCAGGCCTTGCTGGATGCCTGTAAAAAAGGCGGACAGGCTATTTTGAAATAATACCTTTTAAATGGCAAAGCTGTGACCAAGTTCAAAACTGATTTTGGCAATTTCGGAAGGGTCTAGGTGATCTTCTTCTGTCGCTTTGTTGATTCTTGCTTCCAACAGGTGAAGATACTTGGCAGTTGCATGTTCGGGTTGCGAGGCCGATAGGTCCTCCCGAACCTCATTGAGCACCGCCAATGCAACTTTGCTGCGACGACCCATCTGCTCTTTAGCGTAGATGGAGGCGTAAATATCAGCGAACACCTCACCGGAGAGCACCGATTTTGATTTCACATTGATACCTGCAGCCCGCGAGGTTTCAATGTCCGCACAGTGACCGATTTCATGCGCGATAGACAACTCGACAATATTCATTCGCTCGCTGGGATCGGCCACACTGAAAAAATAATTCCACTGAGCCCAGCCACTGGGATTTTTGTTCAGCACGATAGTGCAAACCGCCTGCCCTTTGCTAAAGGCAGCCAATGGCGTAGGTTCTTTTCTGTAAAGACTGACCACCCGGATCGGGCGTGTAATGCCGGGCTGCAATTTTAAGGCCATCTGATTGGCCAAGGCTTCGACCGGTTCAAGCGGAAAGTTCTCAAACGTAATTTCATGCAAGCCCAATAAACTACCAAGAAAAAACGCACTTGGCGAAGGCTGGGACTGCTGGGAAACCTTGAGTTTGGCAAGCTGTTTCAGAGCAGAGGCATCTGGCAGCGCATGACTGACATAGTACACAGACAATAACAGGGTCAGCAGACTCAGAAACGTGGTCAGCAATTCTATTTTTAATGCCTTGATCTTATTCATTGCAGTAGGCACTTGTTTTGCTCATCAGGTTCTAGAGTATAAAAAACTTCAGAGCAAAGCACGGCACACATTAATAGTGAGTCTGTTCAAATACGTATCGCAGCGAGATTTTAAGGCTTATTTTTTTGGCAGTTCGCTGAGCAGGTCAAGCGCCTTTAAAGACAAAGGCCGGGGGGCAAACGACATCGACGTTTGCGAGAATTCAGGCATGAGCGCCTTCAGCGGTGAAGCCGTGTCATGCGTGGGTTCCAACCAGGAAAAGCGCTGACGTACATCCATCAAGGTCTTCAGCGCTGAAACGCCAGGCTCTCCCATGTGGCGCTGCGCATAAACACCGGCATAGACATCTGCAAACAACTCGGAATCAATGGTTGCGGGAACACTCTGCACCTCAAGCTCGTTTTCTGAACCAAACAACCCTTGGCTTTGAAGGTCCTGGTGTTGCACGCAATGTCCAATTTCATGTGCCACGGCAAGTTCCACCATGTTCATCCGCTGCTCAGCTGTTTGCGACTCGAAAAAACGGTCCCAGACGGCCCAACCCTCAGGATTTTTATTGAGCACCACGATGCACATGCCGGCGGCACTGGTGACCGCTGCTGTCGGCGTAATTTCTTTGCGGTGCACATGCACCACAAAAATCGGATTACTGACCTGCCCTTGAAGGTTCTGAACCACTTGCTGGGCTCTGGCCATCACAGGTTCAACTGGAAAGCTTTCAAAGGTAATGGTGGCGCGGGTTTCAAACAGACTGGAGAAACTAAAACCCAATGCGGGTATTTGTACGTGTGCAGCCACAGTGGAAGGGGAATCTGCGCGCACAGGCAGCGAGGGCAAAACCCCCAACAGACCCAACGCGAGCCAAAAACGACCACACTGCCCCCTGAACAACATCTCTTCCCCTGTATTCTTTTGATGCAGGGAGACAGAAATGTAATAGCCTGAAGGCTTGTGTTATGGAGCAAACTTGCAATGTGCGAAAAGAAACACTGAAAAGCAAGGTTTGTCTATCCCCCCAAAGGGGGTAGATTGGGGCCTGCAGGCACTGGTGTCATTCAGCGGAAATCGTATTTGCTTGTCAGTGATTGCCTACAAAAAAATCAGAGACGTCCGTACCGGTCCTCAAAACGCACAATGTCATCTTCGCCCAAGTAGGAACCCGACTGAACTTCAATGAGCTCAAGGGGAATAACACCCGGATTTTCCAGAAAGTGGGTTTCCCCCACGGCAATGTAGCAAGACTGGTTTTCCGTCATCAGAAACTCTTCCTTGCCTTTTCTTACCCGTGCGGTGCCGGACACCACAATCCAGTGCTCGGCCCGGTGGTGATGCATTTGCAGAGAAAGCCGCGCACCCGGGTTCACGGTGATGCGCTTGACTTGAAACCGTGTGCCATTGCCGATGGAGTCGTAACTGCCCCACGGGCGGAATACTTCGCGGTGGGTTTTGTGTTCGCTGCGGTTTTCAGCCTTCAGGCGCTCCACGATTTTTTTAACGTCTTGCGATTTGTCTTTGTGGGCGATCAACACCGCATCCGGGGTTTCCACCACCACCAGATCAGTGATGCCAACGGTGGCCACCATGCGACTGGTGGACTTCACAAAGCTGTTGCGGGTGTCGTGGCTCATGACGTCGCCCAGCAAGGCATTGCCTTGGGCATCTTTGCCTGATTCATCCCACACGGCGTCCCAGGCGCCCACATCACTCCAACTCAGGTTCAACGGAACCACAGACGCTTTTTCGGTTTTTTCCATCACAGCGTAGTCAATGCTGTCGGAGGGCGACTTTGCAAAATCGGCTTGGCTCAAACGGAAAAAATCCAGGTCAGACTGACCGCCCTGCACCGCCGCCTCAACCGTGTTGTACATCTCAGGCGCATATTTTTTAAGCTCTTCCAGAAACACCGCTGCCTTGAAAACAAACATACCGCTGTTCCAGAGGTATTGCCCTGTGGACAAAAATTCCGTGGCTTTGTGTTCATCGGGTTTTTCAACAAACTGTGCCACTGCAACGGCGGTGACGCTGTCGGTGGACAACTTTTCCGCAGCGCGGATATAACCGTAACCGGTGGCAGGAAAGCTGGGGGTGACACCAAAGGTGACCAAGCGCCCGGTGCTGGCCGATGCCACCGCTGCAGACACCGCGAGACCAAAGCCGTCTTGGTCTGTGATCAGTTGGTCTGAGGGCATGACCAACAGCAGCGCGTCTGGCGATTGTTGCAGGCAACGAAATGCGGCTGCAGCAATGGCGGGCGCAGTGTTGCGGGCAACGGGTTCAAGAATAAGGTCGGACACGGCAATACCGGCGGCGCGCGCCTGCTCTGCCACCAAAAACCGGTGGGCTTCGTTGGACACCAGAACCGGCGCTTGCGTGCTGACCTTGGCAGCCCTGCGCAGCGTGGATTGCAGCATGGAGTCTGCTTCCGTGAGCGATAAAAACTGCTTGGGATACAAATCGCGGGACAGCGGCCAGAGCCTTGAACCAGAACCACCGCAAAGAATGACGGGAAACAGTGTCATGCCTAAATCCTTCATCGTCGTTGCCTGAAAAAAATGTTTGTCATCAGGCGCGTTGAAAATAATCTTTCACATGCAGATGAACATCCGGATGTGCCAACAACTGCGCCGGGCTCATCCACGTGTAGCGGCCGTGCTGCGCATTCGGAAACTGGTGCGAGGCCAACTGCTGGGCCGACAAGCTCAAGCGATGGGCCAACACCACATAGTGTGTACCAAAGCTGGCATCCTCAGAAAAGTTGTCCGGGTAATGGTGCTCATACACACCGTCAAAATAGTGGTGGCGCCCACTGAAACTCAAACCCAGTTCGGTTTCGCACTGCCGGGTGAACGCCGACTCAAGGTGCTCGCCCTTGCGCACCACGCCGCCCGGTACAAACCAACCGTCTTTTGCCGGCCGGTTTAAGCGTTTGCCCAGCAACACCTCGCCATCCGGGTTGGTGACAATCAGATCAATGGAAACCAAGGGTGCCAACCGAACCACTTGCGCCCACTGCAGTTCAGGCAAGTGCCCCAGCACTGGCAACTGCAACCGGGGCGGATTCATGCCCGCAATTGTTCCACGTTTTCAAGGAACCAGGCGTAGGTGCTGCGCAAACCGCTTTCCAGGTCAATGCTGGCCTGCCAACCTAAACTGGCAAGGCGATCAACGTTCATCAGTTTTCTGGGGGTGCCGTCAGGCTTGCTGGTGTCAAACACCAGTTCAGCCTGCAAGCCAATCACTTTTTTCAGCGTTTGTGCCAATTCAGCGATGGTGCAGTCGACCCCGGTGCCCACATTGATGTGGCTGAGCATGGGTTGGGTATTGGCCTCGTAGGTGGCTGCATCAAGAAACAGCACATGCAGGCTGGCCGCCGCCATGTCGTCCACATACAAAAATTCCCGCATTGGCTTGCCCGTGCCCCACACCACCACTTGTGCATCACCACGACGCTTGGCCTCATGGAAGCGTCGCATCATGGCGGGAATGACATGGCTGTTGTCCGGGTGGAAATTGTCGTTGGGGCCATACACCGGTGAGCAATGCGGTTTCACGCATGGGTTGTTCGGCCAACTTGGGGTAAATGCAGGAAGACCCCAGAAACAAAAGGTCTTGAACGCCGTTGGCATGGGCCGCTTCAATGACGTTGGCCTGCATCATCAGGTTTTCATAAATGAAATCTGCCGGGTAAGTGTTGTTGGCATGAATGCCGCCCACTTTGGCCGCGGCCAACACCACCGCATCGGGCTTTTCCTGCGCAAAAAACGAACGAACAGCGGCCTGCGAAGTCAGGTCCAATTCAGCATGGGTTCGCAGCAACAAATCAGTGAAGCCTTGCGCCTGCAATTGCCGGACAATGGCGGAACCCACCATGCCGCGGTGACCCGCCACGTAAATTTTGCTGTTGCGAGAAATGGTCATTGTGCTTATTCCCTGCCCACGGACACTTTGTAGCCGTGCTTTTTCAGCAAGGCGGTTTGTTGCGCTTCGCTCAGGTCAGCAGCCACCATTTCCTTGACCATTTCAGGCAAGGTAATTTGCGGCACCCAACCCAGTTTTTCCTTGGCCTTGGTGGGGTCGCCCAACAGGGTTTCCACTTCACTGGGGCGGAAGTAACGCGGGTCAATGGCCACCATGGTGTCACCTG
>JAJTDO010000083.1 GCA_021300475.1 Burkholderiales bacterium | reverse complement strand
CACATTGAGCCCGCCGGTCTGCAGCAGCATGGTGGCGTGACCCAACCAGGTGAAGCTGGTTTGCGTCCGGTTGTTTGTTAGCCAGTCTCGGTCTGGCGTGATCACTGGGAAGTTGTAGCCCTGTACAAAAGTGCTCGGTGGTTTCGGGCGGCCGGAGTTAAAGTTTTCTTTCACCCAGGCCCAAAGGTCATCCGCATTTTTTTCGATCCGCGAGCCATCGGTATTGACGAAGCCATCGCTGCGATGGTGCGCTTTCGAAGCCGTGAAGTACGGGTTCAGGCTTGTACAGGCCACACTGATCAGGCTCCCGGCAAACAACACCGCCGAGGCAATCAAGACACGGTTCATTTTCGGCTTCAATGGAGCTTTTCACCAGAAGGGCAATCGTGTGTCATTTCCCGAATCCGCTGCACGGTGTCCAAGTCTGCATTTTTATAGGCCTGCTTTCTGATTTCCAGCGTGGTGAGGTCCAAAGCCGAGTCTGCAGTCGCTTCCTCCCATTCATAGGTGAAACGTAAAAACAGATCGCCCGGTGTGGGTTCCTCAATGGCAATGCTCAAACGGCTGGCAGAAAACATCTCGGTGGCGTCCACCACAATGGTGGTGCGCTGCAGGGGTTCAAGCGTCAGCGTGTCCTGCATCTTGAAGGCACCGAAATCCAGCTTACGTTGTAGCGTGGTGACGCCAGCCAGTGTTTCTTCCTTCGTAATGTCACAGGCTTCCAGACCAATCAGGAAGTCGGTGGGCTGATAGGCGCGCGCCATCAAGCCTTGCCACAGTTGCGTCCGGCTTAACGGTTGCAGCGCAAACAGTGTGGTGTCATTGATTTGTACCAAATGTTCGAATTTCATCTTCAGAGGTTGCAGTATCCGACAGTCCGCAGTTTGCCATATCATGCGTTTGTTTCCACACTTCAGGCGATGGTTTGCAACGTGAGCGACCTCTTTAAAGACGCACCCGATACATTGAAAACTGCCCCCATCGCCGTGTTTGATTCCGGTGTTGGCGGTTTGTCGGTGTTGCGCAGCCTCATGGAGGTGCTGCCCAACGAGCGATTTGTATATGTGGCAGACAATGCCCATGTGCCCTATGGTGACCGCCCGCAGGCCTTCATTGCGGAAAGAACGCTGGCGGTGGCCCGTTTTTGTCTGAACCAGCTGCATGCCAAAGCGTTCGTTATTGCCTGTAACACCGCAACAGCGGCGGCCATTTCCCAGGTACGCGAGTGTTTTCCAAACGCTGTGGTGGTGGGCATAGAGCCCGCCGTTAAACCTGCCGCCATGCAAACGCGAACGGGTGTTCTGGGTATTTTGGCGACATCCAATACGCTGGCCAGCGAAAAATTCAGGGCTTTGGTGCAAGGTTATGCGGCAGACAAAACCGTGTTGGTGCAGCCTTGCCCGGGTCTGGTGGAGTTTGTAGAGCAGGGCGAACTCACCGGGCCAGACATTGAGTCTTTGCTCAGCCGCTACATCAGCGTGCTGGTGGGGCAGGGCGCCGACGTACTGGTGTTGGGATGCACGCACTACCCTTTTTTGGCGCCGCTCATACAACGTTTGGCCGGGCAGTCAGTTCAAGTGCTGGAAACCGGTTTGCCGGTGGCCCGTGAAACCCAGCGCAGACTCGCGCTGGAGGGTTGTCTGGCAGAGCAACCCGTCAGTCCCGCATTGGCGTTCTACGCCACGGGCAACACCACTTCCCTGGCGCAGGCCATTGAACATCTGCTGGGTCTGGCGTTGCCGGTCTCTAGGGCGGCTTGTTGATCTGCTCAGGGCGTGCTATCATTTTCGTCTTTGTCGGAATTCCCGGCAGCTAACCTATTTTTTGGATTCCACGCATGCCAACCATTCGTGTTAAAGAAAACGAGCCATTTGAAGTTGCTCTGCGCCGTTTCAAGCGCACTATCGAAAAAACCGGTCTTTTGACCGAACTGCGCGCACGCGAGTTCTACGAGAAGCCAACTTCAGAGCGCAAGCGTCTGAAAGCAGCTGCTGTAAAGCGTCACTACAAGCGTCTGCGCAGCCAGATGTTGCCTAAGAAGATGTATTGATTCCCGGTTCGGAATCTCAATGTCTTTAAAATTACGCATCACTGACGACGTAAAAGTCGCCATGAAAGCCAGAGAGCAGGCAAAGCTGAATGTTTTGCGTATGCTCACTGCAGCCATCAAGCAACGGGAGGTCGATGAAAGAATCGAACTCGACGATGCGGCGGTGGTTGCCTTGGTTGAAAAGCAAATCAAGCTGAGAAAAGAAGCAGCCGCGCAATTTGATGCCGGTGGCCGTCCCGAATCCGCTGAGAACGAACGCTTTGAAATTGAGGTGCTTAACCTGTACTTGCCCAAAGCGCTGTCGGCCCAAGAAGTTACAGATCTTCTGGAAGCGGCGGTCTCTCAGTCGGGCGCCTCCGGTCCGCAAGACATGGGAAAAGTGATTGCGCTGCTCAAGCCGCAGGTCGCAGGTCGCACCGATATGGGTGCGCTGTCTGCCTTGGTTAAAAAGCGTTTGGCACCTTCAGCCTGATTTGGTTCGGGCTCTTTCCAGCAGTTCCTGCGCGTTCGGCTTCTTTTGCCGTTGTTAAGGTGGTTTGGAGTGGTCCCTCATGATTCCTCAAAGCTTTATCCAAGACCTTCTTTACAGGGTCGATATCGCTGAGCTCGTGGGTCGCTACGTTCAGCTTAAAAAAACCGGCGCAAACCTCACGGGTCTGTGTCCGTTTCACCGTGAAAAATCGCCTTCATTTTCTGTCAATCAACCCAAACAGTTCTATCACTGCTTCGGCTGCGGTGCCCATGGTTCTGCCATCAGCTTTTTGATGGAGCATTTGGGCTTGCCTTTTCCTGAAGCTGTCGAGCAACTTGCATCGCAACAAGGCATTGAAGTGCCTTATGAAAAAACCGATGCAGCCGAAGGGGAGCAGCGCTCCCGGCAGCTCACGCTGGTTGAGCGCATGAACCTTGCGCAAGGCTTCTACGCGCAATCCTTGAAGCGTTATCCACAAGCCATTGAGTATTTGAAGCAGCGTGGCCTCACCGGTATTGTTGCCAAGCGTTTCGGGCTGGGTTTTGCCCCGCCAGGCTATCAAGGCTTGAGCACCGCGTTTTCAGATTATGAAAGCACACCAGACTTGATTGAGTGCGGTCTGGTTGTGGAGTCCGAATCTTCTGAGGGCAAGCCGGGCAGGCGTTATGACCGTTTCCGCGACCGTGTCACTTTTCCCATACGCAATATCCGTGGCGACATCATTGGTTTTGGTGGTCGAGTCATTGGTCCGGGCGAGCCCAAATATTTGAATTCGCCAGAAACCCCCCTTTTTTCCAAGGGGCAAGAGTTGTATGGCCTGTTCGAGGCTCGCAGCGCCATTCGTGCGAAAGCCTACGCTTTGGTGACTGAGGGCTACATGGACGTGGTGGCTTTGGCGCAGTGGGGGTTTGAAAATGCAGTGGCCACACTGGGCACTGCTGTTACGCCGCACCATGTTCAGCGACTTTTCAGACAGACAGACCGTGTGGTGTTCAGTTTTGATGGCGATACCGCCGGACGCAAGGCGGCTTGGCGCGCGCTGGAGGCAAGTTTGCAATACGCGGGTGAAAACCGCCGCATAGAGTTTCTGTTTTTGCCGACCGAGCACGACCCCGATTCCTTCATTCGTGAAATGGGTGCCGAGGCTTTTGATCAAGCGGTCAATACCGCTCTGCCTTTGTCGGTCTATTTGATGCAGGAAATGGCAAAACGCCATCCGCTGGGGCAGGTGGAGGGCAGGGCGGCCGGTGTGGGCATGTTGCGCCCCTTGCTTCAGCAAGTGCCGCCGGGCGCCTACCGTGTGGCTTTGGTGAGAAGTCTGGCTGAGCAGTTGGCTGCAAGCCCTGCAGAGTTGGAGCAGCAGCTGGGTTTGCGTAAAAAAGACGGTGGCGCCATGCAGTACACGCCAAACCGACGGCCCGGCGGTACCGGTTCAGGTGGAACCCGAGCGAAGTCTGCCGAGCCCGAGCGCAGGTTGGGTTCCTTGGTGTTGGCAGCGCCAGAGTTTGTGGGGTTGTGCAACGACCTGCGAACCTGTTTTGCCTCCAGTGTTGCAGGGTTGCGTGAGTCTCGCGCCTCGCTGGCTGTGCTGTTGTCTTGTATTGCCGATGCGGTTGCACAGGGTTCAACCAGTACAGCGCAGCTGACCGAGCAGTTTCGCGGCACGCTGCATGAGGCTTGGGTGGACGGTGCTGTGGCGGATTCGCCCCGGCTGGATGAAAAGCTGGATTTTGAAACTGAAATTCAGTCTGTAATGTATCAATGTCTTGATGGGTGGATGGCCGATGAAATCAGTGCACTCATTTCCGAGGGGCTGACCACCGATGAAATGCGGCTTTATTACAGGGATTTGACTGAAAAGCGTCAATTCTTGAAAAATATCCGGGTTTCTAAGATATAATATGCGGTTCGATTTCGTGTGGTCCTTGTTTTTCAGGGGTCTGCCGTTTTTATTTTTCAGTCTTGTGCAGACTATTCGTATAGAAAGCCCCGGGCATCTAAATGTTCAAGTTTCTAAATGCTTTTCTAAAACCAGACGCAGAGTCCGCCAGGAAGTCTGCCGATCAACCAGTCAAGCAGTCAGTGTCAGAGGGTAGCTCAGTGATGCCAAACCATCGCGAAAATTCAGATTCTGTCGATAAACACACAGACGCTGGGCAAGCGGGTCAGTCCAAATCTGGTAAAGCCAGCAAAACGACAGCGAAAACAGTGGCAAATTCTGAAAAAACTGAAACTTTAGAGGCCCAATTGTCACCTAAGAAAACCGTTGCAATGGCAAGCGCCAAGGCAACACCTGATGAACTCCAACAAAGCGATGTGAATTCCAAAGCGTCGTCCAGTGGAAAAGCCTCTGTTGAGGTAAAGGATTCCGTGAAAACACCCGCCAAGCAAACGACCAAAAAAGCCAAAGAAACCTTGAACGAAGACGCTGTGAATGAAAATGTGAATGAAACCGTCAAGGAAACCAAAGTGAAAAAAGCCAAGCCGGTCAGTGCCTCCTCAGAGGAAACGGTGAAGCGTGGTCGCAAACCCAAGGCTGACAAGCCAGCGGGCAAGGCCAAATCCTCTGGTGGCTCCGATGCTGACCTTGATGGCGACGATGGTCTGGAGGACATGGACGCCGGTTCAGGCCTCATTTCCGATGAAGCCTTGGGCGATGAGCTTGACGGCGTTGAAGTGGAAGAAGTGGCCGCTAAAATTGTGGAAGCGCCAGTGGCCAAGCCCAAGCGCAATTCCAAGGCCAAAGAGCGTGCGCTCATCAATTCCAGCTACTTCACGCAAACGGCAGGCAGCGAAGAAGAATTGGAAGCGCGTCGCAACCGTTTGAAAATTCTGATCAAGCTGGGCAAGGAACGCGGTTTTCTGACTTACGCTGAAATCAACGATCACCTGCCCGAAGATGTTGTTGATCCGGAAGCCATTGAAACCATCATTTCCACTTTTGGTGACATGGGCATTTCGGTTTTCGAACAGGCACCTGACGCTGAAACATTGCTAATGAACGACAACGCACCCGTTGTCAGTTCCGAAGACGACGCTGAAGAAGAGGCCGAAGCCGCGCTCTCAACAGTAGATTCCGAGTTTGGCCGCACCACAGATCCTGTGCGCATGTACATGCGCGAAATGGGCACTGTGGAGTTGCTGACCCGCGAAGGCGAAATCGTCATTGCCAAGAAAATTGAAGAAGGTCTGCGCGACATGGTGATGGCTATCGCCGAATGTCCAAGCACCATCAACGAAGTATTGGAAATGGGTGCAAAAATTCGCGCAGGCGAACTGGCTGTGGACGACGTCATCGACGGCATCATTGACCCGAACGCCGAAGTCTTGCCAGAAACTGAAGAATTGCCGGTTGATGAAGATGAGGCCGAAGACGCTGAGGCTGGCGGCACAGGTTTGTCTAGCAAGCAGTTGGAAGAACTCAAGCAAAACGTACTGTCAGCAATCACTGAAATCAGCACCGCTTTTGAAGCAATGAAGGCCGCCGTTTACGGCTCTCTGGAATACCGTTCGGCACAAAAAATTGTGGCTGACAAGTTCATGACTATCCGCTTCACTGCCAAGTCTGTTGAAAAGCTCTGCGACACCCTGCGTGGTCAGATGGACCGTGTTCGCCGCATTGAACGCGACATTCGCCGCATTGCAGTAGACCGGGTCGGCATGGGTCAAGAGCGTTTCATTGCCAGTTTTCCAGGCAATGAAACCAATCTCGATTGGGCGGTTGGTTTGTCGAAGTCTGGCGAAATCTGGTCTTCCACCATGACACGCCATTTGCCGTCCATTCAAGAATCACAGCAAAAGCTGATTGATCTGCAAAAGCAGTTTGTTGTGCCGCTTGAAGACCTTCGCGCCATCGCCAAGAAGTTGGGCGACGGCGAGCGCAAAGCGCGCAACGCCAAGAAGGAAATGATTGAGGCCAACTTGCGTTTGGTAATTTCCATTGCCAAAAAATACACCAACCGTGGTTTGCAATTCCTTGATTTGATTCAAGAAGGCAACATCGGTTTGATGAAGGCCGTGGATAAGTTCGAATACCGCCGTGGTTACAAGTTTTCAACGTATGCCACATGGTGGATTCGTCAGGCCATCACCCGTTCCATTGCAGACCAAGCGCGCACCATCCGTATTCCGGTTCACATGATCGAAACCATCAACAAGATGAATCGAATCAGCCGTCAGATTTTGCAGGAAACCGGTATTGAACCCGATCCAGCCACCTTGGCCGAACGCATGGAAATGCCGGAAGACAAAATTCGTAAAATACTTAAAATTGCGAAAGAGCCGATTTCCATGGAAACGCCCATCGGCGACGATGACGATTCCCACCTCGGCGACTTCATTGAAGACAACACCACCATTGCGCCATCCGATGCAGCCCAGTACTCCAGCCTGCGTTATGTCACCAAAGAGGTTCTCGATTCCCTGACACCGCGCGAGGCAAAAGTACTTCGCATGCGTTTTGGTATTGAAATGTCTACGGATCATACGTTGGAAGAGGTGGGCAAGCAGTTCGATGTAACCCGCGAGCGTATTCGTCAAATTGAAGCCAAAGCCTTACGGAAGTTACGCCATCCAAGCCGCTCAGACAAACTAAAGAGCTTCCTGGAAGGCAATTGATCACTGCTGTAGCAGCCTGAGCCGAGTTCTGATTTCAGAACTTGGCTAATCAGCGGTAAAATAACTGTATTAAGCAAGGGCTTTAAAAAAAGCCCTTTAAAAGGTTTTCGGGCCCATAGCTCAGTTGGTTAGAGCAGAGGACTCATAATCCTTTGGTCGTAGGTTCAAGTCCTACTGGGCCCACCAGATTTCTTATTGAAATCAATAATTTAAAAAATAACCGCCCACGAGGCGGTATTTTTTTGCCCGAATTTTTAAAATCGTGAGCAAATCACGCCCCTGCAGCATCATCACTTCAAGTTGTGAACAAGTGCAATATTCAGAGCAAATTTCAGATCGCATACTTGGCAACGTCAAACGTGCATCCTAAACTATGCGTCCATCCAAATTTTGGTACTTTTTTAAACAGTAAACTCTTTTCAGACGCTCTGTTTTGCAGAGAATTTGTTTTTTCCTGACAAACAAACCTGCAATGTTGTCTTTGTGTTGATCCTCTCTGAAGGAGTGAGCACGTGGCTCATTTGTTGCCATTGATGTTAGTTGTCGGATTTGTTGCTGTTGCACAGTTTTTTGCGGCCAGTGAATGGGAGCGTAAACTCTGGTCTTTTTTCTGCAGAGTCTTTGACGCCGTACCTCAAAATTGGGTTTTACTGGGGTGGGCTGGGAGCGGCGCTTTTGCCCGCAGCGGTATTTCTGATGCTGGATTCCGCCTTGGTGGGCTGGATGTTTTCAAACGGCTTACTGGCGATCTACTGGTCTTCGGCGGTTGTTGTGTCTGCCTGGATTGCTTGGTCCACCGTTCATTGGGGTGAACAGCCAACAAACCGCATTGTCACTGTAGCGCTTGTTGCAGTGCTCCTCACCTTTGCTTACCCACTCCTCAAATTTTGGCAAACAGGGATCTGGCTTGTTTACACAGACCACCTATGGGCTTTCGGTCTTCATATTCTTAGTTTTTCGAGCGTTCTTCGTCTGAGCACGCTCACGCTGGGTTATCCCAATTTGTCGGACTTCAGGCATTCCAAAACCTGGATGAGGTGGATTACGCATCCTCGTTTTATTTACACAATCAGTTGTATCGTGTTGGATATCTTGTTGCTTTTAATACAACTACACTTGGTTAGGTTGTATCCCGTTGAGATTGGCAGTGTTTCTCTTGAGACCCCTGCATTTGGTGCTTTCAGCTTCATGCAAAGCGACTCCCTGGAAATGAGCCTGATTGGTCTGGCGGTCATTCTTTTCTGTCTGCAGGTCAATGCCTTCAATCGTCTGCAACTGTTGCGCATACAGGATTTGCTGGTTTGGAACGCAGGGCAATTCGATATGCCTCAGGATCAGCGTCTCAGCCTGCAAAATACCAGCCTTGTGAAAAAGGCCATTGGTCTAACCAACGTCGGGGTCGTGTGTTGGCATGCGCCTGAAAGCGCAAGAGGCATTGGTTGTGACGATCTCAAGCGTGGCGCCACCTTTATTTCGTCCGGGTTTATTCATGACGCCGGTCTTGCATCACTTGGAGGGAAAATTAACCTGCCTGATTTTTGGCAGGCTATTTTGCATCCACAGGATTTTGAGGCGGTAACAAGCGCGATTGAAAAGCTACTGTCCGGAGGAAAAAACAGTTTTACCGGTACCTGCCGCTTTAAAAGTCAAGATGGCTCGTGGCTTAGCATCCGCAGTGAACTTGTTGTAGAGCGTAGCGCTGTAGATGCGCTACCACTTGCCTTGTATGGCATTCATTCAAACATCACAGATGAAGTCATGCTCAACGAATCCTTGGGGGCGGTGAAAGCCCGACAACTCCAAGCGCTCCACATGATAGGACACGATCTTCAAGGCTCTCTGGGCGCCGTCATGATGGCGTCTTCCCTGATTGAGCGATCTATGAAGGACCTGCCTGTTCCCTTTATCGTAAAGTGTGTCGATCGAATCAAGCTGGCAACCAACAACGCCATTGAGTTTTTAAGCGATGCGATTACCTACGCCAAAACCGAGGACAGAGCCAACGCCGGCGAACCTATTTCGCTGGATGTAAATGCCATGCTTACAGAGCTTGTCAGCCGGAATATTGAGCGTTATCAGGCTTCACCAAACAAAGTCGAAGTCAGTTGTCCCCCAAGGGCTGTTCTTGAGGGGGTTCTGGAGTTTCCGCTGATCTCTGTCTTGAATAACTTGATTTCAAACGCCATCAAATACACGCCAGACGCTGATGGCAAGGTTCGCATCACCGTCAAATATTTGGAAGCCGAAACGCCGGATACCAAAGGCTGTGCGGTGATTGAAGTGGCTGACGAGGGTGTCGGTATTCCGGCAGCATTCATTGAAAAAATGTTCAGTGCCTTTAGCCGGGCCTCCAACGTCGGAAAAATTGACGGGTTGGGCTTGGGCTTGGCCATTGTTGCCAATGCGGTTGAGTTGTTGGACGCCGAAATTTCGGTGGTCTCTGTCCCGAAAATAGAGCGGGGTACCATTTTTACCTTGAGTCTGCCTAATCAATTGATTTTTTGAGATTTAAAACGTATTTAGTTCTTTCGTGCTGTGTTGATTCCTTATTTGTGTCTAATGACTGAAAAGGGTTGAAGTGTGTTGTTTTGTGGAGTTTTGTAATGAGTGAGACGTTGGAAGTTGTGGCTGAGCGTTTGATAAATGGTCGATGGCGTCTGCCACATTAACTGAATCTGAATGGAAAAAGTGGATTGCTGCATTCTCTGGTGGCAAGCGTCAGGTAGACAAACTCATCACTGCTTTTGTGGATGGTTTTTACCCGAAGACGCGGAAAGCCCTTGGGTTTAGCCCGGGGATGGATAGCGCTGGCGACGTAGTCGGCAGAACATGACTGGATGTGGTTTTGCTTTGAGGTGCTGGATACAATACCGGTATGCAACGACTTCAAGCCTTCAAGTTCGAACTGATGCCCAATGGTGAACAGCAGCGCCAGATGCGCCGCTTTGC
>JAJTDO010000082.1 GCA_021300475.1 Burkholderiales bacterium | reverse complement strand
CGCCAGAATCTGGCTGTCGCTGAATTTTGAGGTCTTCATAGAACTTTCTTCCTTGAGGTTGAAATTCTACTTTTGAACTGCCTTCTTTGCAGGGGGGATGACCCAGCCACCAGAACTGGGGGTTTGGTTTGTGCCATTTGTTTCTGCGAAACGTAAAAGGGTTCAAATGGAACCACAAAAAAATTTATCGTATTTACTAGGGTTTAGAACTGAATTTGCGTATCAAGCCAAGGCAGAGACTGGTTCGTGAAAAGCCGGTGCCACTGTTTGTGCATTCACAAAAAGACGATGTGTGGTCAATGAACTTCATGCACGACCAACTGACCGATGGACGCTCGGTTCGCTTGTTCAACGTGATTGATAACTTCAACCGCGAAGGGCTTGGCATAGAGGTGGATTTCTCGCTGCCAGCGGCAGGTGTTGTTCGGGTCTTGAATCAAATCATCGAGTGGCGAGGCAAGCCCAGAGCAATACTTTGTGACATTGCCCCGGAAAACATTGGTTCTGTCATGATGCAGTGGGCCCAAGAACATCAGATTGAGTGCAATACATCCTACTTGGCAACCCGCAGCAAAATGCTTACGTGGAGCACTCTACAACCGGACCGTACGTTATGAATGGCTGAGCCAACACCTGTTTGATTCAATCGAAGAAATGCAGAATTACGCATCGGATTGGCTGTGGACTTACAACAACGAAAGCCCCACCATGGCGTTGGGCGGAATTACGCCAAAAATGAAGTTGGCCATGGCGGCCTAAGCTCTACCTTTGCGCGCCCTTAATAAAGGGGGAATTACCATACTGCTGGATGTAAGTAAGACGTCCACGTCGTTTTTTAAACGCTTAGACACATGGAACAAAGCATAAGGATTTTGCTTCACCGCAGCAAGTACAACCAGTTTATCATCCCGAAGCGGTATCGACGCACAGCTCAACGCCCTACCGTTCTCACTAACCGCAGCAAGTACAACCGTTTTATCACCCCGAAGCGTTGTCGACGCATATCTCAACGCCTCACCGTTCTGCTTGACCGCAGCCATCACCACATCCTTGTCATTGCGTATATCTTCGCAGGCGTAGGCGAGCGTATGGCCTGCTCTTTTAACTGCTGACAACATAAAATACTTGTCACGACTCAAAGCCTCAGGCACACCGAGCACTGAAGAACTTGATCTCGACATGGCACTGAGAAACGGCAACGATTGACCCAGCAATTCAATAGCCGGCATCTGTTTGGGCGGATCACTATAAGCCTGCGAACAAAAATCATGCACCAATTTCATTTGCTCGAAACTTAAGCCAAGGATCAATTTTCGATGAACCCCCAGAGAATTTTCATCTTGCAAAACGTTATTGAACAGGCTCGCAAGCTTTTCTTTCTGAGGCGCAGCCCAGTCAACGTTATTTGAGTGTTTCAACAAAGCCACCAAGTGTTGTATCACTTGAACATACGTCTTTGTACTTCCAGACTGGATCAATGCAAGCGACGAGAAGGGCTTACCCGGCATGTTTTCAAGTGCGTTAGCGCTAGGCAATAAATCTGGATCTCCGAGCCGGCTCGCCTGTAATATCTGCTGCACGGGGGACCCAAGACAACGTGCGCGCAACTCTTTGTTGAGTACGGGTGTGAGAAGCATGAAACTTAAACTGCTCGTATTGTGTTCTGCAAAAACCAACGCATCCAAGGTTTTTTTTCCGGCACCGGATTCATTCTCCGGGCTGGCTTCATCGTCTCTCGCGACCGGCGGTAATACGACCGAATGCTCAGGTGCGGTTTCCTGAAGATGTGCCTGAGCTTGCTGATGTTGTGCCACAGGAGCAGCTGGAAGACGTGAGCCAACGGGAAAAAAGCATGTAAAAAAACGTTCAGTAGCAAACCTCATGGATTTCTCCCTCCTCAGACATTAAAATAAAACGCACTTAATCAAACAAAATAGGCGCTGCAATAACAGGTTAAAATTGCGCTTTAAATCTGCCTCTGGAATTCACTGTGACCCGTCGCATTCTCGTCACCTCAGCCCTCCCCTATGCCAACGGGTCTATCCACCTTGGTCATTTACTTGAATATATTCAGACAGATATCTGGGTTGCATTTCAAAAAATGCAAGGCAACGAGGTCTATTACGTTTGCGCGGACGATACCCATGGCACCCCCGTCATGTTGCGGGCTGAAAAAGAAGGCATCACGCCCGAAGCCCTTATTGCGAGGGTCTCTGAAGAACACCAACGCGATTTTTCCGGGTTTTCAGTGCGGTTTGACCACTATCACTCCACCAATGCACCAGAAAACAAAACGCTCTGTGAAAACATCTATCGCAGTTTGCGCAGCAACGAGCTCATAGAAAAACGCGAAGTCGAGCAGTTCTATGACCCGGTCAAAGCCATGTTCCTTCCAGACCGTTTCATCAAGGGGGAATGTCCAAAGTGCGGCGCCAAAGACCAGTACGGGGACTCCTGTGAAGCGTGTGGTGCCACCTACCAGCCCACAGAACTTAAAAACGCATATTCCAGCGTCTCCGGTGCAGCGCCCATCCGCAAAAGTTCTGAGCATTATTTTTTCAAACTCTCCGATGCGCGTTGCGAGGCATTCCTCAGACAATGGACACAGGGCGAAGACCGCCTTCAACCCGAGGCCGCCAACAAAATGAAAGAGTGGCTGGGCGAGGAAGGCAGCGCAAAACTGGCTGACTGGGACATTTCACGCGATGCGCCCTACTTCGGGTTTGAAATTCCGGACGCACCCGGCAAGTATTTTTACGTCTGGCTTGATGCCCCCGTGGGCTATCTGGCCAGCTTCACTGCACTGGCCCAAGGCCTGAAACTGAACACCGATGATTTTTTCAAGGCAGACAGCCCTTGCGAAATGGTGCATTTCATCGGCAAAGACATTTTGTATTTCCATGCCCTGTTTTGGCCGGCCATGCTGAAGTTTTCAGGCATGAGAACGCCCACGCGTATCAATGCGCACGGTTTCCTGACCGTGGATGGTGCCAAGATGTCGAAGTCCCGGGGCACCTTCATCACAGCAGACAGTTACCTCCAGCAAGGCATGAATCCTGAATGGTTGCGCTACTACTTTGCCGCAAAACTCAACAGCACCATGGAAGACCTTGATCTGAACTTCCAGGACTTCACCGCGCGCGTAAACAGCGACTTGGTCGGCAAGTTTGTAAACATTGCCAGTCGCAGTGCAGGCTTTCTCAGCAAACGCTTTGACGGTGTTTTGGCAGACGTTACGCAAAACCCACTGCTGCAAACCATCAAGACAGGTGCCCCGGCCATCGCAGGTTTTTACGAGCAGCGCGAATTCGGCAAAGCCATCCGCGAAATCATGGCGCTCACAGATCAGGTCAATGCCTACGTCGACCAAAACAAACCTTGGGAGCTGGCCCGGCAAACCGGCCAAGACACACAATTGCAAGAGGTCTGCACCGTCTGCCTGGAAGCCTTCCGCTTGCTCAGCATTTATCTGAAGCCTGTTTTACCGGCATTGGTGGCCAAAGTGGAAGCGTTGTTCAACATCACATCCCTGAACTGGAGCGACTTGGGTCGCAGTCTGGGTGCCGGACACCGTGTGTCGCCTTTTACACATCTCATGCAACGTGTGGAGGCGTCCCAAATTGCAGCCCTCATTCAGGCCAACACCGACACCTTGCTTGCCGCAGCCCCCACTGAGAAAACGCAGGGAAAGAACACTCAAAAGTCTTCTGAAAAAAAGGCTGAAAAGCCTAAGCCAGCCGAGCAGGCTGCCCCAGCACACATCGGCATAGAAGAGTTCGCCAAAGTGGATTTGCGCATGGGCAAAGTGTTGGAATGCAAACGCGTGGAGGGCTCCACAAAACTGCTGCAACTGTCGGTTGATCTAGGGGAAGCCGAGCCGAGAAATATTTTCTCGGGCATTTCAGCCCATTACAGCCCCGAGCAAATGACCGGAAAAATGGTGATCGTGGTGGCCAATCTGGCCCCCAGAAAAATGAAGTTCGGCATTTCACAAGGCATGGTTCTTTGCGCCTCTCCCAACGACGATACTTCGCTGTTTGTACTGACTGCAGACAGCGGCGCCCTGCCCGGCATGAAAGTGAGCTGATTTGTTCAAAGTCGCCTTCAGGCCGCGCATCGTCACATCACTCAAGGGCTACCACCGCGGCAGGCTGCTTGGTGATGTGGGCGCAGGCCTGACGGTTGGCATTGTCGCCCTGCCTTTGGCAATGGCGTTTGCCATTGCCAGCGGGCTGAAACCTGAGGTGGGCATTTTTACCGCCATTGTCGGTGGCTTTCTGGTGTCGCTGTTGGGCGGCAGCTCAGTGCAAATCGGCGGCCCTGCCGGTGCATTTATTGTCGTGGTGGCTGACATCGTGCAGCGCCATGGTCTGTCAAACCTGATTATCGCCACCTTCATCGCCGGCCTGTTGTTGTTTGTCATGGGCGCCTTGCGCATGGGGAACCTGATCCGCCTCATCCCCATCTCGATTGTGGTGGGATTCACCAATGGCATTGCAGTACTCATCGCATTGTCGCAGGTACGCGATTTTTTCGGCTTGAACATTGCCGAACTACCCAGTCATTTTTTTGAAAAGACACAAGCCCTCTGGCTGGCGCGAGAAAGCATCAACCCCTACGCCTGCACACTGGCTGCATCCGGCTTGCTGTTGCTGTGGTTTTGGCCAAAACAAGGGCAACACAAAAGAGGGGTTTTACACTGGCTTGAAGCAGTACCGGCGCCCGTATTGTTGCTGCTGTTGGGCAGCGTCGCGGTCAGCAGTTTTGAGCTACCTGTTGAAACCATCGGCAGCCGGTTCGGCGGCATTCCCCAATCGCTGCCGCCGTTGCAAATTCCCACTGTGAACTGGGGAACATTGAAAGAGCTCTGGGGTTCTATTTTGACAATTGCATTGCTGGGTGCAATCGAATCCCTGCTATGTGCCCGCGTCGCCGACAACTTGATTCATGAACGCCACGACCCCAATCAGGAACTGATGGCCCAAGGCATTGCAAATCTGACGGTGCCCTTGTTCGGCGGCATGCCGGTAACAGGTACCATCGCGCGCACCAGCCTGAACGCCCGCATGGGCGCTTCCAGCCCGATTGCCGGCATACTGCATGCCTGCACACTGCTGACCATTGTACTGATCGCAGCCCCCCTGGCCAAACATGTACCTCTGTGCATGCTGGCCGCCATTCTGATGTACATGGCCTACAACATGGGGGAATGGAGCGAATTTATTCGCATGAATAGATTGACGCTGATTTACCGCACCGTTTTCCTCGCCACCTTCATTCTCACCGTCGTTATTGACCTAACGGTAGCCGTTGAAGTCGGCCTGGTACTGGCCAGCCTGTTTTTTATTTACCGAATCTCGCAACTCACCGAAATTGAACCCCTGCCCTTGTCAAAAGACGACATGGACAAAGGCATCCGCAGCTACCACCTGTATGGCTCGCTGTTCTTCGGCGCCGTCGGCAAGCTTGAAGCCCTGCTCTCCGACGAACAATCCGATGTTCGCATCATCATTCTGGAAGGCCATCAGCTTATTTCCATGGACACCACCGGAATTGATGCACTTCAGGCGCTCGCCAGCAGCTTGAAAGATGAAGGCGGACAACTTATTTTGTGCAGCTTGAACCAGCAACCCAGACAACTTATAAAACGCTCAGGCTTTGAAACCGTCGTGGGTGCAGAATTTGTTCTACCCACGTATGAAGCCGCACTAGAGAAGGCCAGATTATGTGTATCCGAATCCACAGCAAAGGCTGTAAAATAGCGGTTCTTTTAATCACCCACTGATGGTATGGCTCACTACGAATCTGACATCACCCGTTTTTTGCAAGACCTGAAGGCTCAAAAGCCAAACTTGGAAACCGAACAGAAGCAAGGTCGCTCCTTGCTGTGGGACAAACAGGTAGACCGCGAACTGCAAAATGGCTTTGGCAAGGCCCGCGTTGCGCAAAAGTCTTATGTCTACCAACCGGATGACAAGCGAAACTGACGCAATCAGCGCTCTGGCGCAAGTGCCTGACACCACCCCTGACATTGTCGACGGGGTGGCGTTTGCGCGTCTTTACGGCGAACCTTTATTCCAACTGCCCAACGATCTTTACATTCCACCTGATGCGCTACAGGTTTTTCTGGAGGCCTTTGAAGGCCCCATGGATCTTCTGCTCTACCTGATCCGCAAACAAAACTTCAATATTCTGGACATTCCTATGGCGGACGTTACCCGCCAGTATCTAAAATACGTGGAAGAAATCAAACTGCGCAGCCTGGAACTCGCTGGCGAATATTTGTTGATGGCCGCCATGCTCATCGAAATCAAATCGCGTATGTTGCTGCCCGCTCCGGTGTCTGAAGACGGCAGCGAACCGGAAGATCCGCGTGCTGAGTTGGTGCGACGCCTGCTGGAATACGAGCAGATGAAAACCGCATCCCAAAAACTGGACCAACTGCCGCAAATAGGCCGGGACTTCTGGGCAGCCCATGCGGTGTTCGACCCCAACCTTGCGCCTCAACTGCCGACCGTCAGCCCCGATGACCTGCAGGCGGCATGGCGAGACATTCTGCGCCGCGCAAAACTGACACAAGCCCACACCATTTCAAAAGAAGCACTTTCTGTGCGTGAACACATGACAATTATCTTGCGTCATTTACAAAGCCGCCGCTTTGTTGAGTTCTTCGATATGTTTGACATAGAGCGCGGGGTACCGGTTGTTGTGGTTCACTTTATCGCGATGCTTGAACTGACGCGTGAGGGATTGGTTGAAATTACGCAAGCGGAGCCCTACGCTCCAATTTACGTCCGCTTGAGTTACCAGCCGACATAATAAATAGCGGGAGCTGTGCGGGTTACACCTGCGAGTTTGCTTATTGTCTCGCTGCAGTTAATCCTTGATCGGTTTTAGAAGCCCGCTTTTCAGTCAAAAAAGCCTTTTCGGTACTGAACTCTCGCGTAGTCCCCCAATCTGATTTGCTCCGCTTTCGGAAGGTCATCAGGCAATACCCACGCGAGTTCATCAGCTACTTTGTCAGAAACAACACCGGTTGTCAGGGTCTGCTCTTCATACTCCAGCTTTTTAGTCAGCCGGTTTTCTTTTTTACGCAAGGTAAAAAAGGTCACCCGATCACCGGGATTAACTCCAGAAGAACGACCCAACATCACCTTGAAAATGACACGGCGATCAAGAATCCGTTTCTCAGAAACATAGCCTTTGGGGGCAAACAGATTCTTCAATTCCACACGGTTGTCGTAGACAGCATCTTCGACTGCACCGCGCATCACGGCGCCAAGTGTATTGAAATCATTCCTACAATAACCACCCTCGGATGAATAAGTACTTCCCTTGAGGTTGAAATTGGCCACTTGCCTCAAGCTTGGCAACTCATACACACGGATACCGCCGGAAGCGTTGCCGGAATAAGCGCAGGTGGCTTTGATATACGTACACTGGACCTCTGCAAGACTGAGTTCCTGACGCAGGCGTGAAGCCAGACTGCGATCGACCACCTCAGTACCGCCCTCAGACAACACTTCCTCAAGCTTGCGCGCTTTCAACAAACCCGCATCCGGGAACCGACCGCGAACGGACTGATCGTCAACATCAAGCACAACAACCTTGGTTCGGCCCGCCCTCACCTGCTCTGGCGTGGGCATCACCTCCGCATCGGCCATGGGCACCTCACGGTAAGCCCCCACATCGGTGACAGTGGTGGAACACGCGTGCAACAAAAAACCGGCCAACAACACACCTGAAAGTCTTGTTCGTTTTTGCACCAGACCTAGCCCCATGCCAACCCCATTCCTGAAAACAATGTCTCTTTACAAAGGCAAGCCCAGACCAGCCTGCAAACCAGCGGTTCGTATCACCCGACCAAAGCGGCTCACTGCCTCCTGACAAGCCTGCTGCACATTGGACAACGACAGGCCGCTGACCTGATGCTGGCGGCGGGTAATCAATTGCCCACGTTCATCAAGCCACTCCAAACCAATTTGAAGTTGGCAGGCCCAGTTGTCAAACAAAATCTCCTCACGGATATCGACCTTAATGCGCAACACCAGACCCCGTTCTCCGCTACTCGCTTTCAAACCTTGCGAAGCAAGAAACTCTGCCAACTCGGAGGCCACTTTTGCATCCTTGGCGTTGTGTTCAAGCGAAAACCTCAACCTTCCGGGCGCCAGCAATGCCAGCGCACGCACATTTTCCAATTGCGCCGTTGCAGCTTGCTCGCCCCCGGAGGGATCAAGTGTGCGAAGCAGCTTTCCCAAACGCAGCCCTGCTTCAACCTCCGGCAAAACACTGCGCAAACTTCTCGCTTGCTCAAGCGGTGTCTGAGTATCCAGCCCCGTCAAGCTGGCTTGTACTCGTTGTTGCAGCACCCTCAAACGGTCTCTGGTGTCCTGAAGCAGTGCACGCTTGTCAATGCGAACAAGTACATGGACTCCGTTTGCTGAGCGCGCGGTGCGCTCAATGCTGACGCCAACAAACTCTGTTTCCCCAACTGTTTCCCGCATCTGCGATTGCTCTGAGGTGTAAACGGACTGGTTGGCAACACTCACCGAACGCTCTACCGTCCCCGAAACACTGACCCGCAATCTGGCTGCCACAGCGCGAAGAGCCGCTGTCCTTGCGACTTCCAAGTTCGGTCCTTCGCCAACACCCCAAAGTTCCAGCGCTGTGTCTGTCGGTGGATCAAGCACCCACGGGGGCGCTTTGACCTGCAAAAAATCCAAGGCACAGCCCGCCACCAAGACACTTGAACTCAGCGCTGCCGCCAACCAGAAAAGGAGAGCGCGAATTAACGCAAGGGTCAAGGCTTACTGGCCTGACCTGCTGCAATGGCGGCTGCCAGTTCATCCTGAGCCTGCTTGGCCTTAAACTGCTGCCACAAGGCACGGTCGTTGTTCATGCTTGTCTTTATGACATCTTCAGTTTTACGCGAAACCAGTTTGGGATCAAAACCGACCAACACATACAAACTGCCAGCCGGGCTTACTGCAGACCTGAAAACCCGGGAACCGTCCAGCGTCTCATTGGTAATTAATTTGGACACAGACGTATTGACCTTATCAACAGTTTCAGAAGAAACCGCACCTGTCACCTCTGCATACTGTTTGATCATGTTGGTGACATGAACTCGCATTTGCTGCGCCAAAACGATGCGAGCCGCAGCAGTCGCCTGATCTTTCTGGAATTGCAAGCCTGCTGCGGTTTTTTCATAAATACCAACGGCAGAAACCTCCACCCCCTCAACAGGTTCATCGCAGGTCCAGCCCGGTGCAGTTTGGCTCGTACCTGGCCAGACACAAGCCGCAGCCGCCACTTTAGGCTGCGATTTGTCTGAACCGCCCGTCAGTCCGGCGCAACCAGCCAACAACGAAGCTAGAAACACACCAACAATCAGGAACCTATAACTCATTCGCCAATCTCCAAGTCAAAACTGCACACACAAGCAGGCCACCTTAAACTGTCATTCACGCCGCAATTTTCGCATCATAAAATCAAACAGCGTGGTGATCAAGTAAGCCTCGCTACCTCAAGCGTATCAAGGCAAAGAACAACAAGAGGAAAGTATTTGGCAAACGAAGAGAAGAACAAGAGATAAAGAATCCTGTCATTGAATTTAAGACATGACAGCCCGAAACAGGCAAGCCAAAACCGACCACGCGCGTATCTTCTTAGTTGAGTGCCCAGTCAGACAAGCGGTTTGTTCATGATTGCGAGACGGCAAAAAAATGTCTGCTTAGTTGAGTGCCCAGTCAGACAAGCGGTTTGTTCATGATTGCGAGACTGCAAAAAAATGTCTGCTTAGTTGAGTGCCCAGTCAGACAAGCGGTTTGTTCATAATTGCGAGACGGCAAAAAATGTTTGCTTAGTTGAGTGCCCAGTCAGACAAGCGGTTTGTTCATAATTGCGAGACGGCAAAAAAATGTTTACTTAGTTGCGTGCTCAGTCAGACAAGCGGTTTGTTCATGATTGCGAGACAGTCAGGAAACTCGCCCGAGTGACCCCGCAGCAAGCGCCCCCGCTTTTTAGCGGGGACGGAAAGGTCCCATTGGACTTTCCGTCAAGCTTGCCAGGGCGGAACACGGGAACAGCGAGTTATCCGTCTCGCAATCATGAACAAATCGCTAGGCTCACCCAAACGCCAACCAAGTTATCCGTCTCGCAATCATGAACAAACCGCCTGGCTCACCCAAACGCCAACCGAGTTATCCGTCTCGCAATCATGAACAAATCGCTAGGCTCACCCAAACGGCCGGATAAACCGCTAGGCTCACCCCGACACAAACTGATAATTACAGCGCAGCAACACCCGCCTTCGCCACCTGAGCATCTTCAACCGATTTCACACCGGAAACGCCCACTGCACCAACACACTGCCCATCCACCATAATCGGAACGCCACCTTCCAACATGCCCTGCAACGGAACCACAGACAGGAAAGATGTGCGGCCATTGTTGATCATGTCTTCATAAACCTTGCTCTCACGCTTACCAATCGCAGAAGTTCTTGCCTTCTCAATGGCAATGGTGCAACTGACTGACGGCGTGTTGTCCAAACGCGTGAACGCCAATAAATGACCGCCATCGTCCACCACCGCGACAGCCACGGCCCACTGGTGTTTTTGAGCTTCTGCAGTCGCGGCTGCAACAATTTTATCCGCGTCTGTCTTTTCCAATATTTGCTTGGTTTTCAAGAAATTCTCCTAGGGTTCACTCAAAAAACGACTTTACTTTGTCCATCCAGCTCTTGGCCTGTGGCGAGTGTTTATCGCCATCGGCACGCATCAACTTGTCAAGCTCACGAAGCAGATCTTTCTGCTTCTCGCTTAGTTTTACCGGGGTCTCAACCAATACATGACAGAAGAGATCGCCCGGGTACGAAGCCCTCACGCCCTTAATGCCCTTACCACGCAAGCGGAAGGTTTTACCCGTCTGTGTACCCTCTGGAATGGTGAACACCGCCTTGCCGTTAAGGGTGGGTATTTCAATTTCCCCGCCCAATGTGGCTTCAACAATGGAGACCGGCATTTCGCAATGCAAATCATCGCCATCACGCTGGAACACGGCATGTTCCTTGATGTGGACTTCAACATACAGGTCGCCGGGAGGGCCGCCGTTCACACCAGGCTCGCCCTTGCCTGACAACCGGATGCGCATGCCATCGTCAATGCCGGACGGAATACGAACTTCCAGTGTCTTGGTGGTTTTTACCCGACCGGAGCCATCGCAGGGCTGGCAAGGTTCAGGAATGACCTTACCCGTGCCGTGGCACTTGGGGCAGGTTTGCTGAACACTGAAAAATCCTTGCTGCATTCGCACCACACCCACGCCACCGCATGTGCCGCAACTTTGTGGTCGGGTTCCCGGCTTGGCGCCGCTGCCTTGCAAATACCGCATTCATCCCAGGAAGGCACCCGAATTTGGGTATCCATACCTGCAGCGGCCTGTTCCAGCGTAACGTCCATTTTGTAACGCAGGTCTGCGCCACGGTAGACATTGTTGCCACCGCCGCCAGCACCGCGCCGGCCACCGGCACCGCCAAAAATTTCACCAAAAATATCACCGAAGGCTTCAGAGAAATCTGAAAACCCGCCGCCTGCACCCGGTGCGCCGCCACCCATGCTCTGGTCTACGCCGGCATGGCCGTAGCGGTCATAAGCGGCTCTTTTGTCTGAGTCAGACAAAATTTCATACGCAGTTTTGGCTTCCTTGAACTTTTCTTCTGATTCGGCGTTGCCCGGATTTCGATCCGGGTGATACTTCATCGCCAACTTGCGATAAGACTTCTTAATTTCCTCGTCGCTGGCATTCTTAGCCAGACCGAGCACTTCATAAAGATCACGCTTTGCCATGAATTCCTCTAGCTGATTTACGCGAAAGGGCGCAGGGTTTTCACCCAAGCGCCCCGAATACCCAGCAGTTTAATGCTGGAACCAGCAAGACTTACTTGTCTTTTACTTCTTTAAAGTCTGCATCGACAACATCTTCAGCGCCTTTGTCGGACGACTGACCAGAGGCACCGGGACCGCCGGCAGCTCCACCGGTTGCACCCGCAGCACCACCAGCCGCGGCCTGAGCAGCCGCCATGTCGGCGTACATTTTCTCGCCCAGTTTCTGAGCAGCCTGTGACAAGGCCTCGGTTTTCGCATCAATCAATTCCTTGTCTTCACCCTTGGAGGCTTCTTCCAATTCCTTGATGGCCGCTTCTATGCTTTCCTTTTCACCGGCTTCCAGCTTGTCGCCATACTCACCCAAGGACTTGCGTGTGCTGTGCGCCAGGGCTTCCGCCTGGTTTTTGGCATCCACAATTTCCTTACGGCGGTTGTCTTCCGTGGCGTTGGCCTCTGCATCCTTGACCATGCGGTCGATCTCGCCCTCGGACAAACCGGAGTTTGCCTTGATCGTGATCTTGTTTTCCTTGCCGGTGCCCTTGTCGCGCGCAGACACATGCAAAATACCGTTTGCGTCAATGTCGAAGGTCACTTCAATTTGTGGCGTACCACGCGCTGCCGGTGGAATGCCTTCCAGATTGAATTCACCCAGACCCTTGTTGTCCTTGGCCATGGTGCGCTCACCTTGGAACACTTTAATGGTCACCGCAGGCTGATTGTCATCCGCCGTTGAGAACACCTGAGAAAACTTCGTTGGGATGGTGGTGTTTTTTGCAATCATCTTGGTCATGACGCCGCCCAGGGTTTCGATACCCAGAGACAACGGTGTAACGTCCAACAACAGCAGGTCTTTTCTTTCGCCAGACAACACGGCGCCCTGAATTGCGGCACCCACGGCCACCGCTTCGTCCGGATTCACATCCTTGCGGGCTTCCTTGCCAAAGAAGTTTTTAACAGCGTCCTGAACCTTGGGCATGCGGGTCATACCGCCCACCAGAATCACGTCCTGAATGTGGGCCGGCGAAACGCCCGCGTCTTTCATGGCAATGCGGCAAGGCTCAATGGTGCGGTTGATCAGGTCTTCAACCAGTTGCTCAAGCTTTGAACGGCTCATTTTCATGGTCAGGTGCATGGGAGCGCCGCTGGCCATTGCGATGTAGGGCTCGTTGATTTCAGTTTGCTGGCTGGAAGACAATTCAATTTTCGCGCGCTCGGCTGCAGCCTTGATACGCTGCAAAGCGATGGGATCTTTTGACAGATCAACGCCATTGACCTTCTTGAACTCTTCAATAATGTGGTCAATGATGCGCTGGTCGAAGTCTTCACCACCGAGGAAAGTGTCACCATTGGTGGACAGCACTTCAAACTGCTTTTCGCCGTCTACATCTGCAATTTCAATAATGGAAACATCGAATGTACCGCCGCCAAGGTCATACACCGCAATTTTGCGGTCGCCCTTGGAGGCTTTGTCCAGACCAAACGCCAGAGCGGCAGCGGTTGGCTCGTTGATGATGCGCTTGACTTCCAGACCTGCGATGCGACCTGCATCTTTGGTGGCCTGACGCTGGGCGTCGTTGAAGTACGCAGGCACGGTAATGACTGCCTCTGTTACTTCTTCGCCGAGGTAGTCTTCGGCGGTTTTCTTCATTTTACGCAGCACTTCAGCAGACACCTGCGGGGGTGCGAGCTTGCGGTCACGCACGCCGACCCAAGCGTCGCCGTTGTCGGCCTTGACGATTTCATAAGGCATCATATCGATGTCTTTTTGAACTTCCTTGTCTTCGAAACGGCGACCGATCAGACGCTTGACGGCATACAGGGTGTTGCGTGGGTTGGTCACTGCTTGACGCTTGGCTGGCGCACCCACCAAAATTTCGCCATCTTCCATGTAGGCAATGATGGAGGGTGTTGTGCGTGCACCTTCTGAGTTTTCAATCACTTTGGGCTGGCCACCCTCTAAAATTGAAACGCATGAATTGGTTGTACCCAAGTCAATACCAATGATTCTTCCCATTTTAAATCTCCAGATAATTAATTTGCCGGGTTGCGACCAAGCAACCCTTTTCGATATTTAACGTGGGGCCTGATTGATGATTTTCAAGCCCCGGTTTTGTTTTATTACATGCAATCAGGCTTATTGGGCCACGGCAACCAATGCCGGACGCAACACGCGGTCTGAAATCAGGTAGCCTTTTTGCAGCACCATCACCACATGATTAGAAGGCACCGGTGGTTCAACCGAGTTGCCTGGCACCATGGAAACAGCCTGATGGCGGTGCGGATCAAATTTTTCGCGCAGCGGATTAATTTCTTGCAATCGACCTTTTTCGAAGCCGGAGGTCATTTGACGCAACGTGGCTTCAACGCCTTCGCGCAGGGATTCCAGCGTCTGGTTTTGCAGCGTAAGCGCCATTTCGAGGCTGTCTTTGGCAGGAATCAGCGCCTCAGCGAAAGACTCGATTGCAAATTTGTGGGCTTTGCTGACATCTTCTGCAGCGCGACGACGCAAATTTTCAGTGTCGGCCACCGCTCTGACATACGCATCCTGGGTTTCTGCCAACTTGGCAACCGCAGCATTGAGCTCCAGATTCAAGCGCTCCACTTCCACTTCGAGGGACAAACCGCCCTGTGCGTGCAAACCGATATCAATGAATTCGGCAGACGCCTGACCAGAGGTTTCCGGTGCCACGGGAATGTGGCCGGTTGATTCTACTGACTGAACCGGCTCCAGGCCTTCGTTGGCCGCCGGTGTTGAGGGTATTTCTGACATCTTGCTTTATCTCCAAACAACAGTAGGCTTGGAGATAGGGGCAAGCGCCGATATTTCAAGGGGTGACCCGAAAAATAAATCACCCATACCCCAAAAACACGCTTATCTGGGCGATCCCAGCGACAAAGCGTTGGCACGACTGGTCTCAAGCTCGGCCTTTTGTGCGGCCAAAGTTTCAATGCCAGGCAAAGCCACCGGCCATCCCAGGGTATGGTTTTTGACCACCTGCCCCAGCAAGTCAATCAGTTCGGGCTCGTCATTGAGGCAAGTGATGTAATTAAAAACGCCACCGCCGGCGTGCAGAAACTCTTCCCGAACCTCATCCCCGATTTCTTCCAGCGTTTCCAGACAATCCGCCAAAAAACCGGGGCAAATCACATCAACCCGTGGCGTCTTAGCCGCACCCATGGCTTGCAGGGTTTTGTCGGTGTAAGGCTGGAGCCATTCGGCCTTGCCGAAACGTGATTGAAACGTCACTTTGTAATGGTCTTTTTCCAGCCCGAGGCGTTGCGCCACCAAACGGCCTGTCTTGTGGCATTCGATTTTTTGCGCCAAGGCTTCGATGTAGGCCGTGTGGTCGTGGTAGTGCTTCACAAAACGCAACTCCGGCACATTGCGCACGGGCCGCAACCAATCGCCGACAGCATCGTAGATGGACGCAGTGGTGGCCGCTGCATATTGCGGAAACAAAGGCAGTACCAACACCCTGTCCACGCCATCGGCACGCAACTTGTCCATCACGGATGCAATCGACGGGTTGCCGTAGCGCATGGCCAATTCAACGCGCAGGTTCAAACGTTCTTTTTGCAACCACTCGCGCAAACCCGCAGCCTGACGCTTGGCAATCACCAACAAGGGCGAGCCTTCAGAAGTCCAGACGGTTTTGTACTTGGCAGCAGACTTGGCCGGTCTGATGCGCAAAATAATCAGGTTCAAAATTAACCACCAGATCAATCTGGGAATTTCCACTACACGGGGGTCAGAGAGGAATTGCTTTAAATAACGCCTCAAGGCGGGTGCTGTGGGCGCGTCGGGCGTGCCCAAGTTTACCAACACCACCGCGGTGGTCAGCGCAGTGCCATGATCAAAATTTGCTTCGGTACGCATGCAGTGCTCTTTAAAGAAAAAAGGGGGAATAAAAACAGGCGTTCAATGATTTCCGGACAACGCACTGGAAAGTAGGCGGGCGGTGATGTCCACAATGGGAACAACTCGCTCATAGGCCATGCGGGTGGGTCCAATCACACCCAGCGTTCCCACAACCTTGCCGTTGGACGTGTAAGGCGCCACCACAATGCTCATGTCCTGAACGGGCACAAGGCTTGAATCGCCGCCAATAAAAATCTGCACGCCAGCCGCATCAATTGAGGTGTCAAGCAGTCGCATCAACACGGTTTTTCGTTCAAACATGTCGAAGAGGCTGCGCAACTTGCCCATGTCGGTTGAAAGGTCTTGAACATCGAGAAGCCGGCGCTCACCGGAAATAAGCACAGGCGCTTCTGCCGCATCGAACAACTCTTTGCCGACATCAATGGCCTGACTCATTAAACGGCTGATGTCGTCTTTCAGGGAACTCAGTTCGTTGAGCAAGCCAGCGTCAATTCTGATGAAGTAAACACCCTGTCAGATGCCAGAATCCGGTTTTGTACGTCACCTTCAGGCGTCACCACAATCAACAAGATACGCTTGTCTGAAAGCGCCAGAAACTCCACATGCCTGAACACCGCAGAGCGCCTCGGAGTGGTAATGACGCCAGCAAACTGGGACAGGTCGGACAACAAACTCACCGCAGAATTGATCAGCCTGGGTTTGTCGACTGACTGGATTTGACCGTGGAGTTGCCCATGCAAGGCCTCTTCAGACAATTCCGACATCGGCCGCACAGTCAGCATGGTGTCAACAAAGAGACGATACGCCTTGGGCGTGGGAATTCTGCCCGCCGAGGTGTGAGGGCTGGAGACAAATCCAAGCTCTTCGAGATCGGACATCACATTGCGGATCGTCGCGGGACTCAACTCCAGCTCCGACCACTTTGACAGCGAGCGGGAGCCGACGGGCTGACCCTCGACAATATATCGCTCCACCAAGACCTTTAATAAAGTTCGCGCACGCACGTCCAACATAAGCTGATGTTCTTTGAACCGAACCTCTTAAATCGATACTTTGCATTATGATGGTAAACAATCAGATGGGGCAAATTGATGACAAGGACAGATTTATGAATCGCCCGGCTTACGAAGCCTTTAAAACAGTGGCCGTATTCGGAAAAAATGCCGGAAGACAACAAGAACGCCGTTGGCTAAATGTCGCGAAGTTTGTTGAAAGCATGGGTTGTCGTGTTCTGGTTGAAGAAGAAACCGCCAGCAACAGCAAAGACAGCCACTTTGAAGCCGCTTGCGATGAAAAAATAGCCAAAGAAGCCGAACTTGCCTTGGTTTCGGGTGGTGACGGCACCCTGTTGGGCGTGGCCCGCCGCATGGTGAGCCAACGCATCCCCCTGCTGGGAATCAACCACGGCCGCTTGGGCTTCATGACGGACATCCGCCAGGACGATATCGAACGCACCTTGTCGGAAATACTCAAGGGTCGCTATCTGCGAGACGACAGGGCAATTTTTAAAGGCCAGATACGCCGCAAGGGCGAATTGTTGTGCGAGGCGCTTGCCATCAATGACATCGTGGTGAGTCGCGGTATTGTCGGGGGCATGGTTGAAATCCGGGTTTCAGTGGATGGCAACTACATGTATGACCTGCGCGCAGACGGCCTGATTGTCTCTACCCCGACCGGTTCCACCGCCTACGCCCTTTCAGCCCATGGGCCCATCATGCATCCAAGCCTGCAAGGTATTGTATTGGTGCCGGTGGCACCGCACGCACTGACCAACCGTCCCATCGCCCTGCCAAACACTGCCCGCATTGAAATTGAGGTTCGTGGCGGACCGGAAACCGGCGTTCACTTCGACATGCAATCCAATGTGCGCCTGGAAGTCGGCGATGTGGTGTCCGTTGAAATCAGCGATGTTCCCATCAGTTTGATACACCCGATCAGCTACGACTATTTTTCAATGCTGCGGCAAAAACTCCATTGGAGTGCCAGCCCGATTGACTGGACCCCAAAAACCCGCGGAAGCAGAGACTCAGGCCATGCTAATTAATCTAACCATCAAGGATTTCGTCATTGTGTCCTCACTCAGTCTGGACTGCACTGGCGGGCTGACTGTGCTTTCAGGTGAAACCGGCGCGGGCAAATCCATACTCATTGACGCTTTGTCCCTGTGCATGGGCGAAAGAGCCGACGCCGCCATGGTCAGGGAAACCGCTGACAGCGCGCAAATCACCGCCGTGTTCGAACCCAATGCCACAACGCGCGCTTTGCTGGCGCAGCATGACTTGTCCTGCGAAGAGTTGGTTATCCGCAGAGTGGTTTATCGCAACGGAAAGTCGAAAGCCTTGGTCAATGAAACCCCGGTGACAGCCACCTTGCTGAAAACCCTGGGCGAAACGCTGATAGACATCCACGGCCAGCATGCCTTTCAATCGCTGGTAAAAGCCGATGAACAACGCCGCCTGCTCGACAGCCACGCAGGGCTGGAGGCAAATGCCCAAGCAGTTTCACAACTGTATAAAAACTGGCGGGCCAAACAACAGGCGCTGGAACACATGATCAGCCAGCAAGACTTGCTGACGGCCGAACGCGAGCGTCTGGCCTGGCAACTGGATGAAATCGACAAAGTGGGACCGGAAACCGGTCAATGGGAATTGCTGTGTGCGCAACAAGAAAGGCTCTCGCATGCGGCTGAGCTGCTGGAAGGCACCCAAGCGGCAGCCCAAGCCATTGTTGAGGATGAAAATTCAATTTTTAGCCAACTTTCATCTATTTCACACAAAATTGAGCAACTTTCACGAAAAGATAGTCATTTAAACGGAATTTCAGAAATTCTGAAAAATGCTGAAATTCAGTTGCATGAAGCAGGCAGGGAATTGTCTGCCTATCTTCGCCATCTGGACCTGGACCCTGAAAGTCTGGCCGAAACAGAAGAACGCATGGGCCGTTGGCACAGCACGGCCCGCAAGCTTCGCATTCCACCCGAGGAATTGGCTGAACGGGCCCAACAGATTCGCCAGCAGTTGAAAAATCTGGACGAAGCCGCCGATCTGGATGCCGCGCGCCTGCAAGTGCAGGCACTGGAGTCAGAATTCACACAGGCGGCCGAGGACTTGATGAAAAAACGCATTGTTGCAGCGGCAGCGTTGTCCCGGGAGGTCACTGTACATGGTTGTGATGTAGTGGAGTTCAAAGTGGCCGGTCACGCAGGGGTAACGCCCAGAGCCTTGGCCAAAGTGGCCTCTGGCGGTGAACTTGCACGCATCAGCCTGGCAATTGCAGTGATCACCAGCCAATCGTCCACCATTCCCACCTTGATCTTTGATGAGGTGGATTCCGGCATAGGTGGTGCGGTGGCTGAAACCGTGGGCAAGTATCTCAGACAGTTGGCCGGCGACCGGCAAGTGCTGTGTGTGACCCACCTGGCACAAGTGGCCAGCCAAGGCCAACACCACTGGCAGGTCAGCAAGTCATTTGACGGTCAGACCACCCGCAGCCAGATCAAAACGCTGTGTGGTGAAGAACGCGTCGGGGAAATTGCCCGCATGCTGGGGGGGCAGACCATCACGGCCACCACAACGGCGGCCGCCAGAGAAATGCTTGACGCGGCCTGAAGCCGCACTTAAAAACTTCAGGCCTGCTTTGAGCGGTATTCGCAGTCTTTTTTCTCGCAAACGCCATACAAAGACAGCGCGTGTTCTTTGAGCACAAATCCTTTTGCTTTTGCCACCTCATGCTGGCGGCGTTCAATTTCAGCGTCAAAAAACTCTTCCACACGGCCACATTGCAAGCACACGAGGTGATCGTGATGAGTGCCTTCATTGAGTTCAAACACCGATTTTCCGGCCTCGAAATGCAGGCGCGTCAAAATACCCGCCTGCTCGAATTGCATCAAAACCCGATACACCGTGGCCAAACCGATGTCCAGATCCTCTTTGATGAGTTGCCGGTACACCTCCTCCGCGCTGAGATGGCGCTGGCTGCCGCTCTGGAAAATTTCCAGGATTTTCAAACGAGGCAGCGTGGCTTTCAGACCGATATTTTTTAAATCGGAGGCGGTGGTCATGGAAGGCTCTTGAAAGTCTATTAAGTAGCTTATGATATAAGGTTTACGCACTTTGCTGTTGCGCAGTGCCCACCATTTACCAAAGCAGTCGCATTGACCATGATTCCAAAACACATGAAAAACGCTACATTCACGCCGGTCTTGCTCTCCGCCCTGTTACTGGGCGCCTGCAGCAGCAACTATGTTCCAGCCCTCGTGAAACCCTATCGTCCCGACATTCAGCAAGGCAACGTGGTCATTGAAAGCACGCTGGCCCAGTTAAAGCCGGGCATGAGCCAGGAACAGGTAAAATTTCTGTTGGGCAGCCCGCTGTTGGTAGATCCGTTTCACCCCAACCGTTGGGACTACGTGTTTCGCTACCAAACGGGCGAAGGTCTGGTCGAAACCAGTCGCATCACAATTAATTTCAAAGACAACATTTACTCTGACTATTCCGGCAAACCCATGCCGGACTCCAAACGCTGATTCGAAACCAACATGACTCAAAGAAAAATTGCCATTGCCGGAGCCGGCGGCCGCATGGGCCGGATGCTGATTGAAGCCACTTTGGGCTGCGACGACTGCCAACTGGTCGCTGCACTGGATGTTGCAGACTCTCCCTTCATCGGGCGCGATGCCGGCGAACTGCTGGGAAAGAAAACCAACGTTGCGATCTCCAGCGACTTCGAAGCCGGCATTGCACTGGCAGACGTACTCATAGACTTCACGCGGCCGGAAGGCACGCTGGAACATCTGGAAGCGTGCGTTCGCCACTCAACCCACATTGTGATCGGTACCACAGGGTTTGACGACGCAGGCAAGTTGAAAATTCAAGCGGCCGCCGAAAAAACTGCAATACTTTTTTCTCCGAACATGGCGGTGGGCGTAAACGTGACGTTCAAATTGCTGGAAGTGGCTGCGAAAATACTGAACCAAGGCTACGACATTGAAATTATCGAAGCCCACCACCGCCACAAGGTGGATGCGCCCAGTGGCACTGCCCTGCGCATGGGCGAAGTGGTTGCCAGCGCGTTGGGGCGCGACCTGAAGACTTGCGCCGTGTATGGTCGCGAAGGTGTCACAGGGGAAAGAGACCCCTCCACCATCGGCTTTGCAACCGTCAGGGGTGGCGATGTTGTCGGCGACCACACGGTGCTGTTTGCAGGCATAGGCGAACGGGTTGAAATTACGCACAAGTCAAGCTCCAGAGCCACTTACGCCCAAGGCTCACTGAGAGCCGCCAGGTTTTTAGCCACAAAAACAAACGGCTTATTCGACATGCAAGACGTTCTGGGTCTGAAAAACCTGCAACTCTGAGGCCAGCGCCAAAAAAACGCCCATGGGTATTGATCAGTCCTACTTCCAACTGATTCACAACAAGCCAGTGCAGGCGGTTCCGCGCCTGGTGCTTCTGGTTCTGGTGGCGGGTGCCCATGTTGCCACCGCGGTTGCCCTCTTTCTTGGCCCTGCGCTGCAAACCTTACAGCGTGAGGCGCCAGAACCCTTGTCGGTGCAACTGTTTGAAGAGGCAAGACAAACCGCGCAGCCTGCGCAACCCGCAACCGCCAAGGTAAGCCAACCCGACAAGCCGCAGCCAACGCCTCCCAGTACAGTAGCCAAGGAGGCAACCGCGAGCCAGGCAGCACCAACGCCTTCGGCCCAGCCCGGCCCGGCTGCGGCTGCGCCAACACCGCCGAGCGCTGCGCCGGCGTCGCCAGCAACCCGGGAAGTACCCGCTGCCAGCGCGGCGCCTGCAAGCACCCCCTCGGCAAGCACGGCAGCAGCACCCGTTCGCACCGCTGTAAACATAGACGCTGCCTATGCCGGCAGCAACCCGAAGCCCCCCTACCCCCCCATGGCCAGACGCCTGGGCGAAGAAGGCACTGTCACTTTGCGTATACTAGTTACCTCAGACGGGTTGGCCGCAAAAGTGGAAATCAAGAAAAGCAGTGGGTCCTCATTGCTTGATAAATCTGCAGAACAAACCATCAAACAATGGCGATTCATTCCCGCAAAACTCGACGGCAAAGCGGTTGAAGAGTGGTACGAAACCCGCTGGACTTTTAAACTGGAAGGCTAAAAGCATGTCTCCTCAACAACCCGGCTTATTGCAATTCTGGGCGCAAGCCGATGCGGTTTCTCATTTTATCGGTTACCTACTGCTGATCGCCTCAACCATCAGCTGGTACCTGATTTTGCTGAAAGGCCTGCAAAATTTCCGTTTGAAACGCTATCTGGACAAAGCCATCGCCCAGTTTTGGTCAGCCCAGAATCTGGATGCGGCCATCACACAACTGTCCCAGACCGATGCAGAAGGCATTTTTAGCGGTTTGGCTCAAAAAGGTGTGCAGGCTTCACGTTTGCGCACCGACGGCTCAATACAGGCAGGCGTTGATCAATCCGAACTGGTGACAAGAGCGCTTCGCCAAGCCATCAATGAAGCAGCCACCCGGCTGGAGTCCGGCCTGACCTTTCTGGCCTCTGTGGGCTCCACCGCACCATTTGTCGGCTTGTTCGGCACCGTGTGGGGCATCTACCACGCACTGATAGGAATTTCGGCTGAAGGCACGGTCGCCATTGAAAAGGTGGCAGGTCCGGTGGGCGAGGCACTGATCATGACGGCAGCCGGCCTGGCTGTTGCGATTCCAGCCGTTCTGGCCTACAACGCCTACGTGCGCATGAACCGCCTCACACTCTTGGAACTCGACGGTTTTGCCCATGACTTGCATGCGCTGCTAACCACAGGCAGCCGTGGTGAATCCACCACCCAAAGCTCCCCCCGTACGGCCACCCTGCCGGTTAAAACGCAGGTCGGGAGCTAAAACATGGCATTCGGTGGATTTCAGGAAACTCAAAACAGCGCACCCATGTCGGAAATCAACACCACGCCTTTGGTGGACGTGATGTTGGTACTGTTGGTGATTTTCATCATCACTGCTCCCCTCATGACCTCAGCCATCAAACTGGATTTGCCGAACGCGCCTTCAAAAACCGTGCAAACCAAACCCGACACCATACAACTGGGCATCAACGCAGCAGGCGAATATTTCTGGAATACAACAAAAATAAGTACCGAGGAGCTAAAAGAACGAATGCGAAAGGCCTCGGAATTGCAACCGCAGCCCGAAATTCATCTGCGTGCTGATAAACTTACGCACTATGCAGCGATTGCTCTGGTTCTTGGGCATGCGCAAAGCATAGGATTGAGCAAGGTGGGCTTTGTGACCTTGCCTCAAGGCCAACCAACGCAACAGAAACAATGAGCTACAAGGGCAACCGGCAAATGTCTGGTTACCGGGGCAAAGAAAAATCGGAGTCACCATGACCACACCCCTGCATGACCAACTCGACGAACTACAGACCAAGGTGGGCGGTTTGATTTCCCACCTGATGGCATCGCGCCAAAGCAACATTGCTTTGCGCAAACACATAGAGTCTTTGGAAGCAGAAAACAAACAATTGAAGCAAAAAGTGGAAAAAACCAGTGGGCAGGTCAATCAGATGCTGCAGCAGTGGTTCCCTGAAGTGACTGCGGAAGAAGGACGAAGCAATGGACACGCTTGATGTAAAAATCATGGGTCGGGAATTCCGCCTGGCCTGTACAACCGAAGAAAAGCCGCAACTGCTGCGCGCCATCGGTGTTGTGGACACAAGAATGGAAAACATCAGGCAAGGCGGAAAAGCCATGGGTGTGGACCGCATTGCCATGTTGGCAGCCCTGCAAATCGCCCACGACACAATACGTGAACAGGGTGAGCAAAAAAATAGTGTTATGGGCTTGGACTCTGAGGTACTTGAGCGTAAAATCCAAAGCATCGCCAGTGCAATTGATTCTGCCTTGGAAGCAACGGGCCCAATCAACGATTCCTTGTTCTAACCGAACCGGCGATACAGTTTTCCCTGCGGTGTTCGCGTAAAGGCCAACATTCCGTGAACTAGTTTGTAAACCGGCATCTTGTATATTTGATCGGTGTGAGCGCCCCTTATGTCGGGTGAACCTAAAGATCAGATTGCAGTCGCCACCTTGAGCCCTTTGGTTCAGGGATGGGCCGAGCGGCATCGCGGGGATCCACATCAAGTCAAGGCATCAGCCAACAGCAAGAACATGATCTTTGACCCTTCTTTTTTTATTCCCCTCCTGTTTTTAGGGCTTCTGTCAGGCTTGCTCGCCGGTTTACTCGGCGTGGGCGGCGGATTGGTTATCGTGCCCATACTGGCTTACTTGCTACCCGGGCAAAACGTCAGTGCGGAAAACCTCATCCAAACCTCGATCGGCACAGCGCTGATGGTCATTTGTTTCACCAGCCTTTCAAGTCTGCGGGCGCACCACAAAGCAGGTGCAATTTTGTGGCCTGTGGCCCTGAAATTCACGCCCGGCATTTTATTGGGCAGCATTGTGGGAGCAAAAATTGCGCATTGGCTGCCCGGACGCCAACTCGGGTTGTTCTTTTCCGTGTTTATTGTGTTTTCCGGCGTGCAAATGCTGCTGAACAAAAAACCGAAACCAAGCAGGGATTTGCCAGGCACAACAGGACTTGTTGCGGTGGGCAGCGTGATTGGTACGCTGTCCTCCATTGTGGGCGCCGGAGGTGGCTTCATTTCCGTGCCTTTTATGGCCTGGTGCAACGTTAATTTGAAAAATGCCGTTGCCACGTCGGCCGCCATGGGCTTTCCCATCGCGGTTTTTTCTTCTGTCGGCTACATTTACAACGGCCTGCACACAGCGCATTTGCCACCGTGGTCTTTGGGCTACATCTACATGCCGGCTGTGATGTATTTAGCGGGCATGAGTGTTTTTACCGCACCTGTGGGTGCAAGGCTTGCTCATCGCCTACCGGTAAAAACACTGAAGAAAGTGTTTGCCTACATGCTGTTCATACTGGCAGTAATGATGTTTCGCAAAGTATTCTGAAAACTCAGGCCTAAAGTCAGGCTTTGGGTTCTAAGGGTCTACCCGCCCATGCCAATGAATTTTTACCCGACCAAATCCACAGAACCGCAGCGCCCAGCAGCATGGGCACACAGAGCCACTGCCCCATGGTCATGCCCAAGGCCTGAGGCCCCAGAAAACGGTCTGGTTCGCGGGCATACTCCACCAAAAACCGCGAACCGCCATAACCCAACAGGAATAGCGCGGAAACGGCACCGGTGCGGCGCGGCTTGGACGCAAAAGCCCACAGAACAAAAAACAGCAAAAACCCTTCCAGCGCCATTTCGTACAACTGCGAAGGATGCCGTGGCAAAAGATCACCCGACTGGGGGAAGACAACAGCCCACGGCCCATCAGTAGGCCTGCCCCACAATTCGCCGTTGATAAAGTTACCCAAGCGCCCCGCCGCCAACCCCAAG
>JAJTDO010000081.1 GCA_021300475.1 Burkholderiales bacterium | reverse complement strand
AATTACCGTTGGTTGAATTAAAAATCAGGCTAGTACTGTTAACTCCAGAGGCGTAACTGACAAAGTTGGCGCTCGCCGCCACGCCGTTGATGGTTTTGCTTTCGCCATATTGATCAACATCCGTGTCATTGGGCAAAACATTGCCAGTGGCCGTCTTTCCCAAAGGGTCAGTTGAGGAATAAGCAGTTGAGTCAGACAGCAGGGTCACCTTCGCTGTATTAAAATCGTCCACTGCGACGGGGTTGTCGTTAGCGCCCTCAATTGTGACCGTCAGCTTAGCACTCGACGTGTTGTTGCTACTGTCTTTAATGCTGTAAGTAAATGTATCGTAGAGTTTGTCTGACGCAGTCCTCAGTGCTTGAACACTTGCATTGCCGTTGGTAACCGCATAACTGTATGAACCGTCAGCCCCCAAAGTCAAAATGCCATAAGTTCCGGTAATGGGAGTTCCTGTGGAGGCGTTTGTACTGCTTGAAACGGGGGTTGTAGCAGATGAGACACCCACTGCAGAAACGGTTATTCCGCTTGAGGGGGCATCGTTTGTAATAACATTGCCGGAGGCGTTTCGGCCAAGCGTGGCGTTGGCAGCGCCGCCCGCCTCAACGGCTGAAACTGCACCTGCAGAGGTACTGCTGTCATTAATTGCCGCAGGAGGAACATAACCTAACAGGTAATTGTTCAACGCAGTATCCACGGGGTCACTGCTGCATCGCCGGCTAAGGCCATTTGAAAACTTCGATGGGTCAATTACAAAGGCGTAGCCAGTCTCACCAGCATCACCCGTTCCAATCAAACCGTCAGCTCCATACGCGTAAAAATAAAAACCCTCAACCACGCCATTCGTTTTGAAAAGACGACTGACCACACCTTGAATATTCTGATTAACACTGCCGGAATCGGTGTAAGAAAGTGTACCGGCCACGTTGTTTCCAGAGAAGTTAGGCGCCAAAGGATCGGCAGACGTAAAAGTAAAACCACTGCCTCCCACCATCTGCAGGTTATCCAGTGAGTTGGCTTCTTCGCTCAACGAACTTGCAGTTCCAGAATACACTTGGGTAAAAGTGATGTTGGCCTGCTCCACGCTGTAAGAACGTCCATCAATAATCACTGTACCCTGATCGTCTTCACCGCTGATACGCGCAAACGTATACGCCTGCGGAGTACGACCACTTACGGCCAGAGCAAACGCTTCACCTTCATCACCCGCTGTATCTTTAACTCCATTCAACCTTGAATCAAAGCTGTGCCCGATTTCTTCGATCAAGACACGCGTTAATTGTTCTGTGGACGCGCCGGCATTAACCCAATCTGCATTCAGAAATATCACGGGGCTCGCATCCGGCCCATTGGCAGAAAACGCAGCAAGCGCACCCTGCAAACTTCGTCCATCCAACAACTGAATATCAACCGTGTACGTGCCAGCGGCAACTTCTTTCTGCAATTGACTTAAATTAATTGCCCATTGCTCACTAGGTAGTGTTTGCCCGCCGCTGAACAGGGAAAACAAGGCTTGGGCATTGGCCTTGGACAGGAAATCTTTGACCTGCTCCTGCGCATTTTCCACAACGGCTTGCAATTGGGTATTTTGTATTTCGGAATTTCCACCCAGAGAAAACTTTTCTTGGGTGTAAACCCGCTCCGCGGGAGCTTGCGCCACAGGTTCTTGAACCCCGTCGACCACAGTATTCACCGCGGCGCCATCAAACATGAACCGTTGCTCCAAGGCCAGAAGGGAAGGATTTCTGGCTACCATACGCCGGGCCTCGGGCGAAGCGTTTTCTCTCGGGTGCGCAGCGATGACAGTGTTGAGTTTTTTCTTGAAGAAAACGGGGAATTTCATGCTGCATCTCCTAGGTTTGAAGATCACTCCAAACCCAATTTACAATTAGTTTTTAACAATACTTTGTGAGTCTGGGGGGGAGGCCAAAACTTTCCCACTCATGCCGGCAATCAGCTCGGGGAAGCGACCGTCAATGGCCGCCGCCACTTTCACAGATTGACTCACCGGATCAACGCGGGCGCCAATTCTGATGAACTTGGCAGGATAGGTTTTCTTGGTTTCATCAATGCTGACTTGAAAAGCTGTGCCTGTTTTCAACCATGCGAGCCAACTGGAAGGTACCAGGAACTCGAGCTCCAGGACACTGTCGTCGATGATGTCAAGAAGCGCCTGACCAGGCTGAACAAACTGCTGTTCGCGCGCCTTTTGCTCCGCCACACGCCCGGAAAAAGGTGCGTGCACATTGCATTTGCTCAACAATGCCTGGTTCAAGCCCAGTTCAGCTTTTGCTTTTCCAACCGCAGATTTTGAAAGGTTTAAATCGAGTTGCCCGACGGAGTTAAGCTCGGCCAAGCGACGATTCGACTGATAGGTTTGATCGGCAGAGTCAAGCTCCGCCTCAGCCTTGAGTAACTGGGACTGCTGAACCTGACAATCGAAGACCACCAAAAGTTGCCCGGATCTGAACGCCCCGCCCTCCTGAACCGGCATACGACTGATCTTCGCACCAATTTCGGCTGCAATAGTGGTGTAACGCCTTGGCAGCAATTGCGCGCGTATTTCTTGTCTATCAAATGTTGTCCGACCGGGAACATTGCTTGTTTGAGCAGATGCCTGGCACAGCAAAACCAATCCGCTCAAACAAAACAGTGCTTTCAAAATCGAGGGCTTTTTCATTGGGCTGAAAAACCGGCGGCGCTTGCAATGGAAGGACTATCGACATCAACCGCCGCGTCCGCTTTTTTCAAAAAAGACCAAGGATCCTCACTCTTGCGGATTTGCTCCACCAGATCTTTTAGTGACAACTCATTGGTGCTCCCAATTTCAGGCTCAAGACCCACCGTGGCAACCAAGCGATTGTGCGCAGTTTGCGCCAAGGTAAGCGCCTGATAGCGACGGAGCAAGCTTAAAATTGCTGAGGTTTCATTACTCACCAAGTCAAGCTTGCTCTGCGCCTGAACACTTTGGCGATCACGCATCACATCCGCAATTTTGCGGTCTGTCGTAAAAATTTCATCGGCGCGGTCGAACTGGCTACGCGCATTGATTAATTGCAAGCGCGACAAATGCACTTGTGCAATAACAGCCAATTGTGCTGCCACCCGTTTTTGATCTGCAAGCAGCACACCCGCATCGGCCAGTTTAATCTGGGTTGGAGCGGTTGCCAGATTAAATAAATTAAAAGACACCTGAACACCCGCCTCGTTCCAGTTCCTGTTCACAAGAAATGTGTCTGTGTCGTATTTCAACGCATAATTCAGGGAAACATTCGGAAACAGTCGAACCAGCGTCCGCCGGGTTTCCTCGCGCGCGATATTGGAGTTGTAGTGTTGCTCACGCAGGTCTGCATTTCTCATCAATGCAGCCTCCTCCAGTCGCTCAACAGGAATATCCAACACGTCAGCAGCGACATTTTGCAAGTCTGACTCTGCTAACTGAATTCGCTGACCTATCGGCGCATTAATAATGGCAGACAAATCCACTTGGGCGGAAGAAAGCTCTTGATCAATGGACTCGAGCAAGCGAAGATTTTCCAGGAGTTGTCGTTGGTAACGAAGTGCATCCAGCGGATTCTTGACCCGCTCGGATTCAGCTTTTCTAGAGTCCTTTAATGCATCTTGCGCAGCCGCGATGGTTTTTGCGACATCGGCTTTCAGCAATTGGGCACTGGCGGCACGCCAATACGCCGTTCTTACATCCTGCATCAGCAGGTGCATGGCTTTGCGTCGTTTCTCTGCAGCAATGAGCACTCGGTTGGCTTGTTGCTGTGCGCCGTAATACCCCATGCCATAGTCCAAGAGGCTCCATGTCAAGCCCAGCTCTTGGGTATTGTGAATCCGATCTTGTGAAATAAACCTGTTTTGCACAGCCTGCCCTGTACTGGGGTCGCGACTGTTGCTGATTCTGTCGTTGTCTCGCCATGCGTAGCCCGCACCGGCAATCAGCTTTGGCAGCATATCGAATTTGGCAACATCCAACTGCCCCAATGCCAGAGACTCCTCCATGAGTTTGGTGCGACGGTCCAGGTTGTACTTTAACGCCCTGGCCAGAGCCTCATTCAGGGTCAAAGGTGCAACAATGGGTTCAACGTCCTTGCGCATCGCAAGCTTACCTGCATCTACAACCGGCCGAAAACTTGCCTCCGTTAGCGGCACTGGCGCCACACTGGCACAACCAAACAATGCGGCACAACAAAGACATGCAGCTAAAGAAAGGGTATTTCTTTTAAAGTTCGCAGAAACCTCAGGCAGGTTGAGACTTTTCATTTATAAGTGGCTTTGTATATTTTTGTTTTTAATCGGGTTGGGAATAACTTTGTGGCTTCAGGCAATCTGATCACCACATTAGGGGATGATTTAAACATTAAATAAATTTCCTCAAGACAGAAAAAGACACATTTCTATCCATTTTCTTTGGTTTTAAAACCCGGAGAAATCATAAAATATTTTAAAAACAGGGTATTAAGAAAACCTTATACGCAGTAAACCCCCTACAAACACCCATAAACAAGGCAAACTACGCGCTGAGTTTTGAAATCGCTGCCCTGTCTTACGGCACCGTGAAGTTGCCAGTCCCAGAGGCCGCCGGTTTGTTTGGCCCGACGCTGGGCAACGCGCTTTCGAACCTGAAGGCTGCGGGCTACAGCCCTGAACAGGCTGACCATATTGTGATCACACACATGCACCCTGACCAAGTGCGTGGTCTAATGAGCGAGGGCAAACCCGCCTTCCCCAATGCCAGCCTTCACATCGACCAAAAAGATGTGGATTATTGGCTGAGCAAAGCCAACATGGATGCAGCACCTGAAGACAGAAAATGCAAAAAACTGGTTCTGTGGGGAGATCTGATGCACCTGGGTGCGGTTCAATTCAACAACCCCGCGTTGAGTGCTTGTGCAAGAAGTCGCGTCTGACATTGGCAATGCGGGCATGGATTTTCTGTACTCTGGTTTTTGCCTTTTTCCAGTTGCTGCTGAACTCGTGCAGGTTGAAACCGTGCGCCGGCGATATAAACGCCCCACCCGACAGCGTGGCAAACCGTGCAACGCTCATATCGATGCCGACGGCGCCACCGTTGGGTATGGCTTGTTCAACTTCACGCTGCGTTTGTATACTCACGAACCATTTTTCAACTGAGCGACTGACCGTGACGTTCATCACGGTTCCGGGACCGTCTCTACTGTTGCAGTATTACAGTCAACCGAGCTTAGGCAGGAAGATTCGGCTGTTGGTCTGATCTAGCTTGAAGCCCTGCGGGTAACGGAAACTGTCTGACCGCCCATTCTTCTTGAAACAAGGAAACTCTGCGCGTTTTTCAAAGAAATTCTTGCAGGCGGTTTCCAGGTTTTTAAGCGCTTGCGGCAACGATTGGCTGGGCGTGTCGTTGAGCCAATCGGTCTGGTGTTCAGCCTTCCAGCCCGTTAGTTGTTTATATAAGTCGCCATAGCCGAGTCTCTTTCCATCCCTAGGCTGAACCCCGGAGCTTTCCACGGTTATTGGTAAAAACTACCCCTGGATTCCACTGAACTACGAAGGTTTAAAATAATATTACAAGGCCATCGTGATGTTTTCGATGGCCCTGCCGCTCAACCAACCCACCAAGGGTCAAGCCAGAGGAAGTGCCTCTTTACCCGTCAGTTGCTTGATCAAGCCTGCGCTCAGGCGGGTGGCCTGACCGAAGCTGGACAATTGCGGATTCGCACCAATGCTGGTCGGAAAAAGGGAGCCATCGTGAACCGAGAGGTTCTCGATCTGCCAATGCACGCCATCGGGTCTGACCACGCCGTTTTTCTCTGTCCCGGACATTCGACACCCTCCCATGACGTGCGCACAAAACACCTTGGTCATGCCTTTTTCCATCTTCAATTCACTCATCAGCGTCTTGAATTCAGCAAAAGTTTTGGTGGCTCGATAACGCTCGTGTACAGGGAAGACTTCTTTGGCACCCGCTGCAAACTGTATTTCCCCCATGGCCATCATCGCTCGGCGCGCACCATCCCAAATATAATCATTCAATGGGTAGTCAATGATCGGTGAACCGTCTTTTTGCAAGACAATCTGCCCTCCCTTGCTCTGCTCATGAAAGCCGTCTCGCATCAATGCAATTTGCAGATGTATATCTGGAAGGCGCTTCATCATTTGCTGATGTGACTCTCCATCGCCGGGCAACACGGTGGACACCAGCACCGGATGAATCGGCGGGGTTTCAATTTTAAAGCCGATGCGCCCGTCGAAACCTTCCGTATTCATGAAATGGTCGCTGTACACCGTCTGTGGTGCGCCATTAAAACCGTCCACCCGTTCGGGCATCAATGAAGCGACTGCCACCACTGGATGCAAGGTAGTTTGCGAGCCCAGTATACGGTGCGGGTCGGGCGTATTTGAGCGCAGCAACAAACCGGGGTTGTTGATCGCACCACCGGCAGCAACGTAATGCTTGGCCACCACCCGAACCTTCACACCCGAAGCAAACAACCCTTCAGGACCCAACGCCTCACACACCAACGAATTGACCCGCTTGCCCTCGAAAACAAAACGTTGCGCACGCAACCTCGAATAAAGCCTCGCTCCAGCTTCCATGGCGGTCGGAATGCACGTGACCAACATGGATTGCTTCGCATTTACAGGACAACCCATACCGCAATAGCCAAGGTTCCAGCAATTACGCACATTTCGCTTGATGTAGCCGAAACTCAAGCCCAACTTTTCGCAGCCACGCTTTAAAGCATCGTTGTTTTGGTTCGGCGGAACAGCCCAATCTCCAACATTCAAGCGGCGCTCAGCCTGCTCAAACCATGGAAGCATGCCCTCCACTGTTTGACCATCAAGCCCGTAGACTTGCCGCCAATGTTCCAAGGTGTTTCCAGGGGTGCGAAAACTCGAAGTCCAATTAACGGCTGTTGAGCCGCCGACGGCCCGCCCCTGAAAAATCGAGATGGATTTGTCAGTCGTGGTACGCCCCCCGGATTCTTGATAGAGCTTTGAAAACGCGTCAGATTCGCGCATTTTAAAGTCGCGTGAGGTCTTTAAAGGCCCCTCTTCAATCAACAAAACATCCAGCCCTGCTTTGGTGAGCATTTCAGCGGTAATGCCACCCCCGGCCCCTGTTCCTATAATCACAACATCACAGGTCAGCTCAACATCTTCTTTAAGCGTGCTGGCATCAACTGCTTTCCATCCACGCTGCAATCCTTCGTAAAAAGGATCCGGAACCAGTTGGTTCAGCGTGTTTGTGGTCGTATCTTGCATCTTATTTTGACTCCATACAAAAAGATCTCAAACCAAATTAAAAGGTCGGGTGTAACCAATGTCAGCCCAACTCATTTCGCCGCTGTACCAAGCCCCAAGCACAATATTGTGCAAACCGCTGTAAGCGGGTCTGAGCATGGAGAGGGAATGAAAGCGCAGGCCGGTGAGAAAGCTGGACAGATCTTGGTCTGTGGCCAGTTTCCACTCCGACGCCGGGCCTCCCAAGAGTCTGCGACCCACCGGATGGCTCAACATATTCAAAAGCTCACCAATTTCTGCTTGAGCCGGGGGGGCCAAACCTGAAATAGCGGCCAAGACGTTCTGCTTGCATGTTGCCAGAGCACTTGCACGTTCGGCTGCAGGCGCTGGCAAGGCAGGCCCTAAAAAGCCACGTATCAGCGCCTCCAAAAGCCCATGGTGTTCAGCACTCAATTCCGCTGATTGAAAAGGACGCAACGGGGCCGAAGCCCAAAAATTAGAAAACTTGATTGCCAACGCGGTGGCGGTGACGGCGGTCGCGCCCAACCAAAAAAAGCGCCTTCGGTTCATTTAGGCCTCGCAAATGTTTGTTGATGCATCAAGGTCTGTCACCGATGCACACTCAGAGAATAGACGTGAGAGGTTAGCTGATAAGCCGGGTTGGGTAATGAACCGAAATCTCTTTTTTTGTAAATATTGGCAAAAATACAAAGCCTCCAACTAGATGGAAAAAAAACTCAGTGAACATTTTTACAAAATATGTACTTTTCTGTCTCTCCAGCATATTTCTTCATTTGTGCGAAATTTAACCAATAAAATCATTGCGTTGCCGTAAAATATCTGTGCACAAGTGTACACATTAGATTTGGATTT
>JAJTDO010000080.1 GCA_021300475.1 Burkholderiales bacterium | reverse complement strand
GTCAGACAGGCTCAAACTGACGTGGTCAGACTGCTCGGTGCTGGATTGCAGCGCCACTCCACGCCAACAGGTAATGCCTGTTTTCAAGACCGCTTCATGCAGGCAGGTGACCAAATCCCCGTAGCGCACGGTCCACCCCAGGGCGGGCCTGTGTAAATCCTGTGCATTCATGACCATGCGGCCGAAGCGCCCCTGTTCGGACACATGAATGTGCTGCATGGGCACCGCATTGTGCGGAAACCCCAAAAGCGCGAGTCGGGTTTTGGACGTGTCGGCCAAGGCCAGCGTGCGTGGGTCTGTGGCGGCGGCTTCTATGGTTTTCGCATCAATCAGCAAAATGCGATGCGCTTGCCCGCCCCAACGCAGCGCCAGTTTGGCGGCCAGGGCAATACCCACCGGGCCGGCACCCACCACAACCACGTCGAAATCTGTCATGCAGCCACCAAGCCTGAACGGCTGTGCGCTATCAAGGCTTCAATGTCTGCCACGGTTTTGGGCACGCCTCCGGTGATGATTTCGCAACCACTGGGCGTGACAATGGCATCGTCTTCAATGCGGATACCGATGTTCCAGAAGGCCGGTGGCACACCATCGGCAGGTCTTATGTACAAGCCGGGTTCAACTGTCAGCACCATGCCGGGCTTTAACTGTCGCCACGGTTTTTCCGCTGCGCCCGGCGGCGTGACGTTGTCACGGTAATCGCCACAATCATGTACATCCATGCCCAGCCAATGCCCGGTTCTGTGCATGTAAAAACGCTTGTAGTCTCCGTTTTCCAGAACGCCGTCAAGCGTTCCGGAAAGTAATTTAAGGTCCAGCATGCCCTGCGCCAGCACCTTCACCGCCGCATCGTGCGGCGCCATGAAAGTTTGCCCCGGCCGGGTCACTTCGATGGCTGCGGCCTGCGCTGCCAGCACCACTTCATAGGCGTCTTTCTGGGCGGCGCTGAAACGGCCATTGACCGGAAAGGTCCGGGTGATGTCAGAGGCATAACCGTCGAGCTCGCAACCGGCGTCAATGAGCAGCAGGTCACCATCGTTCAAACGCTGATCGTTGGCGCGGTAGTGCAGAACACAGGCCCCTGCACCACCAGCCACAATTGAGCCATAGGCTGGAAACTGCGAACCATGGCGACGGAAGTGGTAGAGCAACTCAGCCTCCACTTCATACTCGTAGGCGCCCGGCATTGCCACACGCATGGCGTGGCAGTGAGCTTGGGCAGAAATGTCAGCGGCGCGGCGCATGGTGGCCTGCTCGGTGCTGTCTTTGTACAAACGCATTTCATCGAGCAAGTGCGTTACATCCAGTGCTGCGCTGGGCGCCACCACACCGGCACGGCCTTGCTGGCGCACCTTGCCCAGCCAGTTTCTGATTTCTGCATCCAGAACCTCAGACTGACCCAGCGCATAAAAAACCGCGGGTTGATTGGCCAGAAACTCAGGCAGCTTTTGATCGATTTCCGCATTGGTGTGGCATTCATCGAAACCGAATTGCTCGCAAGCGGCCACCGGCCCAAAGCGAAAACCATCCCAAATTTCGCGTTCTTCGTTCTTCTCCCTGCAAAACAGGCGGTTGATTTCTGTTCCGTCGGCCTTCACCGTCATGACCAAGGTGGCCTCGGGTTCTGGAAATCCGGTGAGGTAGTAAAAATAGCTGTCCCAGCGGTAGGGAAAGTCGCTGTCGCGGTTGCGCGGCACTTCGCCGCCAGTGCGCACAATGGCCACACCACCGCCGGCCTGACGCATTTGCTCGGCCAGGCGCTTGCGCCGACTCTTAAAAACCTCAACCTGATTGCTCAAATTACTCTTCAACACAGCCTCCATCACCGACTCCTGAAAACCTCTGATCTCACGAGGATTGACCGTTAATTTGTTCATCAAGTTCATAAAGACGCTCTGGCGTGCCCACATCCACCCAACGTCCGGTGAGTTGCTGGCCAGTGACCTGCTGCTGTTGCATGGCACGGCGCAAGATAGGCGCCAGCGCTGCCTTTTCACCGCTCGCCACTGAACTGAACAAGCCTGGCTGATACAAGCCGACGCCGGAAAATGTCAGCGCAGTGCCTTGCGACAAACCTGTTTCGGCCATCACCCGTCCGTTTTCAAGCAGGGTGAAGTCTCCAGCGGGCCGGTGCTGCGGATTCTCCACCAACCACAAATGTGCCTGAATGCCGCCGGCGCGCACCTGAGCAAGCGCCTGTTCCACCTCGGTTTGCTGCAAATCACAAAAGACATCGCCATTGACCACAAACACCGGCGACGTGCCCAACAGGGGCAAGGCTTGCGCGATGCCGCCAGCCGTTTCCAGTGCAACGGTTTCAGCAGAATAAACAAGGCTCAGCCCGTAGCGCTCACCTCGCCCCAACTCAGCCTCAATTTGCGCGCCAAGGTGTGCATGGTTAATGACCACACGCTGAACTCCCCAACTGGCAAAACGCTCCAAATGCCATGCAATCAGCGACTTGCCACCCACTTTGAGCAAGGGCTTGGGTGTGTGGTCGGTCAGGGGGCGCATACGCTCGCCCCGCCCGGCCGCCAAAATCATGACAGCAAAGTCGTTCAAAACGTATACCCCACCTTCACTTCTTTTTTCTCAAGTCTGTCCAGAATCCGGATCAAGGGCTTGAACACGGAAAAGGACTCGGCCACGTTGCGGGTGTAGGCCAATACCAAAGGCAGGTCTTTGAGATAGCCGTCTTTGCCGTCGCGGTGGTAAAGACGGGCAAAAATGCCCAACACCTTCAGATGCCGCTGCAAGCCCATCCATTCGTATTGCCGATAAAACTCGGAGGGGTCGGCATCCACCGGAACACCCGCTTTTTTAGCCAGTTCCCAATAGCGGATGGCCCAGTCCAGTGTTTCCTGCTTTTCCCATTCAACATAAGCGTCGCGCAGTAAGGAAACAAGGTCGTAGGTCGCTGGTCCGACGACGGCGTCCTGAAAATCAAGAATACCGGGGCCTGCCGGCCAGCCGCGCTGTGCTGCCAAGTCAGCCTCCACGAACATCAAATTTCTGCTGTGGTAGTCGCGGTGCACAAGTACCCCCGGCTGCGCCGTGGCCTGGGTGGCCAGCAACTCGAAAATCCGCTGCAAGTCGTTGTTTTCTTCTGCCGTCAAAACGCAACCCATGTGCTTTTCAACATACCACTGGGGAAAGAGGGACATTTCCGCAGCAAGGCGTTCTTTGTCATACACCGGCAAACCGCGGGTGTCGGCCGACACTTGAAAGGTCACCAAGGCATCGCAGGCGCTTTTATACAGTGGGCGGCAGTTGTCATTGTTCAAGACACTTAAAAATGTGGCGTTTCCCAAGTCTGTCAATGCCAGAAAACCGCGCTCTACGTCGGCTGCGAGAACTTTCGGCACATTAACGCCTGCCGCCAACAGGCGCTGCGCAATCTCAATGAAGGGGCGAACATCCTCTTGTGGAGGGGGTGCATCCATTAAAATTACAGTGGGATGTTCTGGCTGGCTTGTGTTTGCTCTAAAATAGCGGCGGAAACTGGCGTCTGCCGAGGCCGGGTGTATGCTCTCACCGTCGAGTTTAAGGTGGGTCTGCGTTTGTGCCCACTGCGCCAGCTGGTTTTTCCTTGCGTCTGTATTTGTATTCATTCTGTAATTCAGTTATATCTTCAACGCCTATAATAATGGGTATTGCGAAACACCACACTTTTCCGCGGCCAATTGACAATCAATAAAAAACGCATCAGCCCGTCAGGGCAAACAGACAGGGCAACCCACCCTGATACCCCCCCCAACTGCAGCCCCGTGTGCGCTGTCATTGCGGGGCTGTTTGCATTGGGCGCTTGCAATACTGTTTTGGCCACGGAAACACTGCAACTCAAACTGCAGCGTGAATTGGGAACACTGACGCCGGCAGACGCCACGGCGCTGCCTACGTTTATCTTCGCCCAAGAGGTCAGCGGCAACCCCGACGACAAAATGTACCTGAAACGCGATGCAGAGGTCAGGCGCACGGGCAGCGTGCTCAAGGCCGACGACATGATTTACGACGTCAGGGAAGACACTGTCAGGGCCTTCGGAAATACCCGCATCATTAAAGAAGGCATCGTGATCACAGGGCCATCCCTGTCGGTCCGGGCCTCCACTAGCGCGGGCAACATCGAGAAACCCAACTTCTTCCTGCAAGACATCGGTGGTGTGGGCAAAGCCAATATGGCTGAATTCAACGGTGTGGACAAACTCAAATTGTTCCAGACCAGCTACACCACCTGCAGAACCAGCGACATTGAAAGTGCGGATTGGTACGTACAGGCCGACACGCTGGACCTCAACCTGACGGACGAGGAAGGCAATGCCAAAGATGGCAAGGTAATTTTCAAGGGCGTGCCCATACTGAAGGCCTCCTCGCTTGATTTCCCTTTGAAAAACAAACGGAAAAGCGGCTTCTTACCCCCCACCGTGTCTTTCACCACCCGCAGCGGCCTGGAGTTGTTAAGCCCGTACTACCTTGACATCGCACCCAACCGCGATTTCACCTTCATGCCCCGCCTGTTGGCCACCCGTGGTTTGCAATATGGCGGACAATTCCGTTACCTTGAACCAGAGGGCTCAGGCGATCTACGCTTTGAGCGACTGGAAACAGACCGGCAAACAAACACCACGCGCTATTCTTTACTGGGCAGGGGCACACAGAACCTGAACAACGGCTGGGTGGGTGGCTACAATCTGGCAAAAGTGTCTGACGACAAATACTTTGTCGATTTTTCAAGAACCCTGGTGGGGGCCTCGCAAAGAAACCTGCCCCAAGATGTTTATTTGACCCGCAGCCAACCCAATTACAACCTGACCACCCGAATCACGCGGTTTCAGACCCTGCAAGATCCGGCCAACCCGGTGGCTGTGCCTTACAACCGGGTACCGCAAATATTGCTGAATGCAGAAAAACTCGATGTATCGGGACTGGATTTCAGTTTGCTGACCGAAGCGGCGCGTTTTTCACATCCGACCCAAATCGATGGCAGCCGCATGACACTCAGACCCAGCGTCAGCTACCCGATGCTGTCGTCGGCCTTGAGCATCACGCCCAGGATCAGCTTGCAGTCTGTGGCTTACCAATTGAACCGTTTGCCGGGAAGTGCATCAGACAGCACGCCGCTGTCGCAAACCAACTCAGTGCCTATTTTTTCGCTTGACAACAAATTGTTCATGGAAAAAACCACCTCTTTCAGAGGGCGAGACTATATACAGACGCTGGAACCCAGAGTTTTCCTGCTGTATGTGCCGTATCGCAACCAAGACAAGCAACCCCTCTTCGACACAGCGATGTCGGATTTCAACTACACGCAAATCTTCTCTGAAAACCGGTTTGCCGGACTCGACCGCGTGGGCGATGCAAAACAGGTGACCTTGGCCGCTTCTTCGCGGTTTTTAGACCCGCAAGACGGCAGTGAACTCATACGCCTGTTCGCCGGACAACGCTTCAGCATGGCAGACCAACGGGTAACCACCACGGGAACAACCGCGCTGACCGACACCAAGACAGACTTTTTGCTGGGCGCCTCAGGCCAGGTCTCGAAAATATTAAGCGTCGAGGCTTTGACTCAAATTTCAGCAAAAGACAACACTGTTAATCGCGGGAATATAACTGTGCGATACCGTCCGGGCGAAAACCGTGTCATCAACACCTCGTACCGGTACACCCGGGATGCGCTCAATCAGATTGATGTCTCGGGGCAGTACCCCTTGGGCGGCCGCTGGTATGGCGTGGGTCGAATCAACTATTCGTTCCGTGAATCCCGCTACATTGAAACCATTGCCGGTTTCGAGTATGACGGAGGGTGTTGGGCCAGCCGTGTGGTGACGCAGAGCTTTGCCTCGTCCACCGGCACCAGAACCGCCACTGTACTCTTGCAACTAGAGCTCAACGGCTTCAGCAAAATCGGCTCTGACCCCATGGCGTTGTTGCGCCGTGCCGTGCCGGGTTACGCCCCCATCAACACTTCGTCTTCGTTCAATCCCAACGCAGATATTTCAGACCGTTTTTCGGACTACCAATGAATGCCCTCAAGCAAGCCAAACGCACTTCCCTTCCACTGCTGACCTGCCTGTTGGCGTTGGCCTTCACCACGAATGCATCGGCGCAACGTATTGAAGCCTCGCCTGCCGGCAAACCGGAAGCGGGATTGAAAAAACCAGGAGCGGCGAGTTTTGGCGGAAAATTATCAGAAAAGCTCACCATCACCAGCCCCCTGGATGAAAACCCGGCCATAGACACCATCATTGCTGTGGTCAATTCCCCCGTGATCACCCGCAGTGAATTGAACGCACGCATCAATACTGTGGAGCGGCAACTGCAAAAACAGCAAATTCAGATTCCACCCCGCAAAGTATTTGAAAAACAAGTGCTTGAGCGCTTGATTCTTGAACGTGCTCAGCTGGAACTGGCCAAAGAGAACTCCATGCGCATCGATGGCGGTACGGTCGACAAAACCATCGCCAGGTTGGCGGAACAAAACGGTATGTCGCTGCAAGGTTTTCGCAACCGTCTGGAACAGGACGGCATCAATTTCGCCCGTTTTCGGCTGGAAATTGAAGACGAATTGTTGCTGGCACGACTGCGCGAGCGCGAAGTCGAGGCCCGCATACAAATTTCTGAAAGTGAAATAGACAACTTCATTGCCGACCAGAAAGGCAATGCGGGTGAAGAGGAAATGTTGAACCTAGGGCAAATTTTGCTGCGCCTGCCCGAAAACAGCAGCGAGGCAGACCGTGAACGCCTGCGGGCAAAAGCGGAAGCCTTGCTGGCAGAACTGAAAGCGGGTGCCGATTTCAAAAAAATGGCGGCCAGCCAGTCCGCAGCATCTGAAGCGCTTGAAGGTGGTGCAATGGGCCTGAAAAGCACAGACAAAATACCCAGCCTGTTTTTACAGTCTGTCGCCTCCTTGAAAACCGACGACCTCACCATGGTTCGCAGCGCCAACGGCTTTCACATTCTCAAGGTACTGGAAAGAAAAAGAAACAGCGGTAAAAGTGACAGCCAGATGGTGGTTCAGACCCGTGCCCGCCACATCTTGATGCGCCCCTCCGAAACCATGTCAAAAACAATTGCCAAACAGCGTCTGGTAGACATACGGCAAAACATTCTGGACAAAAAAGAGAGCTTTGACGAAATGGCGCGCAAGTTTTCCGTGGACACCAGCGCTCAAAAAGGCGGCGAACTTGGATGGCTGTACCAAGGCGACACCGTTCCAGCGTTTGAAGAAGCCATGGGCTTGCTTGCCCCCGGAGAAATCAGTCCTATCGTGGAAACACAATTCGGTTTTCACGTTATTGAGGTAATGGACAGAAAGCGCGATGAAGTCTCTCCAGAGCGTCAGCGCAGCGCAGTGCGTCAAACCCTGCGCGAGCGCAAATCAGAAGAGGCCTTCCAGGACTGGCTCAGGCAACTGCGTGACCGCACATATGTAGAAATTCGCCTGGACAACCGGTCATGACAGCAGTTGCATCCCCTGTGGCCATTTGCACGGGTGAACCTGCAGGTATCGGGCCCGACGTGGCTTTGATGCTGGCAAATTTTGCTGCAGAAGAAGGTTGGCAACAAGACTTCACCCTGATCGGCGATCTGCACATGCTGCGTGAGCGGGCTGCCCTGTTGGGTTTGAATCTGGTGCTGACCGACACTGACAACGACACAGGCGCTGGGCCAACGGGTTTGCCAGCCATCGCAGTCAAGCACATTCCACTGGCGGCTTCCTGTGTTGCAGGCCGGCTGGATGTGCAAAACGCCCCCTACGTACTGCAACTGCTTGATGAAGCCATTCTGGGATGTACCCAAGGGCTGTATTCAGCCATGGTCACCGCGCCGCTGCAAAAATCAGTGATCTGCGATGCCGGTTTTACAGATTTCACCGGCCACACCGAATACCTGGCAGACAAAACCCACACGCCGCGCGTTGTCATGATGCTGGCCAGCGGAGACTTTCGGGTCGCCTTGGCCACCACCCACCTGCCACTGGCAAAGGTGGCGGAAAACATCACGCAAACATCGCTGAAAGAAACCCTGGAAATCCTGTTGCACAGCCTGAAATCAGAATTCGGCTGCAAGCAGCCGAACGTATTGGTGGCGGGCCTGAATCCGCACGCAGGAGAGTCAGGGCACTTGGGGCGCGAAGAAATTGAAGTCATCACGCCGGTACTTGATGCGCTTCGGGCAGCGGGAATCTGGCAGGCGCAGATGCAGTGCTGGCGATGTCCCACGACCAAGGGCTGCCGGTGCTGAAATATGCAAGTTTCGGGCGCGGGGTAAATATCACACTGGGGTTGCCCCTGATCAGAACCTCTGTAGACCACGGCACCGCGCTGGAACTGGCAGGCACAAGAAAAGCCATGCCGGACAGTCTTCTGGCCGCTTACGATCAGGCCTGTTACATGATCAAACATAGAAGCTTGAACGCATGAGCCAACATCAGGCGCGTAAGCGCTTCGGACAACACTTTCTGGTGGATGAAGGCATTTTGAACAGCATTGTTCTGGCCATACGCCCCACCCCCAATGAAAACATTGTAGAAATCGGGCCCGGCTTGGGCGCCATGACACAGTGGGTCTTGCCTTACGTAGACCAACTGCATGTGGTGGAGATCGACCGCGATTTGGTCAGGCGACTGCGCCACGGCAAAATGGCAGACAAACTGGTGGTGCATGAAGCCGATGCCTTGAGTTTCGACTTCTCCAGCCTACCTCAACCTTTGCGCATTATCGGCAACCTTCCCTACAACATTTCCTCGCCACTGCTATTTCACCTGGCGCAGTTCGCCCACAATGTGGTGGACCAGCATTTCATGTTGCAAAAGGAAGTGATAGACCGCATGGCGGCCAGTCCCGGCAAAAAAGACTACGGGCGCCTGACTGTCATGCTGCAGTCGCGTTATGAAATTGAACACCTGTTTGATGT
>JAJTDO010000079.1 GCA_021300475.1 Burkholderiales bacterium | reverse complement strand
CCACTTAGCCTAAAGATTTGCACCGAAATTTGACCCACGTATGACACAGTTTCCCGTCTGGATTTGGGCGGGAGAAATCAAGGAGTGATTAACGTGGCGTTATTAAGCGTAATTCGGCGCTGGCATTTCCGCGAAGGCATGACGATTCGGGAAATCACCAGACGAAGTGGACTTTCCAGAAACACTGTTCGCAAGTATTTGCAAAGCAAGGTGGTTGAGCCCGAGTACCCACAGCGCGACAGTACTGGCAAGCTCAGTGCTTTCGAACCCAAACTGGCACAGTGGCTTTCCTCTGAGCATAAGAAGCCGAAGAAGCTTCGCAGGAATCTGCGCAGCATGCACCGCGACTTGGTCGCGCTGGGCTTCACTGGGTCTTACGACCGCGTGTGTGCCTTCGCAAGACAATTAAGACAATCTGAGCGTATGTTGGCACAAACCTCTGGCAAGGGGTGCTTTATTCCTCTGAGGTTCGCCTGCGCAGAGGCCTTTCAGTTTGACTGGAGCGAAGACTTTGCTCTCATCGCAGGCAAGCAGGTCAAATTACAGATTGCCCAGTTCAAACTGGCTTATAGCCGGACCTTCGTGCTTCGAGCCTATTACCAACAAAAGCATGAAATGCTCTTTGATGCCCATTGGCATGCCTTTCGAGTCTTCGGGGGCATTCCCCAAAGAGGCATCTATGACAACATGAGGAGCGCTGTGGATTGCGTTGGCCGGGGCAAAGACCGAAAGGTAAACCAACGCTTCACCGCCATGGTCAGCCATTACATGTTCGACGCCCAGTTCTGCAACCCGGCATCAGGCTGGGAGAAGGGACAGATTGAGAAAAATGTTCAGGACTCAAGGCAACGCCTGTGGCAGGCCGCACCTGACTTCCCCACTCTGGCTGACTTGAATGCGTGGCTGGAACAACGTTGCAAGGCTTTGTGGTCGGAGCTGCCACACCCGGAACTGGACCAGACACTGGCTCAAGCCCTTGCTGAGGAACAGGCTGCCTTGATGCCGCTACCCAATGCGTTTGACGCTTTTGTTGAGCAAACCAAGCGGGTCACCTCCACCTGCCTGGTGCACCATGAAGGTAACCGTTACAGTGTGCCCGCCACTTACGCCAACCGGACCATCAGTCTGCGTACCTATGCCGACAAACTGGTTATGGTGGCTGAAGGCCAGCAAATTGCCGAGCATATTCGCCTGTTTGGCAGTGGTCACGCCAGACGCGGGTATACACAATACGACTGGCATCATTATTTGACTGTACTGCAAAAAAAGCCTGGGGCCCTGAGAAATGGCGCGCCGTTTGCAGACATTCCAGCCGCTTTCAAAAAGCTGCAATCCAAACTTTTGCAGCGTGCTGGTGGTGACCGCGACATGGTGGCCTTGTTCTGCACCACGATGAACAGGCGGTGCTCAGTGCCGTTGAGTTGGCCTTGGAGTGCGGTAACCCATCCAAGGAGCACGTATTGAATCTGCTTGGGCGACTAACAGAGGAGCCTGCCCCTAAACGTATCGCGGTACCTCGGGAGCTCATGCTCAACATTGAGCCACAGGCCAATGTGAACCGGTATGACAGCCTCAGGAGGGCGCATGATGCAACATGAAGGCCATGTACGAATCCTCAAGTCCCTAAAGCTGTTCGGTATGGCACAGGCCATTGATGAATTGGGCAATCAAAATTCCCCTGCATTCAACCAAGCCCTGCCGCTGTTTGACACGCTCATCAAGGCTGAGGTGGCCGAGCGTGAAGTGCGGTCGGTCAATTACCAGATGCGCCTGGCTAAATTCCCTGTCTATCGTGACTTGCTGGGCTTTGAATTCAGCCAGAGCCTTGTTAATGAGGCCATCGTCAAGCAGTTACACCGTTGTGATTTTATGCAATACGCTCAGAACGTGGTGCTTATTGGCGGTCCCGGTATTGGAAAAACCCACTTGGCCACAGCCATTGGTACTCAGGCGGTGACACACTTGAACAGGCGGGTACGTTTCTTCTCCACCGTGGACTTGGTCAATGCGCTTGAACGGGAAAAAGTTGCTGGCCGGCAAGGGCAAATCGCAAACCGTTTAATGTATTCGGACCTCGTGATTCTCGACGAGATGGGTTATTTGCCCTTCAGCCAGACCGGTGGCGCTTTGCTGTTCCACCTGCTGTCGAAACTTTACGAAAAGACCAGCGTGATTGTGACCACAAACTTAAGCTTCTCAGAATGGAGCAAGGTGTTTGGCGACGAAAAAATGACCACCGCATTGCTTGACCGCCTGACTCACCACTGCCACATCTTGGAGACTGGCAATGAAAGTTATCGCTTTAAGCACAGTTCAAAACAAAACCAGAAGGAGGAAAAAAAGACCAAAAAGTTGAAAAACGAGACATAATTCGTAACCAAAGGGTGGGTCAAAATTCAATGCAAATCCTGGGTCAATTTTGGATGCAACTCAACAATGAATCATAAGCTTGTACGTCGCCACCTATTGACCGCATCTGCTGTTCTGGCCCTTGGTGCCACGCTGCCTTTCTCCGTTAGCGCGCAGGGAGCTGGCACATCAGCTGCCAGCGAAGTTACTTTGTTAAACGTCTCTTACGACCCGACCCGAGAGCTCTACCAAGACTACAACAAGGCCTTCGCTGCCTACTGGAAAGCCAAAACTGGACAAAGTGTGACTGTTCGCCAGTCGCATGGCGGCAGTGGCAAGCAGGCCCGTTCCGTGATTGACGGACTTGAGGCCGATATTGTGACTCTGGCGCTGGGCTACGACATTGATGCCATTGCGGAGCGCGGTCTTCTCGATAAAGATTACCAAAAGAAACTTGCCAACAATGCGTCGCCCTACACCAGCACCATCGTCTTGCTGGTTCGCAAGGGCAATCCGAAAGGTATCAGAGACTGGAATGACCTTGCACGCCCGGGCGTAGAAGTGGTCACCCCCAACCCTAAGACCTCTGGTGGTGCTCGCTGGAATTACTTGGCCGCCTGGGCATATGCGCTGCGACAACCCGGTGGAAGCGATGAAAAAGCCAAGGCGTTCGTCGGCGATATTTTCCGTAACGTGAGAGTGTTGGACAGTGGCGCGCGCGGGTCTTTGACCACCTTTGCAGAACGTGGCATAGGTGATGTCTTGATTGCATGGGAAAATGAGGCGTATCTGGCTGTGCGTGAGTTGGGTGCAGACAAGTTTGATCTGGTAACACCTTCATTATCGATACACGCGGAACCTCCTGTGGCGGTGGTTGATAAGGTGGTTGATAAACGCGGAACCCGTGTTGTTGCGCAGGAGTATCTTCAATATCTTTACTCCGATGAAGGGCAAGACATTGCAGCCCGACACTACTACCGTCCGTTTAACAAGGCAGTGGCCAAAAAATATGAAAAGCAGTTTGGCAAGGTCAAACTGTTTGATATTGACGATGTATTTGGCGGTTGGTCTCAGGCCCAAAAGATCCACTTTGCAGAGGGTGGCGTCTTCGATCAAATTTACCTGCGCAAGTAACGCTGGAGCGGGTGTTACCAATTAGCAAAACTGATTGGGTGGAGTTTATCTCGGGGCCTCAGTTTTTGGAGGCTCTTTCATCAATCGCCTTTCAAGGCCGGATCGCCTGACCGCAGGCCTCAACCATTACTGTGCGAATGCGGATCTGTTGTTCGTTCGAAATGAGCCTCCGATTGCTACGACGGCCTTACGGGTGACCGCCACTCATCGGTTCATAAAGCTAATCAATAGCTTGCGCAACCGCATTTGCGCCTGATCCATTTGCGGGGGTAATTGGATGAAACCATCCGCCGTCTTACTTTCAGTCGCATTGGAGTTGATCAGCTTGAAATCCATTGCCCACTCGCCGAATAACCTTGGATGCTTGCCTTCATCCAGAATCGCCAGTCCCGTTTGGCGAGGATCGTTGCGTATCGTCTCCATGAGACGATGCAGTGTGGTTTCCTCGCCCTCAAGCACCTGAAGAAACTGATTGTTTCGGTAAAACAGGATTCCAGTGATGTCGCGGGCAGCATTATTGCGACGTGACACTTCGAGGATCTCCTTGATTTCCTGCTCTCCCATCGGTTGGCGTGCCATGCATGTGTAGACCAATGAATGGACCAGTTTGCTGCCTGGCACCCCCGGCGAACCGGTCTCACGGTTGGTGTCTTGGCGGCTCATGAACATGATGAGAAATTTGCGCAAACGAATGGCGGCTTGATTGAATTCTGGCCGCAGGGGACTTGGCGGTAATCGCACGTTCTCGATTGTTTCGGGGGGATCCAACAGTTGAAAGTCCATCGACCAGTCTGAAAACAATCTTACATGTTTGCATTCATCGAGGATCTCCAAATCGCTTTGCCGAGTATCGTTTTTTATAGCCTCCAACAGTTTGTGCACGCACGACTCTTCGCCTTCCAGAAGTTGCAAGAAATGGCCATGCCGATAAAACAGTATGCCTGTTATGCCCATCACTGGATTTTTTCGGTGTGCCGTTGCAAGTATGTTGTGAATATCCTCTTTGCTGAGGTCATTACTTGCCTTGCATGTGTACATCAGCGAATGGACGAGAGGTTCTGGCATGTCGTTTTCAGCGTTTTGAAGTGTAATCAGGATAATCCTGTTGAGCCGCTCCAGACTGAGCTGAGAACATCAAATCTTGTGAAACGCATGGCAATTAGAATGCCCGCTGTCTGAGCGTTTGAGCGCATTAGCTTCTGTTGTGGGGGAGTCTATGAGTCGGGTCCGTAAAAACTGACGTTATCAAGGTGCCGGAGGCTGCCCCGACCCTTTTGTCGACGTCGTGAAACAAAGATAAAAAATGACCTTTAAGCTTGGTTTTTTGGTTTTTAATTCTTGGCGAAATGAGTCGGGTTCAAAGCGGCAGACCGTCGAAGTTGGCATAGTTGGCTTTCAGCCAGGTCTTGACGCGCTGGCGCTCAAGCATGCCGAGTGCATCAGGGCCTTCGCGGTTGTTGATAGCCGCCCAGAAACTGGCGTTCTGCCGATCAATCTTGCACATGCTGGCTTCGTGCAGTTGCGGCATGCTGATCACCTGTCCGCCGAGATTCATTGCCTTGGTGAGTGCGGCCGATTTATCGAGTTGCACGAAGTTTGAACCCCGCCCCAGATTTCTGACCACAATGTAGTTTGGGCCGGAGCAGTAACAGTCGACCAAGCGGTCCAGCAAGTCCACTGAGTCCTTTCCGGCATCTGCAAGGTGCCAGAAATTGACGGTGATGCCCATTTCGCCAAGCAGCGAAAGAAGGTCCGAATCTTTGATCCAGCGCGCCAAAGGGGCCGCGGTCTGCGCTGCCAGGTCAACGATGACGCTGTGTTGGGGGGCGCTGCCAGACTCGTTTTCGAACGCACTGGCAATCAGGTCCAATCCTTCGTAGCTGTCGACCACCACCGGCGCTGCAAAATCAGCGTAGAAGCGGGTAAAGGAGGTGTGCGAACGGTCGGTGTCGAAGCCGGTGAAAGCTTGCCCTTTGTCGATGAAATATTGGGCAAGAACACGGGCGGCAACGGATTTGCCTACGCCACCTTTTTCTCCGCCGATAAAATTGAGTGAACTCATGCGCTGTCCTGTTTGTTTTAGTGTTAGTGCGTGGCGCAACCTTGTGGTCGGATGGCCTGCCACTTTTCCAAGCAAGAAACGTGCGGACATTCGCCATGCCCCGGCAATTTCCCTGAAATGATTGAGGGAAGAGGGTTTGCCGCCATTGGTCAGACCGAAGGCTTGTTTTCAGGCGGGGGCACATCTGGACGCATCCAGTACTAATTACGCCCCTTTGCAGGGCGGCGAGGCCAGTCAGGGTCTATTTCGGTGCAACGCTAGCACTATTCATATTGACAAGGCGGACGCGTTAAAGACTTGAAAATTTTTTTACTTGATTGACGATGAGGCATCAAACCAATTCTTCTACGCCAATCTCAAGGCTGCGCTTCAGTGACTGGGGTTTGAAAGTGGCGAGCTTTGCAAATGTTCCTCCGAGACCATGACAGGACTCATTAAGCACGCTTGCTGCCTGGATTAAGAATTCACTCTGTCCGAGCGCCTCTTTCAATCGTTTGACCAAGCTCGCGGAAGGCTTTAATCGAAGGGCGTTTGCCGTATTTGGTTTTGAAAGGCGAAGCTCAGAGACATACAAGACTTTGTTTGAAGCATCGACGACCACTTTCAGTAGCAGGATGCCTTCCTTGATCTGAATATTGATGACGAATTCAGCGTATTCGTCCAAAACACCTGAAAAGTTGATGACTGGCTGCATTTATAACAATCTCCTTGGCTGCAAGGTTACATTAAGTTCTTCCCAGGGGGGGGCAAAGGCGGTTGCGGGTCCTGCATTCAAGTGACGAATTGTGTTCCACGGATGGGCCACATTATACTGACTCGAGTAAGTGTGTTGTGCATTCGAGCCAGCCTGACTGGCAATCTGTTTGCGCTGCCGGTTTTTTTAAAACCGTGTTGTCAGTTCAATCCAGAAGTCAGGTAGCAAGGCGACGAGCTGGGATTCAAGCGCTTTATCCAAACCGCTTAAAATCATTGCACCCATCAAGATCAAAAGTCCTGCGAATGCGGTTTTGACATGTGCGCCATGCCGCACCATCCAGCCGCGTGAACGCATGAAACCCTGACGCGACGCGTAAGCCACAGCGACCAACGGTACAGCTGCACCTGCGCCAAACAAACCCAGCAGCAGTGCACCGCGAAGCGTGCCGCCTTCACTGGCAACCAAGGTGATGGCTGATAGTAGCAGCGGCCCGGAGCAAGGTGCCCAAACGAAGCCAAGCACGCAACCCAGAGCAAAAGCGCCTGAGAGTGAATTCTGGTTGATGCGATCGGAAACGGCCTGCGCGTTGCTCGCCAGAGGTGTCATCCAGCGGCTGATGCGCTCGTTGGCTGCGGGCAGCAGCATGCTGGCGCCTATTGCCAGCAGCAACCCGCCTCCGACTTGACGTGTCATGCCAGCGTCGAAATTCAGTGCGTCGCCCAGCAGACCCACCAGAACCCCGAGCAGCGCAAACGAGACGGCCATGCCGATACCCATTGCGACCGGCGCAAGGCGATTGACCTGCATGGCTCCGCCAGCTACCAATGGCAGTAGCGGAAACACGCATGGATTGAGCGTGGACAATGCGCCGGCAGCCAGGCTGAGTATCAGTTCAGACATGGAAGAGCGGGGGACAAAAGCTTGTTTTCATGACAATGCGGACGACCTAGGTTTGTTTGAAAATTGCATCACAGTGCGCCTTTAAGGCCGGCCCGGATTTTGTCGAGCTCGGTATCGCCAAGAATTCGACCTGTTTCCTTGTCGCCTTTAAAAACAACAATTGTGGATTGGTAGCGGATCTTGTGTGTCTTGCGGAGATCTTTTTCTTTGTCGTAATCCACTCGAAGCACGGTGATGTCCAGACCTGGTTCAGTTTTTAATTGATTCAGGGCTTTGTCCTGTAATTTGCAGGTGGAGCACCAGTCTGCATGAAAATCGAGTGCGACAGGTTTGCCTTGCTGCTGGAGTGTCTGCAAGCGTGCAGGTTCATACGGCAAGATTTCAAGGGCGAACACTGGCAAAGCGCAAAGCAGCGGGCTTGTGAACAGAATTTTCATGAAAAAGGTGCGTGCGTTCATTGGTTTGGCTCTGGACTGGTGATAAGTGCGTAAGACCACAACAACGGCATAAAGGTTCCTGCGTGCTTTGCAAGCTTTCTTATTCACGCTGGTTTGGCAGACGTTGCGCGGGCAACAGACCCAAGCGCTCCTTCTACCCCAGTGATAAATCCTCTATCAACCAACGATTTGTTGCCCTGGCCCAGAGGCATCAATGCGATGCCGTCATGATGCGATAAGCCCCGGGTGCGCTGCCAGTCCATCCTTTGAAAGCCCGCTGAAACGAGGCCACATCAGAAAAGGCGAGCTCACAGGCCAATTCGTGGAGCGATACCGTACTGGTGTTCAGACGGACAATTGCATGGTCACGGCGCAGTGCATCTTTCAAGGCTTGGAACGAGGTTCCTTCGGCCGACAGTTTGCGTTGTAATGTTGCGCTGGAAATATTCAGGCTTGCTGCGGTGCTCGCCAGGTTGCTCCATTGGGGCAGGGTATTTAGCAACTGGTTGCGCACACAGGCACTGACGGTGTTCAGATTGCGTGGTGGCAAGATGACATTGGCCTGCGCGTTTTTCAGGAACGACGACAGTGAGGTTTCGTCTTGCCGGACCCGCTGCTTAAGCAAGGTTTCGTCGAACCAGAAAGCCGAATGCGCGCAGTCAAAGGTCTGTGGCGACGGAAAGATGCGGTTGTAACTGTCCGCATAGAGTGGCCGTTCGAAAGCAAATGTAAACCGTGTGACCGGCAGGTCGCCACCGACCAGCCACGCCAAAAGACGCCAGAACACGCGCAACAGCAGTTCATGCAAAAAATCAGAAACTTGCTT
>JAJTDO010000022.1 GCA_021300475.1 Burkholderiales bacterium | reverse complement strand
CTGGTATTTCCTTGAAGTAATTGAGTATGCCCCCTTCAAGCTGATAGCTCTCCACACCCTTTTCTTCCAGCCATGCAGCGGTTTTTTCGCATCGGATGCCGCCTGTACAGTACATCGCAATTTTTTTCCCGTCGGCCTGCCACTGCGGCAAATGGGTTTCAATGTACTGGGGAAAATCGCGGAAATTGCGCACTTCGGGGTCTATGGCGTTTTCGAAACGCCCCAAGCGGAATTCAAAACTGTTGCGGTTGTCGATGACCACCACATCATCGCGGCGTATGAAGGACTTCCATTCCGCGGGTTTCAGGGAAACACCTGCCGGCTTGCTGGTGTCCACACCAAACACCCCCATGTCCACCACTTCACGCTTGCGGGTTACTTTAAGGCGGCCAAACGGCGGCGTGATGCAAACCGTGCGCTTGAACCCCATGTCGCCAAACAAGGGGGCTGTTACGGGGTGCGCAGCCAAAGCCTGCTCAAAGGTATCCAGACGTTCGGCAGTGGCTGCCAAGGTGCCATTAATGCCCTCCTCGGCCAACAGTACCAACCCCACCAGTTCACTGGCCAGCGCTTTTACAGTGTCCACCACTTTATCAACATCTGTGATGGGTACGAACTTATAAAAAGAAATATGAAACAGCATAGAGAAATCAACGCACCAAAAGGAAGATCCAGTAAACCAGTATTGCAAGCTGTGCCAAAAACAGATTTGCACGGATGAACACCATGGCAGCACTGGTACTGATAAGGTGCACCAAGCTTTGACCCATGCGCAAGCCCAAAAACACACCCGCCAGCGGATTAAGCAATTCCAGCTTTCCGAGCGCAAAGGCCACGGCCACCACCGTTACCACCACGGGCAGGTTTTCCACGCAATTCAAGTGTGCATGCTGAGCCCGTGTAATAAAAGCCGGATCAGGATGCCCAGCCGCGCCGCGGGGCCAAGCGTTGGCCGCCACCTTCATGCTCAGCACCAACCCAACCCTGTAACCGACATAAATAAACACCAGAAGCAATGTAAGTGCTGCATAACCCAACAGCATGCAAAGGCTTGACTGCATTTTTAATCTCCAGTTTTTTAAGTGCGTAACCGCAGTACCAGAGCGCAGTTTAACCGATGCACTCTTTCAATCGTGAACAAACGCCTGAAGAACATTACATGCATTTACAAAATATAAGAGTTGTGTAATATTTGATACGTGGTTTACAATTAATCTTAAGCAATTAAAGGTGTTCAATGTCTACGAGCAATTTCATTTCTGCGGTTGCAACATCCCCTGAAAAACAAGACCACCGCGGCCTGAAGGGGCTGTTCACGCCGGCAGAAATAGCACGCCTGACAGCGCGCTCCGACCTCATGGGCGCTTCGGTGGTGGCTGGCAACTGGTTGGCAATTGCGGCCTGCTTTTTTGCGATGGCTTACTTCGATTCGCTGTGGGCTTATGCATTGGGCACCTGCCTGATTGCAGGCCGGCAACTGGGCTTGGGCATTTTGCAACATGAAGGCGCCCACGGCACCCTGTTTAAAACGCGCTGGTTAAACGACCGGCTTACCGACTGGCTCTGCGCACGCCCTGTTTGGCAAAACCTGCACAAATACCGAAAACACCACATCAAGCACCACACAAACACGGGCTTGGACACCGACCCGGATATTTCTTTGCACGCTGAATTTCCGGTGGGCAAAGCCTCCATGACCCGCAAACTGCTGCGCGATGCCAGCGGGCTGACCGGTCTGAAAACCATGGTTGCATTGCTGATGATGGACTTGGGCCTCATTGAATGGACAGTGGCGAACAAAGCGCATCGCCTGCCGCAGCAGGGTCGCTCATGGCTGAATTATTTAACCACGTTGCTGCGCAACATCCACGGCATGATCATCACCAACGCAGCCATTTTTGGTGTGTTGTATGCGGCGGGGCACCCCGGGCTTTACGGTTTCTGGGTGCTTGCTTTTGTCACTGCACTGCCCCTGTTCATCCGCATTCGCTCCATTGCCGAACATGGCTGTCTGGAACGCGGACCCAATGTTTTTGAAAATACCCGAACCACGCACGCCAATTGGCTGGCGCGCATCACAGTTGCACCTCACCACGTGAATTTTCACCGGGAGCACCACCTGATGGCCTCAGTGCCTTGTTATCACCTTCCAGAATTGCATGCCCTGCTCCGTAAAAAGGGGTTGGCGCCTGAGCCGGATTCTTATTGGGATGTAATGAAACTGGCCAGCGGAAAAACCTTGAACGGAGTGGCATGACAGTCAAACCCAAGTCCCTGATACTGGGACTGTTGTTAGCATCACGCCACTCGCCGCTGAGCAGCCGCATGGTCATTGCAACTTGCGAACTGTTCGGCATCAATGCCAACAGCGCGCGCGTAACGCTGGCGCGTCTGTGCTCAGATGGTCTCGTCGATTCGAAAAACAGGGGGGTTTACCAACTGGGCGAAAAATCGATGACCCTGAGCAACGAGGCCTCACGTTGGCCAGATCAAGAAAAACGCCTGCGTCCCTGGCAAGGCGACTACGCTTGCGTACACACGGCCCACCTGACCCGCTCTGACCGCACACAATTCGGCAGGCGAGAGCGTGCACTCAGGCTCATGGGCTTCACGCCGTTGGAAGCGGGCTTGCACATCCGCCCCAACAACATTGATGAAAACATCAACGCCATAGAAACTCACCTGCACACCTTGGGATTGGAAAGACGTGCCTATGTCTTTACCGCCCAGCAATTTAAAAAATCAGAAGAAGACAAAATAGAAAAATATTGGAAACCAGCGCAGTTGAATCAGCTTTACCAAGACCAAACGGTTGAACTGATTACTTGGTTGAACAAACATGAAGCATTCGGCTTACCGCAAGCGGCTCGGGAATCTTATTTGCTGGGCAACAAAGCCATCCGGGACATCGTATTCGACCCCTTGCTACCAGCGCCATTAATCGACGATCAAGGCAGGGCGGCGTTTTTTGCAACGGTCAAAGAATTCAACACAGTTGGGCAACGCATCTGGCAAGAATTTTTATCCGTGGAAAGTGCCATGCCGGTTTGGGCGGGGGAAAGCTTTTAATGCATTGATCTTGACCTTTTGTTTTAACAACAATACAAACTTGTTGATTTCCATTAAAAAAGCCCCTAAAGTCTCACTACAAAACAATACTCAGAGACACTCATTCAACGGGGCAGCGCATGCAAAACCAAAACACATCACGCCCCACCGCCTACTTTCTAGAAGACGATGACTTGCTCAGGTCTTTGGGAAAAGATGCGCTTCGCCTCGAATTACCCGACACCTGGGATCTCGAAGAGTTTGCATCCCTTGAAGAACTTAAGCGAGCAAACAAGCGGCAATTGGGAAAAATAATCGTTTCCGACTTGAATGTGCTCGACGCTGGCCCGGAGCAAGTGCTTTCTTACCTCGCGGATCTGCGCATGCGCTCAGACGTCATTATTTTAAGTGGTGATGAAAAATGGGTGAGGCAGTTGCAAGGTACGGGCAATGCTCACGTATTTGACAAAGGGCAGTTCGACGCAATGGAAAATTTGTTGAAAACCATCGCCAGCGTCGTGAAAAAACACGAGCCAGCGCAGTCAGAGACTCACTGAAATCAATTATTCGGTACCCTTGCCCAGTAACTTGGCCACCAAGGGGTTCAGGGTTGCTTTTCTAGGGTCGTTTACACCTTCGGAATTTGCTTTTCCAAAACGGTTGGGCACGGCGGCTTGTTTCATTTGCCCTTTAACTTTCAAGGCCAGATTTTTGTAAAGATCAGTTTTTTTCATGCGATGCTCGCGTAGTGTTGCAAGGCCTTCAAGAGTTTTTCAACATCAAGCGGCTTATTAAGGAAAGCATTCATACCCGATGCAAACGCTTCTTCCTTGTCAGACTCGAACACGTTGGCGGTGAGTGCCAAAATGGGAATGGGCTTGGAATTCTGGCTTTTTTCAAACTGCCTGATTTGTGCTGCGGCTTCAAAACCATTCATGACCGGCATGCGCAAATCCATCAGAATTGCATCGAATTTCTGCGGGTGAGCCTTGATTATATCCAAAGCCACCTGCCCGTTCTCTGCAAGTTCGACTGTAACGCCCTCCAACATCAACAATTCAGAAATTAATTGTGCATTTTGGGCATTGTCTTCGGCCAGCAGCACATGAAATGATTCAAGACATTGATCCACTTTCTTTATCGCTCCATCATCCGGTTCTTGGGTGGAATCCCCTACAACCGGCAACTGCAACTCAAATGAAAACAGGCTGCCTCTTCCCTCCTCGCTTGAAAAACCAATTTTTCCACCCATCAACTCAATCAGACTCTTGCAGATGGACAAACCCAAGCCTGCGCCTTTTTGATTTTCAGCGCGCTTCAAACCAAACTCCGTGAAGGGTTGAAACAAAAGCGTCGCTTGTTCCCGACTCAAACCGATACCGGTGTCTGACACACTGAACCGCAAACAGACTTGGGAGGCTGACAATTCACTGACCTCTGCCAGCAAGGTAATGCCGCCCACATCGGTGAACTTGATGGCGTTTGACACCAAATTGCTGATAACTTGACGCAAACGCAGCGCATCGCCCTCGCATTTCAACTTGGGCGGGCCTTGCCAGATCGCCTGAAACTTGAGGTTTTTACCCATGGCGGCAGGCCGGAACAGTTCGGCGGTGTCTTGAATCAGGGTTTCCGGGCTAAAAGGCTGGCGATGAATGCGAACCTTGCCTGCAGAAATGCGCGCGGTGTCTAAAATGTCATCCAACAATCCCAGCATGGAATGGGCCGACTTGGACAGCAAGGTCAGCATGTGGCTGCGCCTCTCCGGGCTTAAGCGGGGGTCTTGCGCCAAGGTCAGGCTACCCAAAATACCGCTCATCGGCGTGCGCAATTCATGCGACATTAAACTGAGAAACTTGCTTTTTGCGTGGTTGGCACTTTCGGCGGCTTCTTTTGCCGCCAATAAGTCTTTGCTGGCCATTACCCGGTCGGTTTCATCAAGAAACAACACGACCCCGCCGCGCACGGCTGTGGCGGTTTGCTGGAAATGCGACACGGTCACCGACAACCAACGGTGTGTGCCGGTTCGTTCTTGCGCATTGACCTCAATGTCAAAACGCAACACCTCGCCGGGAGACTCAAGAAACCCCACAGGCAACTCACGCTGAATGAACTGCTGCAAATCCAACCCCCTGCAGGCCACTTGGGAAACCCCCAGCCAGTCGGCGATCAGTTGGTTTGCATAGGTCACTTTTAAATTGCCATCGAAATTCAGAATGCCAATCGGCGCATCTTCCACCAACGAGCGGTAACGTTCCTTGCTCAGTGCCAAACGGTCGTTGCTGCTGCGCAGTTTATTCACCGCTTTGTCCACCTGCCGGCCCAATGGGAAGCCCATGGCAGCAAACATGGTGGAAGCAATGAACAGAATAATAAACAGCGAGTGACTGTTGAGCGCGGCAATGTTGGCGATCGGATCAATCACCTGTTTTACTTCGAGCACATAAATAAGGGTCAGAAACAGCATGTTGCAGGCAATGGTAAGCAGTGCCTGAGGCCAAGGAAACGCAAATGCCAACAACAAGCCAAACATGCTGAGCAGCATCAGCGAAGGCGCACGCAAGCCGGTTTGGGTGCCAATGGCGCCAGTGCCCACCGCCAAATACAGGCTGATCATCAGCAAAGTGACTGCAAAAACAAAGCGCTTGCGCCTGACAGAGAAAAAAGCGAAGGCACTGCTGGAAAAAATCAACAGGCAAGACCACAAACGGATCTCACGGACCGGGCTGAAGTCGAAAAGTGCGGTCAAACCACCCACCAGAGCGCATGTCAGAGCCAACAAAGCCGAGGCGTAAAACACCACGTCTTGCGACATGCGGTACCGCCAGTTTGAGGCCAGGTTTTTTCTGCTCGAAGCAAACAAGGGGGGCTGCTTTCCGGACTTTGGAAGATCGAAAAGTGTAAGTCAGAAGTTTCAAATCCCCCCCCCTTACTATGGGGGGGATCGCTTTGAATAAAAGCTCTAAAGCATTGAAAAAATTAGCGAACCCGCAGTGGCTCTGTGACGTAGTCCTTCGCTTCAAATGTGGACATTTGTGAAGCGTATTGCGTGGCAAACCCAGGGTACATGGTGGCGTTGAAGCCGTCTTCCGTTAAATACCAGCTTTTGCATCCGGAATTCCAGTTGGTTTTTGCCAAACGCTTTTGGATGTCTGCGTTGTAGCTTTCCTGGGCCAGTGGTTTAACGTCCAGCATTTTCAGGCCTTCGGTCAAAATTTTCCGAACTCCCCTCACCACATAGTCAATTTGCGGCTCCATGAACACCAATGCCGAATTGTGCCCGGGGCCACTGTTGGGCCCGAAGGTAATGAACAGGTTGGGGTAGCCAGACACATTGATGCTCTTGTAGGCTTTTGCCCCCTTTGCCCACTCTTGCCCCAAGTCGCGTCCGTCGCGCCCGGTCACCTTGAAGGGCGATGAATTCTTGGGCACATCAAACCCGGTGGCAAATACGATGCAATCCACAAGGTGTTCAACGCCATCGGCGGTGCGCAGGCCTTTTTCTGAAATGGTGGCGATGGGCCAAGTAATTAACTCGCAATTCGGTTTTTGCAATGCGGGGTAATAATCATTACTGACCAGAACCCGTTTGCAACCCAAATTAAAATCCGGCTTGAGCTGCCTGCGCATCCAAGGGTCCTTCACTTGAGCATTAAGAAACGCCAGACTCAAACGCTGCCCCAATTTTGTCAGTGGTGAATTCCAGATCACTGCGGTGGCCATGCTTTCATGCAGCCAAAACAGCGCTTCACGCACCGCTGTTTGCGCAAACGGCAAACGCCGGAATACGGCTTTATGCCAGCCCGGCGTTGCAAAGTCAGGCCGAGGCATTACCCAGCCTGGCGTGCGCTGAAACACTTTCAGTTTGCCAACGGTCTTCACCAATTCAGGAATAATCTGAACCGCGCTGGCACCGGTGCCAACAACGGCAACCCGCTTGCCCGCCATGTCATAGCTGTGGTCCCACTGGGCGCTGTGAATTTTCTTGCCTTCAAACCGCTCTATGCCCTTGATATTGGGCAGCTTGGCATTGGACAAAGGTCCGCCAGCCATCACCACGGTACGGGCTTTGTAAACACCGCCCTCCTCGCAACTGATTTCCCAGTGCCCTGCAGCTTCGTTCCAGCGTGCCTCGTTTACAGTTTGCTTGAACCGTATGAAAGCAGCCAAATTGAAAGCCTCCACCATTTGGTGCACATAAGCCAGTATTTCCTTGCTGCCAGAATAGCTTCTGGACCACTCCGGGTTTTGGGCAAAGGAAAAGCTGTACAAATTTGAAGGAATGTCGCAGGCTGCGCCCGGGTACTGGTTGTCTCGCCAAGTGCCGCCCACTTCTTCCTTGCGCTCGAGAATAATGAAGTTTTCTATGCCCGATTCCTTGAGCTTGATGGCACAGCCCAGGCCTGCAAAACCGCTGCCGATGATCAAGGTGTCAAACACGCCGGAAGGCGAGCCCGATGTTTGCGCTTTGGAAATTACCTGTTGCGCCAGCTTTTTTGCCGAACGCCCCTTGGCAATGCTCAAACCTGACTTGGCCCTGCTTTTTTTATCAATCACATCCATTCGTTGAATTCCTTTGCAAGCTCAGGCGTGCGGGCGCCATGTAATTTTTGTAACCCATGTCGGCATTTCCGGCAGCACGGATTTTGGAATGTAGTTGGATGCTTTCACCAAGGCATCCACCGGTTTGTGATAGAAGGATTTCCGGTTGATCACCATACGGGCGTGAAAGCGCATGGTGTGGTACCAAGGGTTGCGCCGGCCTTCCGGTGTTTGCCCGCCAAAGCGCTCAAACTTTTTCATGGAGTCATACAGCTTTTGCTCTGGCAGTCCCATGGCCACAATGTTGTCGCGCATGCGGTTGAGCAAGGGGAAATAGGTCAGCACGCCCAAAAACAGCTTTGGCGACATCCAGGTGCCCATGAACTTTAATGCCAGTTGGTAAGACTTGCCGTGCCCCAGCATTTCCAGCACATGAAAATCAACACCCAGGTGGCGGGCTTCATCGTCGTTGATGCGCTTGAACACCTCGTGGCAAAGCGGGTCGTCCACGGTATCCAGCAAGAACTTGCACAAAGCACCGTCCAAGGTAATTTCCAGCACGGGAATGACGCTGCCCAGCACCTCAATCGGCATGTCGTCGCTGTACTTGTCCAGCCATTCAATCACCAGACGCAAATTAATGTTGGGCTCGGGCACCTCACCGTCCTCCAGCATGCCCCAGCGCTTCATCAAGGCAAGTTCAGCATTGGCGTGCCGTTGTTCTTCTGCGTGGAAGTAGGTGTAGATTTCCTTCAAGGTGTCATTGGGGGCTTTTTTTGCCATGGCGGCAAAGCCGCGGGCACCGACGTGCTCAATCCAGGTCAGGTCGGCCATGAAGGCCTTGAGTTTGGGCCATTGCTCGGGCGTTATTTTGTCTGCGCCGGGGGCATCCCAGTCAAAGTCTGCGAGCGCCCACTGGGAAGCCTTCATTCTGGCCAGCGTTTTTTCCAGGTCGATTAATGGCATCTCAAGCCTCCTTGTTTTTTAAAAAGCGGGTAGCAACCCGATTCAATAAACCCGCGCCCACGGTGTAGGCGGCAGGCACATAGCGTTTCAGGCGCCAGAGCGTTCTGGCGTCAAGTTGGGGAAGAATGTAGAGGCGTCCGCTGTCAAGCCCGTTGAGTGTTTCCACCGCCACGCTTTCCGGTGAAACACCGGTCCACTTCATCAGCTTGTCTGCAAAGGCGGAAGACGCCGGGGCAATGCACTCGCCCTTGGTAATGTTGGTTTTGACAAAAGTTGGGCACAAGGCGGCCACATGAATGCCTGAGCCCGAAACCTCTGCAGCCAGCGTTTCAGACAAGGCCAGCACGCCGGCCTTGGTCACGTTGTAAGGCCCCATCAAGGGTGCAGCAGAGAAACTCGCCGTTGAAGCCACGTTGATCAAACCGCAGCGCGACCCCTTGAACCCCAGCCCCCTCAATTGCTCGGAACGTTGGCGCAACAAGGGCATGAAAATTTCACAGCCATGCACCACGCCCCAGAGGTTCACATCCAGGGTGCGTTTCCAGTCGGGCAAACCGACCTGCCCCACCGGTCTGCCACCAGCGCCAATACCCGCGTTGTTCACCACCAGGTTGACTCCGCTGGCATAGGTGCCAGCGGCAAAAAAAGCCTGCGCTTCCCCGGCCAAAGCCAACACATCGTCATAAACACCCACGTCGCAACGAACGGCCAAGGCGCGGTCGCCCGTAGGGATGGTGGAAGAAATTACGTTTTTGTTGATCTGCTCAAAAATCATTTCCACTGTTTGCAGGGCTGCGGCAAGATTGATGTCGGCGCAGACCACGCGCCCGCCTCGCCGTGCAATCTCAAGCGCGAAGGCTCTGCCAATGCCGCTGCCTGCACCGGTAACAACTGCGCAGGCTTTTTTGGAGATGGCGTTTTTAGCCATGAATTTTAATCCTCACAACGTTATTGACTGAAACAGTCTGTAATGACATAGTAAAACGAACGTTTGTTCGGATTCAATTCGGATTTAAAAATGACCAGAAACCCAAAGCAGGAACGCGCCAGACTCACCAAGGAGTCAATTGTGGAAGCCGGCTTCATCGCCGTCGCTGAAAAAGGGGTTCAAGGTGCCACCATGAGGCAGATTGCCGATCTCGCAGGTGTCGGGGTGGCCTCACTCTATGAATATTTCAGCAACAAGGAGGCTATTTTCAGCGTCATGAGCGAACGGTTTTCCGATGAAATCACGCAGATGATCAAACGCATCACCCCATCCCTTGTTCGGATTTCCATCACCGATGCCATCTACAAACTGACCGTAGAATTGGCCAATTTGCTGCGCACCAATGACTCTCGCTACTTGAAATGTGCCACTCAAGGCCTGTTTTTAAACAAGCCGGATGAACTTCAGTCGGTTTACAAGGCTTTGATTGAACTGTTCAGCCAACACACGCTGTACCATCCAGAACACCTGCAGCTCAAACGCATGAACACCATGGCCTATATTTTTATCAACAGCGGTGTATTCACCATGTTGCGCTTCATGAGCAACCCCAACCCCGCCTTCAGTTTTGAAGAATTGGCGCAAGGTATGGCAGACATGGTGGGGCACTATGTCAGCAAGGAACTGGAAACAACCGCACAGTAGTTACAGTGGCAACCGCGCAACAACAAGGAATTCCCATGGGCCATGAACAGCATGACAACAACAGCAATGAGCACAACGATGACAACAGCGCGAGAGTACCCAGCGGCCGCTTTGCGCGCTTAAGCCGTTTAAGCGGACTGGCCACGCGGGTGGCCGGTGGCATGCTGGCTGAGGGCGCCCGCAAACTGGCACGGGGGGAGCGTCCAAAACTTTCAGACATGCTGCTGACGCCGGCCAATGCCAGGCGGGTTGCCCAGCAACTGTCGCAAATGCGCGGCGCCGCCATGAAGGTTGGGCAATTGCTGTCCATGGACGCGGGCGACCTGCTGCCCCCGGAACTCGCCGAGATTCTGGCCCGTTTGCGCTCCGATGCGAAGTCAATGCCACGCAAACAGTTGCTGGAAGTGCTGGAATCGCAGTGGGGCCGCGATTGGAAAAAACACTTCGACTATTTTAATGAAACGCCCATCGCCGCCGCTTCAATTGGTCAGGTGCACATGGCGCACACGCGCGATGGCCGCAAGCTCGCCATAAAAATACAGTACCCTGGCATTCGCGAAAGCATCGACAGCGATGTAGACAATGTGGCGGGTTTGTTTCGCATGTCTGGCCTGATGCCGAAAAGTCTGGACATTGAACCTTTGCTGGCGGACTGCAAAAAGCAACTACATGAAGAGGCCGACTATCTGCGCGAAGCCGATTGCCTGGAACGCTATGCCGCTTGCCTTGGCGGACACCCCGACTATCTGATTCCCCTGCCCGACCGCTTGCTCACCACACCTCAGATTCTGGCCATGACCTTTGTGGAAGGCGAACCGGTTGAGTCGATGACGCAGGGCAGCCAAAGCGATCGTGACCGCGTGGGCAGCCTGTTGTTCCAATTGTTGTTCAAAGAAATTTTTGAGTTCCGATTCATACAAACCGATCCGAATTTTGCCAACTACCGCTACAACTCAGACACCGGACAACTGGTGCTGCTGGACTTTGGCGCGGCAAGAAGCTACCCGGATGAATTAATAGATAAGTACCGGCACATGTTGCGCCACGCCATGCGAGAAGATGTGGCTGGCATAGATGCGCAAGCGCGCAGCATTGGCTACTACGACGACACCACCAAGGCGCGACATGTAAACCTCATCACCGACATTGTGTTGGCCGCTTGCGAACCCGCGCGAAGTGAAAATACATATGCATTCGGCAGCACAGACATGGCCGTAAACATCAGAGACATGGGATTTGATTTGGGACGTGAAAGAGACTTCTGGCACATACCGCCCGTGGACGCCATTTTCTTGCACCGAAAACTGGCAGGCCTGTACTTGCTGTGTGCCAGGTTAAAGTCGAATGTAGATATTCGAAGTCTGGCTGTAAAAGCCACTTCGGCAGCGAACGCCTGAACTGAAACGCTTAAAACCCCAGCGTTTTTTCCAAGGCTGAAAACAGGGCTGGCTGGCCGAGAATGCCGGGGTGACGGCTTAAAAATGCGACCGCTTTTTCCTTGTTCTTGAAACCCAGTTTTTCGACCAACGCTACAAAGACTTCCAGGGAATTCATCCCTCTCTCCAAAAACCGCCGCTTCCTATAAGATCACGGCTTTCAACCCGTTTGAACACCCCTCGACCGAGGGGGCACCCACCTTGCCCATGGAGAAGTCTTTGAACCCAACCCCACCGCAAATACACCGCCGCGCCTGTCATCTATGTGAAGCTATTTGCGGTATTGTCGTTGAGACCGACGGTGAAGAAATTGGTTCCATTCGGGGAGATGATTCAGACCCTTTTAGCCGCGGACATATTTGCCCCAAGGCAGTTGCGTTAAAAGACATACAAAACGACCCAGACCGCTTGCGCAGACCTGTACAGCGCGTGGGCGATGAATGGCAGGAAATTTCATGGCAGCAGGCCATTGAGAGCGTCACCAGCCGTTTGGCCGCCATCAAGGAACAACATGGCGCAAACGCCATCGGTGTGTACCAAGGCAATCCCAATGTACACAACTGGGGCATGATGACGCACGGCGCCAACTTCCTGGGGTTGCTGAAAACCCGCAACCGGTTCTCAGCCACCTCGGTGGACCAACTGCCGCATCAATTGGTCGCTTACTGGATGTTCGGCCACCAATTGCTGATTCCCATTCCAGACATCGACCACACCGACTACCTGCTGATGCTGGGCGCCAACCCGCTGGCCTCCAACGGCAGCCTGATGACAGTACCGGATGTCGCAAAACGCCTGAAAGATCTCCAGGCCCGGGGCGGCCGGGTGGTGACCGTAGACCCGAGAAAAACCGAAACCGCAAAAGTGGCAGACCGCCATGTGTTCATCAAGCCGGGCACCGACATTTACTTTCTGTTGGCCATTATCAACACGCTGGTGGCGCAGCGTCTGGCCAAGCCGGGCCGCCTCATTGAAATCAGTGACGGTTTGAATGAAGCCCTTGAAGCCATCCGCGACATCACGCCTGCCGTGGCCCAAACCCTGTGCGGCATAGACGCCGCCGAAATTGAAACCATTGCAGGTGAATTCGCTGCAGCCAAGCGCGCGGTTTGTTACGGACGCATGGGAATTTCCACGCAAGCGCATGGCAGTTTGTGCCAGTGGGCCATACAACTGTTGAACTTGCTGACGGGTAACCTGGACGCCGTGGGCGGCAGTCTGGTGACCCTGCCCGCACTTGACCTGCTCAACGGCCCGACCAGTCGCCCTGGCAGCTACAAGCGCTGGGAAAGCCGGGTCAGCAAACGACCGGAAGCACTGGGCGAATTCCCTTCGGCCTTGATGGCAGAAGAAATACTGACGCAAGGCGACGGACAAATCCGAGCCATGGTGACGGTGGCGGGCAACCCAGTGCTTTCCACACCAAATGGCCGCCAACTGGACCGCGCTTTTGAAAGCCTGGAATTCATGGTGGCCATTGACCTCTACATCAATGAAACCACGAGGCATGCAGACATCATATTGCCCACCACCGCCCCGCTTGAACACGATCACTACGACCTGATTTTCAACATCTTTGCCGTCAGGAACACCGCTAAATACAGCGCCGCACTTTTTGAAAAACCCGCCGATGGCTTCCACGACTGGGAACTGATGGACGAACTGGCCAAGCATTTCGCAGCGAAAACAGGGCAAACCGTGAAACCGGCCATGCCGCCGCAAATGCTGCTGGACTTCGGACTGCAAATGGGCCCCTACGGCGCAGCCACAGAACACAAGCTGAGCCTGGAAAAATTGAAAGCGCACCCGGAAGGCATCGACCTGGGCCCTCTCAAGCCCAGCTTTCCGCAGCGGCTGCAAACTGCGAACAAGCAAATTCAGTGTGCCCCGGAGGAAATTATCAAAGGCGTGCAGAAACTCTGCAAAGACCTGCGCCACCACAACCCGGCCGAACAAGGTTTGCGCTTGATCGGTCGCCGTGACGTGCGCAGCAACAATTCCTGGATGCACAACTACGAACGGCTTGTAAAAGGTGCAGACCGTTGCACCTTGCTGGTGAACCCGGACGACTTGGCTGAACTGCAAGGCAACGCGGATATATCTGCGCAACGGGGTGTATTGGCCTCCCGGGTGGGGGAGATTGAAGTCCGGCTGCAAGCCAGCACGGACATGATGCGAGGCGTGGTTTGCCTGCCCCACGGCTGGGGACATCAACGCCCCGGCATCCGCATGGAAACAGCAAGCCAACATCCGGGGGTGAGTCTCAACGACATCACCGACGAGTTACTCACAGACCCCATTTCGGGGAACGCTGTACTTAACGGTGTTCCAGTCACACTGCGGGTTTCAGCGGTGTAAGGGTATATCCTGATTTTGCTTCAGCGCAAGCCAATTCACTATGCACGAACCGCACTCTATTGGGTGCGTTTGCGCACAAACCTGAGGAGGCAAGCAATGAGTCAATCAAATACTAAAACAACACGCCGTGACTTTCTGAACAGCAGTTTGAATATTGCTGGGGCAAGCATGGTTCAATTCAACTTGAAAAAGACATTGGGCGCAGTTGCGCTGGCCTGCGCCACATTCGGCGTTCAGGCGGCAGACCCCATCAAAATCGGTGTGTCCGGTCCGTTTACTGGCGGCTCTTCATCCATGGGCGTCAGCATGCGCGACGGCGTGCGTCTTGCCGCCGCTGAAATCAATGCCGCTGGTGGCGTGCTGGGTCGCCAACTGTTGTTGGTCGAGCGCGATGACGAAGCGAAAAACGAGCGTGGCGTGCAAATCGCCCAAGAACTGATCAACAAGGAAAAAGTGGTTGCCACCGTGGGTTACATCAACACCGGTGTGGCGCTGGCTTCCCAACGCTTTTATCAGGAAGCAAAAATTCCGGTGATGAACAACGTGGCCACGGGCTCTTTGGTCACCCACCAGTTTGACGACCAGCCTGAAAACTATATTTTCCGCAACGCCGCTCACGACAGCATCCAGGCTCCGATGATTGTTGAAGAAGCCGTCGTACGCCGCGGATTCAAGAAAGTCGCCATTCTGGCCGACTCCACCAATTACGGCCAACTCGGCCGCGACGACCTGGAAAAAGCCCTGGCCATCAAAGGTGTAAAAGCCGTTGCAGTTGAAAAGTTCAACATCAAGGATGTGGACATGACTGCGCAGTTGCTAAAAGCCAAAGAGGCCGGCGCAGAAGTTATTCTGACCTATGCCATCGGACCTGAACTGGCTCAAATAGCCAACGGCATGACCAAACTTGGCTGGAAAGTTCCGATGATCGGTAGCTGGACCCTGTCCATGGCCAACTTCATCGACAACGCCGGCGCCGGCGGTGAGGGTGCGCGCATGCCGCAAACCTTCATCCAGGAACCCACCACACCGAAGCGCAATTCCTTCATTGTGAGCTACCTGAAAACCTTCAATCCGAAAAACGCCCGCATCGACTCACCCGTTTCTGCAGCCCAAGGCTACGATTCAATTTATTTGCTGACAGCCGCCATCAAGCAAGCTGGCGCACTGGAAGGCCCGAAAATCAAAGCGGCGCTGGAAGATCTGAAAGCACCGGTTGAAGGCGTTGTCACCACGTACAACAAACCTTTCACAAAAACCGACCATGAAGCCATCACAGCGAACATTCCTGTGTTTGGTGAAGTGAAAAACCAACGCGTTGTTTATGCCTACGAAGAAGACCAGAAGAAAGCTTCTGAAGTTCGTGTAAAAGACGCAGCCGCCAAGGGCGCCCTGACGCCCGTTAAAAAGAAGTAACCACTTTGCGCCTGGCCTGCTTCACCCTGTGCGGTGAAGAGGCCTTGCAGGGGCGAAGGCGCTGGCAAAGCGCTGCGCGCCTTTCCTAAACCCCAAGCATCGTCCAGAGGATCTCATGCAAATTCTGACTCAATTGGTGTTCAGCGGTATCGCGCTGGGCATGATCTACGCCGTTATTGCCTTCGGCTATCAACTGACATTCGCAACATCAGACACCCTGAACTTCGGTCAGGGCGAATCGCTGATGTTGGGCGCACTGGTGGGCTTGTCCTTGGTGGGCTGGGGTGTCAATTACTGGTTAATGATTCCCTTGGTGTGCCTGTTCGGCGCGCTGCAGGGTGCTTTCGTGGAACGCATCGGCGTACGCCCTGCGGTGAAGATCAAAAGCGAATTCGGTTGGATCATGTCCACCATTGCGCTGGGCATCATCTTCAAGAACGTGGCTGAAAACGTCTGGGGTCGCGACGACCTGCGTTTCCCCTCACCACTGCCTGAAGCCCCGATGAAATTCCTCAATGCCAACGTGCTGCCCATGGAAATCCTCATTGTTGTGGGCGCCTTGCTGATGATGTCTGCCGTTGAACTGTTCAACCGCAAGTCAATTTACGGCAAAGCCGTGGTGGCCACCTTCAACGACCGCGATGCTGCGAAGTTGATGGGCATCAACACCAGCTTGGTGATTACTTTCTCCTACGCCCTGTCTTCACTGACAGCAGCGTTTGCAGGTGTGCTGATTGCTCCGCTGACGCTCACCGGCGCCACCATGGGCGCGGTTCTAGGCCTGAAAGCGTTTGCGGTTGCCATTATTGGCGGCTTGACCAGCGGCATGGGCATCATCGTCGGCGGCATTATTTTGGGTGTGGCTGAAACCACCACCGGTTTTTACATCTCCACTGGCTACAAAGACGTTCCGGGCCTGGTTCTGCTGCTGATTGTTCTGGCACTGAAACCCGCTGGCCTGTTCGGTAAAACCGCCATCAAGAAAGTTTGATCATGACGCGCACACAACTTGTTTTTTCGGTGTTGGGCATTATTGCACTCGCACTGTTTCCCATGGCAGTGGGCAACCCCTACTACATCCACCTGCTTGAAACCATCATGATCTACGCCATCGTGCTCTTCGGACTCGATATTGTTGTGGGTTACACCGGTCAGGTGTCACTGGGGCACGCCGGTCTGTTTGGCATCGGCTCATACACGGCGGGCGTTCTGGTGTTCCAGTTGGGCGCTCCAATGTGGGTGACCCTGCCGGCCGCCGTGGCGGTGACTGCCGTCTTCGGTCTGCTGCTGGCACTTCCGGCATTGCGAGTCACGGGTCCGTATCTGGCGATGGTCACACTGGCCTTTGGCACCATCATCCAGATCTTGATCAATGAAATGACGTTTCTCACCGAAGGCCCGCTGGGCATCAAGGTGGCAAAACCCGCGTTGTTCGGACACGTGCTGGACGAAGAGCAGTACTTCTGGTTTGTAGGCGTGGTGCTGGTGTTTGCAGCCCTGTTCGTGCACCGTATTTTGCGTTCACATTACGGCCGCGCATTCGAAGCCCTGCGTGGCAGCCCGATTGCCTCTGACTGTATGGGCGTTTCGGTTTACCGCTACAAAGTGTATGCGTTCGTTATCAGCGCTGGCATTACAGGCTTGGCAGGTTCTTTGTATGCCTATTCCGAACAGTATATTTCCCCCAACACCTACAATTTTGAACTGACAGTTCTGTTCTTGCTGGCGGTGATCATGGGCGGCAGAAAGTCGCGAATTGGTAGCATGCTGGGCGCCACCATTATTGTGATGTTGCCAAAACTGTTGGATGACATTGAAATTTTCAGAACCGCAGCCCTGATGTTTTCAGTGATGCTGGTTGTGGGTGCGGCATTCATGGTTCAACGCGGCAAAACCACCTGGAAGAACTCCGCCATTCCGCTGGTCAGCGGCGTGGCGCTCGCCGCCATCTCCTACACCCTGACCACCATGGCCGACTGGCGTCTTTCCATCTTCGGTCTGATCACCCTGTTCGTGGTGTACTACCTTCAAGACGGTATCGTGGGATTTGTTCGCTCCACGCTGAACATTGAAGGCCACGCGCGCACAGAAGCCGAAGAGTCCAGAGACAAGGTCGGCAGCGTGAAAGCCTTGGAGCATGCCAGCGACAAAACCTCCGAAGACCTGATCGTTGCCACCAAGATCCTCATGCAGTTTGGCGGCTTGAAAGCGCTCAATGAAGTGGACCTGACAGTCAAGCGCGGCACCATCCACGGTTTGATCGGCCCCAACGGCTCGGGCAAAAGTACCATGATGAACGTGCTCACCGGTATTTACCTGCCCACCGCCGGCACCATCACGTTCAACCGCGATTCCGTCGTGGGCCGCACCCCTTCTGACATTGCGCTGTCCGGCATTGCCCGCACCTTCCAGAACGTACAACTGTTCGGAGAAATGACCGCGTTGCAAAATATTCTGGTGGGCCTGCACCACAGCTTCAACAGCAACCTGGTCGATGTCGCTTTCCAATCCGGCCGCTACCAGAAAGAGCGCGACAGCCTCACCGCCCGCGGCCACGCCCTGCTGAAACTGGTGGGTTTGAGCGACCTGGCGGGAGAAGAAGCGCGCAACTTACCTTATGGCAAGCAGCGCGCCCTGGAAATTGCCCGTGCGCTGGCGCTCAGCCCGCAACTGCTGTTGCTTGACGAGCCTGCCGCCGGTCTGACCGCACCTGACATCAAGGAGTTGGTGGCAACCATCAAGAAGATTCGCTCTGAGGGCATCACCGTCATTTTGATTGAACACCATATGGATGTGGTGATGTCGATTTGCGACACGGTCACGGTGCTCGACTTCGGTCAGAAAATTGCTGAAGGCTTGCCTGCAGAGGTTCAAGCCAACCCCAAAGTCGTTGAAGCCTACCTGGGAGGCGAAGTGACCTCTCTGGCAGCCTGAACCTGGCCTCCTGACCCATTAACGGACAATTAAAATGCTCACAATTTCCAATATGCACGCAGGCTACGGCAAGGTCGAAGTCCTGCACGGTATCAGCCTTGAAGTACCCAAGGGTAAGGTGGTGACACTCATCGGCAGCAACGGTGCGGGTAAAACCACCACCATGAGAGCTGTGTCGGGCATGATCAGCCCCCGTGAAGGCTCCATCACCCTCTCAGGCAAAGACATCACTGGCCAAGAGTCCTACTACATTGCGCGCGCCGGATTGGCGCACTCGCCAGAAGGCCGGCGTGTGTTTTCAACAATGTCAGTGACAGACAACCTGTTGCTCGGCGCATTTCCCCGTTTCACCGGCGCACGCCCGAAAGGCGACATTGCAGCCGACCTTGAAAAAGCCATGGAATATTTTCCACGGCTAAAAGAGCGCCGCACGCAATTGGCAGGAACCTTGTCGGGTGGCGAGCAGCAAATGCTGGCCATGGCACGGGCAGTCATGATGAACCCTGAAGTCATTCTGCTCGATGAACCCTCCATGGGTTTGGCGCCCATTTTGGTCGATGAGGTGTTCAAGATCATTGCGCGCCTGCGTGAAGAAGGTGTCACCATGCTGTTGGTGGAGCAATTCGCCGCCGCCGCACTGAACGTCGCCGACTATGGCTACGTACTGGAAAACGGTCGCATCGCTTTGCACGGTCCGGCTGAAAAACTCCGAACCGACCCCGCAGTAAAAGCCGCCTACCTTGGCGGCCACTGACCGACCTTACAACGGCATGTTGAAGCCGCCCGGCCCCCCTTTGCCCAAACGCTGTGTCCTGACGGGGCACAGCAGGGGTTTGGGGGCAGCCATGCTGGAACCCCTGTTCAAAGCGGGGTTTGAAGTGTTGGGCATTTCCCGCCACACACTTGACCAAACCGGTGGCGCCAAACCGCCAACACACCCAGACAACAAACTGATGGAAATTGCGCTGGACCTGAGCACGGCACATGCCGTGGAAGCCTGGCTCAACACTGGCGAAATGGCGCATTTTCTACAAAACAGTAGCCAAGCAGTTTTAATCAACAACGCAGGTCGAATTGCACCCATTGCCCCCGCCGGGCAACAGTGCGCCAGTGAAATTGCGCTTTCCGTTGCGCTGAACATTTCAGCGCCCTTGATGCTCAGCGATGCTTTCATTGCAGCAACAGGCCAATGCGACAACCGGCGCATCATGCACATTTCCAGTGGCGCAGGCCGAAGTGCCTACCCGGGTTGGAGCATTTATTGCGCCAGCAAGGCTGCACTCGACCACCATGCACGCGCAGTGGCCAGCGAAAAAACACCCCGCCTGCTGATCAGCAGTGTGGCGCCCGGCATCATAGACACAGACATGCAGGCGGAAATACGCAGCACCGACGCCTATCTGTTTCCCATGAGGCAGAAATTCAATGAACTGAAAAAGCAGGGTTTGCTGGTGCCACCGGTAGAAGCCGCAAGCACGCTCATTGAACATCTGCTGGGCGATTCTTTTGGAAAGCAGCCTTGCGAAGACATCAGAAACTGTTGATGCATTCCGCCTCAAACGCCAACAAATGGCGCTTTACATCCACGCCCCACCGGTAGCCCGAAATTTCACCATTGGAACGAACCACCCGGTGGCAAGGCACCACCAGCGCCAGTTTATTTGCGGCACAAGCACCAGCGACCGCCCTCACCGCCTGCGGCTTGCCGAGTTCCTGGGCAACTTGCTGGTAAGACAGCGTCTTGCCGCAAGGAATGCGGCTCAAAACCTGCCACACTTCGCGCTGAAACGCAGTTCCCGTCTGATAAAGACTGAACCGGCAAACATGTTTAGGGTCGTTGAAGAAGGCCTGAACTTCCAGCCATTCGGGAAACAGCAAGGGCAGTTTGAATTCCAAATCTGTGTTTGGAAAATCGTTTTTCAGGGAACTTGCCAACGCAGTTGGACTTTTTCCCAGAGAAATGGCGCAGACGCCCTCCGGGTTTTTAGCGACCAGAACAAACAGACCTGCCTGTTCGGAAACGGTGTAGGAGATGGGTGACATTCGGTTGCGCAAGCCCGGCTAACAAGCTTGGCCAGGCATGGCGGGGTGCAATGAAAGGAAGGTTTCCATTCAGACCATCACCCCGATTCAAACTCAGACCGATTTTTTGTCTTCCGACTTTTCTTCAGTTTTCTTTTGGTCGCCCAAAATGGATTTTGCGGGGCAAATTTTGAAAGCCGGGCATTTCTGGCAACCCACTGCAACTGCGATAGGACACAAAGTCATGGAGTTCTCCTCAGAACATAAAGTCAAATAAATGGAATCAAGAAAAGATCATTGTTTTTCTTGATGCGAGTCTAACACGTTGAATCTTCAATAAATTGGAGAAAACCTTCCATATTTAAAACTGGAATACGCCTTATTCATCAAAAAGCGAAGCCGTAAAACCCGTTTGCGCAGTATTTACATCTTGCTTTCTCAATAAACCCGAGGCTCGCACGCCCAATAATCGTAAACGCTGATTCAAAGGTATTCTTTTGAGGCAACTGCCAGCCGCCTCTCGTATTTTCCCTGAACTGTCGGTGTAAACAGCCAGCGAAACATCGCGCGTGGCTGTTGAAAAATCTTCATAACGCAACTTAATGCCTATGGTTTTAGCGACATAACCCTTGCGCTGTAAATCAGCGGCCACTTTTTCACACAGGGCGGTAAACAAGGGCGTAAGCATCGCTTTGTCGCTGCGTGGATGTAAATTGCGCTCAAACGTGGTTTCGCGGCTTAAAGATTTTGGTTCGCTGTGGGTAATCACTGGTCTGTCATCTTGCCCGTAAGCACTTTGATACAACCACTGCCCATATGAGCGTCCAAAACGTTCAACCAATTCCACCGGATTTTGTTTCGCCAGATCACCAATGCTGACAATTCCCAATTCATTTAACTTTTCAGTGGCCTTCGGACCCACACCATTAATTTTGCTCACTGGCAAAGGCCATATTTTCGAATTCAATTCATGGGGTTCCAACACAGAAATACCGCGAGGCTTTTTTAAGTCTGAGCAGATTTTAGACAACAGCTTGTTGGACGACAGTCCGATAGAACACGTAAGACCTGTTTTCTCAAACACGCGATTTTGAATTTGCTGCGCCAACTGCCGGCCAAAATCAGCTTGTACGCCGGGAAGGTCTGTCAGCTCAAGGTATATTTCATCAATGCCTCTGTCTTCCAGATGCGGCGCCAGTTCAAGCACTGCCGATTTGAATGCGCGGGAATAAAAGCGGTATTGGTCGAAATCCAGCGGCAAAATAATGGCATGCGGTGCCAGGGCGGCGGCTTTCATCAAGCCCATACCGGAATGCACACCCAAGGCTCGCGCCTCGTAGGTTGCCGTTGTAATCACCCCTCTGCCCACATAGTTTTTCAGCAGGGCAAACTGCTGCAACTCCACCGGGTCAGTTACTATGCCGCGGCGGCCACCGCCAATGACCACAGGCAAACCTTTTAATTGCGGATAACGCAACAACTCGACACTGGCATAGAATGCGTCCATGTCTACATGAGCTACCACTCTTTTCAGGGTAATCCCCCCTTTATTAAGAGAGCTCAAAAGTAGAGCTTAAGCCGCCATGGCCAACTTCATTTTTGGCGTAATTCCGCCCAACGCCATACTGGGTCTTTCGTTATTATAAGTCCACAGCCAATCTGATGCGTAATCTTGCATTTCTTCGATTGAATCAAATGAGTGCTGGCTCAGCCATTCATAACGTACGGTCCGGTTGTAGCGCTCCACATAGGCATTTTGCTGCGGATTTCCAGATTGGATGTACTGCATCTCAATCTGATGCTCTTGGGCCCACTGCGTCATGACAGAACCGATATTTTCCGGGCCATTGTCACAAAGTATGGCTCTGGGCTTGCCCCGCCACTCTATGATTTGACTCAAGACCCGAACGACGCATACCGCTGGCAGCGAGAAATCCACCTCTATGCCAAGCCCTTCGCGGTTGAGGTTTCAATTACGTTGAACAAACGAACCGAGCGTCCATCGGTCAGTTGGTCATGCATGAAGTCCATTGACCACACATCGTTTCTTTGCAAAGGCACAAAGAGTGGCACCGGTTTCCACGAACCGGCCCCTGCAAATTCAGTTCTAAACCCTCGTAAATACGATAAATTCGTTTGTGATTGAATTTGAACCCTTTTACGTTTCGCAGAAACAAATAGCACAAGCCCCCCCAGTTCCGGTGGGCTCTGGTGAGCCTGATGAGCCAGTCTGCAATAAGCTCATTTATTCCCGAACATCTTTTTTGATAGCGAAAACAGGTCTGGCTTACTTTAAAAGTGACGCACGCAAGCGCCTGATACTGACTTTTCTCTTCGTGACTGCCCAGACGGCCATCTCTTTGCGTTGAGATGGCCTCACCAATTTTTTGCATGGCTTTAAGTCAGCAGGTCGATTTTGATTTGGGTTTCAACGTACATCTTTTTGAGCCGGGCATTCTCAGCCCCCAGCGCTTTCATTTTGAACCGCCTTCTTTGCTGGGGGGTTACCATCAAAGAACCTGCAAAGCGACCCACATTTTACCCGTATGATTCGGCTCTAAACTCGTGGCGTACTCAGCGAAAGAGGTTACGTAACCGCCGGTTCCTAACCCTACTGCAGCATGCGTCCCGCGACCATTCAATTCTGTGGCGGACAGGTAATAAGCGTTGTCGGCCCAGCCAGTTGGAAGACCATCCGTGTTATCAGTAGTGCTACTGCCGTTGAATGCATCCCAGATTGCCGCCAGATCGTTGTAGGTGGAGTTGTTTACGGTTCCACTGCTGACGGCAGTAGGCACCAAGTGGCCTGCAGAAGTCAGTCTATCATTGGCATCAACAGGTCCTCCGTACGTGGGCAAAGCCAACTTAACGCCATTGAGTATGGCATACCGGTAGGTGTGGTTCGTGCTTTCGGGGTGTTGTATATCAACGTATGGGTCCACCGTTGTGAAGTCGCTGGCGTATTTAAAAGTATGATCCAGGAACCATCCGTTAGTGCGGTCGGTTCCTCCGTTCAACTCCCCCTTATCTTCGTTTGTACCATTACCGGAAAGATCCCAGTAGTAGTACCACTTGCCTTCCACCTGCACGGGATGAATCAATTTACCGTAAGAGCCCAAGTCAATGACTGAATCACCTGCAGGCGAACCATATTCAGAGACGTTGGTTACGGTGATAGCCACCGCTGTCGTACTTGCATTACCGGCTAGGTCAGTGGCCACCACGTTAATATCATAGACATTGTTGAGACCGATGTCTGTGGGTGCTTCAAAATCGGGGCTGGTAATGAACTTAACTTCTCCGGTACCGCTGTTGATGCTAAATTTGCTAGCATCTGTCCCGTTCAAACTGTAAGACACAGTGCCAGTCGCATCAGTGGCCTGTGCAGTGTAAACAGCACTTGTGGTGAGCACATTTTCTGGGGTGGATGCTGTAGCCAAACTGGTGAACGTCGGTGCTGCGGTGTCTACCTTGTAAGCGGCGTTGTCTGCCACCAGTGCATGTGTCAGCGTGGCGTTGTTGCCGGCGGTGTCTTTAATGCTGCCGGCGTTCAAGGCCAAGGAGTTCAAGGCAAAACTGATGCCATTGGCATCGGTTTGTCCAGCCAGTATTGTGTAGGTGAAGGTCAGGTTCGCAGTTCCTTTACCGGCTGCATAATTGGCTTGTACCGTGCTGCCACCAATGTTCAA
>JAJTDO010000021.1 GCA_021300475.1 Burkholderiales bacterium | reverse complement strand
GGTGCTGGTGGGCGAGCCTTCGGTTGAAAGCACCATCGCCATTTTGCGTGGCCTGCAAGAACGTTATGAACTCCACCACGGCGTGGACATCACCGACCCCGCCATTGTGGCCGCCGCCGAGCTTTCGCACCGTTACATCACAGACCGCTTTTTGCCGGACAAAGCCATTGATTTGATTGATGAAGCCGCAGCGCGCATCAAAATGGAAATTGACAGCAAGCCTGAAGAAATGGACAAGCTGGACCGCCGTCTCATTCAACTGAAAATTGAACGCGAAGCGGTCAAGAAAGAAAAGGACGAAGCCTCTCAAAAACGGTTTTCCCTGATAGAGGAAGAGATTGCCCGGCTTGAGAAAGCCTACGCCGACCTTGATGAAATCTGGAAGGCTGAAAAAGCGGCGGTGCAGGGCAGCGTGGCCATCAAAGAGGAAATTGACAAAGTCAGGGCACAAATTGAAAAGTTAAAGCGTGCCGGGGAATGGCAAAAAGTCTCTGAGCTTCAATACGGCACTTTGCCGGGCCTGGAACAGCGCCTGAAAGCGGCGGATGACCAAGGCGGTGAACCTGCCAAGCAAAACAGGTTGTTGCGCACGCAAGTGGGGGCTGAAGAAATTGCAGAAGTGGTTTCCAGAGCCACTGGCATTCCTGTTTCACGCATGATGCAAGGTGAGCGGGAAAAATTGCTGAGGATGGAATCCGTGTTGCATGACCGCGTGGTGGGTCAGGATGAAGCGGTTACCTTGGTGTCGGATGCAATTCGCCGTTCCAGGGCGGGTTTGTCAGATCCGGACCGTCCGTATGGTTCCTTTCTGTTTTTGGGGCCCACGGGTGTGGGTAAAACAGAATTGTGCAAAACGCTGGCCGGTTTCTTGTTTGATTCTGAAGATCACCTGATTCGCATAGACATGAGCGAATTCATGGAGAAGCACAGCGTTGCCCGTTTGATTGGCGCCCCCCCGGGGTATGTGGGTTACGAGGAAGGCGGCTACCTGACCGAAGCTGTGCGGCGCAAGCCTTATGCAGTTATTTTGCTGGACGAAGTGGAAAAAGCCCACCCTGATGTTTTTAACGTGCTGTTGCAGGTGCTGGATGACGGGCGCATGACAGACGGGCAGGGGCGTACCGTGGATTTTAAAAACACCGTGATTGTCATGACCTCCAATTTGGGTTCGCATGAAATTCAGCGCTTGGTGGGCGAAGACAAAGACGTTATTCGTCACGCCGTCATGAATGAGGTGCGCGGCCATTTCAGGCCAGAGTTTATTAATCGGGTGGATGAAATTGTGGTGTTTGATGCGCTGAACGAGAAAAACATTCAGGCCATTGCGCGCATACAGCTTCAGCGCCTTGAAGAGCGTCTGAGGGCACGCGATTTGAGCCTCTTGGTGTCTGAGGAAGCCTTGGCGGAAATCGCCAAGGCGGGTTTCGACCCGTTGTACGGGGCCCGTCCGTTAAAGCGCAGTATTCAGCAAATGATAGAAAATCCGATTGCCCGCTTGATGTTGGAAGGCCGTTTTGGACCCAAAGATGTCATTCCCGTTGATTTTCAGGACGGTGCATTCAGTTTTGAGCGGGTGGTGCACTGAACCAAATGTAGCTCGGCTTGCAGGGGAAATGAGATAATCGGCGGGTTAATAACCCGCCATTTTTTTGTTTGAGGAACTTATGACTTTAGCCACCACCGATTTATGTGATGCCAACGAAGACAAGATTGAGTCCGGCGATTTACGAATTGTTCCGCCGGGTTACATGGCGTGGGGAAAGCACCTGAGCTTTCATGGCCCAGCGCACACCCTGAAGGTGTTTGAAGACAATTCGCTGGTGCGTTGCGCCTTGGAAAAGCAGGGTGACGGCAAAGTGTTGGTGGTGGATGGCGGTGGCAGCATGCGTTGCGCCTTGTTGGGCGGCAACCTTGGCAAGCTGGCTGAAAAAAATGGCTGGTCAGGCGTCTTGGTGTACGGTTGTGTTCGCGATTCAGACGAGTTGGATGCCTGCGCCATTGGCGTTAGAGCGCTGGGTGCGCACCCACAAAAAAGCCAGAAAAAAGGTATTGGCCAAGAAAATGTGCCTGTGGTTTTTAGCGGTGTTGTTATTCGACCCAGTGAATATATTTACGCAGACAGAGATGGAATTTTAGTTTCAGGAGCGCAGCTTTAGCCCACCTATTGTTTGTCACCCATATTGGGGATTATTGGGTTACTTCTTGCTAATTAATCCGGCTTGAGGCAAATTAACTTCAGTTAAACTTTTCGTTGACCATGTTAATCGCAATCGCCTCTATTTTCGCCCTGTTGTGCCCAGTATTTTATGGTGCCATATTTCTGCGTTGCAAAAGCATGGGGGCAGGTTCAACCAAAGACCGAGTGGTGTTTTCACTGCTGGAGTCTTGCACGTGGGTGCTGCTGTTGCAGGCACCTGCCATGTTGGTGCTGGACGCTACATTCATGAAAGAATCGCTGTTGGACAACAGCCGGTTTTTCTCACTGCAAGCAGCGGGCATGGCACTGGAAAACATTGTACTTTTGTGGGTGATGTTCTATTTTTTTTCCGGCCCCAAGTGGTCAAAAATCCTCATTTTATTGTACTGCCTTGTTTTTGGCGTGTTTGCATCCTGGTTTTCGTTGCGTTATTTTTCTTCCTTCGACATCAATGACGCCACAACAGGCAGACGCATCTTCGGTGACCATAGCCCCTGGTTGTTTTATTTCTCAACCTGCCTTCTTGCCGTGTCAGTCTTAATGGCCTGCATGCCTTTGAAGCATGGTGTGAATAGTCTTGGTGCGCCAGCAACCCGTGTGCTTTGGCACCGCCATTTCATGGGGACTGAGCGCTTTGCATTTTTCGGGGTTGTGGTGATTGCATCCGCATTGGCGTTGCTTGCCCTGGTGCATAACCTTTCGTGGCTGTCATTCCAAGGACACCAAGGTGGGTCGGGTAAAATATTGGCTGCATTTCAGCCTGACTTGCCAACACAAGCCGGCGACATTGGCGCCCAATATGCAAAAGAACTGATCTGGGTCTTATATTTTTTGAGATTCGCTCTGTTGGTTGTAGTGGTCAGCTTCTTAATTGATTTCTTCCAGCAGCAGCTTGGGCAAGCCGAGTTGAAAACAGTGCGGGCTAAGAAAAATGCACAACACGCGTGGCAGAAAAAAGCTGAGTTTGAGTCGCGCTTGATCAGGGCCACGAACAGCAAAAATAGAGGCTTGGTTTCTTGGGCGGCGCGTGGCCCGGATGCCCACCTGAATATAGACCCCTTGTGCAACAATGCGGCAGATTTGCATTTCGAATTGTCTAACCTGAATTTGATGAAAATCCCTGATGTTCAAGAGCGCAGCTTACGAGCGTTTTTTTCTGCCTGGGTGCTTGAGGAAGATTTTGTGGGGCTCAAGAATGCACTGAATACATTTTTTAATAACCGTGAGGAAACGCTCAGGCTTGAATTCCGGGCGATTTTAAAAGACAACTCGGTTGCGATATTTTCTTTTACAGCCAAATTGATCAGGCATTTTGCAAACGGTGCTCCGCTTTTTCTCGATGGCTTTATTACAAACGTGACCGAAGAAACAAAGGCGCAGAATGATTTGCAAGACATCTCCTACAGTCGCATGCAGACCATTTATGCAGTCTGCCACGACTTGGGTTCGCCTTTGGGTTTAATACAGATGTCGTCTGGTTTTCTTGCTTCCTTGTTGAAGCGGGAAGGCTCCTACAGTGCTGCGGCGCAGAAGTTTCTTGACCGCATCGACAATTCGGTAAAAGAATCCCACTTTTACCTGAGCAATGCCTTGAGCATGGCCAAATCAGACGATCCGAACTTCAAGTTTGAACCTGCCTGTGTAAATATGCATGTGTTGCTTGAAAAAATTGTTGAAGCTCAGGCGCCTATGTACCAATTTGATTTGAACAGGGTGCAGTTTGAAACAACGCAGGCTTGTTGCATTGAAGCCATTCAGGAATATCCGCTGCAAATGATTTTTCAAAACCTGGTTTCCAATGCGTTTAAATACACCCACCACGCCGATGCCCAGGTGGTAATCCGCCTCTATTCCCAAACGCAAGCCGTTGCCGGGCTTGAAACGCCGCAATGCATTGTCGAAATTCAAGACAACGGCATTGGCATCAGCGACTCTTTAAAAGACAAGCTCTTCCAGCCTTTTAGCCGGGGAGACAACGTGGACGATGTAAAAGGCACAGGCTTGGGGCTGACGGTGGTGAAACGCGCCACTGATTTGCTGAATGCGAAAATCGATTTGGTTCCGTCAGGGCAGGGCGCCTGTTTCAGGCTGACACTGCCCCATGCTTTGGTCAAACCCGTTTCAGATCCAGTTTCCAGTTAATTTTTTCCCACTCCTGGCTTTCTATACCTAACGCGTATTCTGTCAGCGGGTGGTCGGACAGCCAGTCAGCCGGAATTGAAAGGCACACCGCCTTGTTCTTGATCTTCAGACTGAGCACCGGGTAAGTGTCTGCCACCCGGCGTCTTAAAAACAGGGTGGCCAGCCTCAAACACAACACATCCAGCCATTCGCTGGGCCGGGTAATAACTTCATTGAGTTTGGCCAGTTTGCCGGTTTGCCCCAGCACAATGTCTGAAAGTATGTTTTGTTCGGGTCTGGAAAAACCGGGCATGTCTGAATTGCGCAGTATGTAGGCCGAATGTTTGTGAAAGCCGTTGTGGCTGACGCTTAACCCGATTTCATGCAGGTCGCATGCCCAGCCCAGGCGCTTGGTGGCGTTGTCTGATTCGCGGCCGTACTGATCCGTAATTTGAGACTGCAGGGCAAGTGCCAGTTCCTTGACCCGTTTGGCGTGCGATTTATCAATTTGGTCGCGCTCCATGAACCGCAACACCGTGACTTCCCGCATGTCGTGGTCGGTGTTGCGCCCCAGCATGTCGTAGAGCACCCCTTGGCGCAAGCCACCTTCAGTGACTGTCATTTCCGTGAGTTCAAGCTCTTCAAACACCGCGCACATGACAGCAAGCCCGCCGGCCATGACGCCAATACGGTCGGGTTTCAGCCCCTCCAGACCGCACTTGTGCACGTTGCCGGCTTTAATGAGTTCTTCCTTGAGCTTTTGCAAGCCGGCGGCATTGATTCCTTGCGTGTAAAGACCATTGGCGCGGTGCAACTCTGCAATGGCACGGGCGGTTCCGGAGCTGCCAACCGCGTGGGTCCAGCCCAACGAATAGAAATCGCGCCGTAAAATGGCCACTTCCTTGCGGGCTGCCAAGATGGCTTCCTTCATGGCCTTTGCTGTGACATTTGCGTCTGGAAAGTATTTTTGCGTCCAGCTGACGCAACCCATGTAGAGGCTTTCCATGCAAAGCGGGTTGTGGTCGTCACCAATGACAAATTCTGTGGAACCGCCGCCAATATCAACCACCAGACGCCTTCCCTGACCTGAAGGCAGCAAGTTCGCCACACCGCAATACACCAGCCGGGCTTCCTCCTGCCCCCCAATGACTTCAATGGGGAAACCCAGAGCCTCTTCTGCTTTATCCAGAAATGCCTGAGCGTTTCTTGCCACACGAACTGCGTTGGTGGCCACGGCCCGCACTTGTTCGGTGGAGAAGGAGCGCAAACGTTCTCCGAACCGCAGCAGGGCATTGACTGCCCGCAATTGCGAGTCTGCATCCAGTGTTTTGTCGGCCTTCAGGCCGGCGCCCAGCCGCACCGGTTCGCGCAGGCTGTCAATGACATAAATTTGTTTTTGACCGTTGAGTTCTTCAACCCGGCAGATCACCATTCTGAAACTGCTGGACCCCAGATCTACGCTGGCGACTGTTTTTTTATTGGCGTTCATCATCAGATTTTCATATTCCACAGCTTATTATAGGGGTTTAGGCTAGCTTAACGCTTAAAGGTGACACGATGACGAACAAGGTTACAAACGAGCTGTTTTTAAACCGTGAACTGGGCGTGCTCGCCTTCAACGAGCGCGTTCTTGCCATGGCTGAAGACACCTCTGTGCCTTTGCTTGAGCGTTTGAAATACCTATGTATTTCAGCAAGCAACCTCGACGAGTTTTTTGAAATTCGTGTGGCTGGCCTGATGGAGCAAAGCCGGCAAAATCCTGATTTTCGTGACCGTGACGGACTAACAGCCAGCGAGGTGCTGAAATTGGTGTCCGAGCGCACCCATGTGCTGGTGGACAGGCAATACACAATTTTTAATAAAGAAGTGTTGCCAGCGCTGGAACAGGAGGGTGTTTTTTTTCACACGGTGGACACTTGGACAGAGGCGCAAACCGCCTGGGCCCGCGACTACTTCATTAATGAAGTGATTCCGGTATTGACACCGATCGGTCTGGACCCGGCGCATCCATTTCCCGTGGTCTACAACAAGTCGCTGAACTTTGCCGTTGAGCTCAGCGGGGAAGATGCCTTTGGCCGCGACTCCAACATGGCTGTGGTTCAGGCGCCTCGCGCACTGCCGCGACTCATCAAAATGCCTGACGAACTCTCGCACTGCCCCAATGGGTTTGTGATGCTCACCTCCATCATGCAGGGTTGTATTCCTGAATTGTTTCCCGGAATGCAGGTCAAGGGGGTTTACCAATTTCGTTTGACCCGCAACAGCGATCTGTACGTGGACGAAGAGGAAATCACGAACCTGCGCGTGGCACTTCAGGGCGAGTTGTCGCAGCGAAATTTTGGTGATTCCGTGCGCCTGGAAATTGCCGAAAAAATGACGGCGGACGTGATTGATCGGCTGAAAAAAGAATTTGACCTCGGAGAGAGCAACTTGTACCGCGTCAATGGACCGGTGAACCTGATGCGCTTGATGCAGGTCGCCGATTGGGTGGATCGCGGTGATCTGAAGTTCCCCGCATTCTCAGCCGGCATGCCCGGCGAGATGGCCAACGAACCGGATATTTTCAAGGCGATTGCCCGCCAGGATATTTTGTTACACCACCCCTACCAGTCTTTCAGCCCGGTTGTGGAGTTCTTGAAGCGCGCCGCCACAGACCCGGATGTGGTGGCCATCAAGCAGACCATTTACAGAACCGGCAACGATTCCGTGTTGATGGACGCCTTGGTGGCTGCAGCCAACAATGGCAAGGAAGTGACGGTGGTGCTGGAATTAATGGCGCGCTTCGATGAAGAAGCCAATATCGGCTGGGCCGCGAAACTGGAGCGCGTCGGTGCCCATGTCATTTATGGTGTGGTGGGACATAAAACCCACGCAAAAATGCTGTTGGTGGTGCGGCGGGAAAAAAATGCCGAAGGCAAAAGCACTTTGAAGCGTTATGTTCATTTGGGCACGGGAAACTACCACCCGAGAACTGCGAAGTTGTACACAGACTTTGGTTTGTTCACGGTGAATCCCGAAATTTGCATGGATGTTCATGAACTGTTCCAGCAACTCACGGGCTTGGGAAAAATGCGGACCATGAACCACCTGTGGCAGTCGCCTTTCAACATGCAAAAGAAAGTGGTGCAAGCCATTCGCAATGAAGTTGAGCATGTGAAGCAGGGGCGTAAGGGAAAGATCATGGCGCGCATGAATGCCCTGCTTGAGCCCCACACCATCAGTGAGTTGTATGCAGCCAGCCGCGCCGGGGTGAAGATAGATCTCATTATCCGGGGGGTGTGCGCACTGCGCCCGGGGGTTGAGGGATTGTCTGAAAACATCAAGGTTCGCTCGGTGATTGGCCGGTTTCTTGAACACAGCCGCATTTATTATTTTTACAACGACGGGCAGGAGGACGTGTATTTGTCGAGCGCGGACTGGATGGACAGGAACCTGTTCAGACGTGTGGAAATTGCGTTTCCACTGCTGGATAAAAAATTGAAAAAACGTGTCATTGACGAAGGCTTGAAAGCACATTTGGCCGACAATCAACTGGCTTGGCAAATGGATTCTCTGGGTAAGTACACCCGCCAGAAGTCGCGCGCAATGCGCAAAGTAAACAGTCAGAGTTTATTGCTCACCCGCTTGGCATCTGGTTATTCAGAAACAGTTTTCAATCAGGGGTAGATACCACCCCGCAGGGTGATGCCTCCCTTATTTACAGCTTCCTATAATGATTCTTGTTGTTTCAAGAGCCACTTAGGGGGGCTGTTATGGGGTTTTGTGTTATCGCGAGGTCGGCGCTTGTTCTGGGTTCCTTGGTTGCGCATTCAGCAAGCTGGGCCGCATCAGCCGATCTGGAGGTCTTTCCTCTTGCTGCCCACGAACGCCTGGCCAGACAACCCCGCTCTGAAAAGCTCAGGCAGGTTAGGTCTGCGGTGGTAGTGCCTGTTGTTGCTCCCGCCGCTGTTATTGAGGCGGAAAAGCCAAGCCCTGAAGCTACCACAACCACCTCGGCCGCCGCCTCCGACACCTCGGTAAACGACCCAACTGCACAGATCCAAGAATGGGAGCTGCGCCAGGAAGATGAAAGAATTGACGTCTCACTCAAACGGTGGGCCACCAAAATGGGCTACAACTTTCGTTGGGATGCCGAGCGCTATGTTTTGGTGGAGGCTTCCAATAAATTTCGTGGCGATTTCCCTTCTGTCATTCGACAACTTCTAGGCAGTTCCTCCATAAAAAACTCCAGTTTCCCTCTGGAGGCTTGTCTTTATAACAATAATCCGCCGCTGTTTCGTGTAACGCGCATGGGCGATCAATCCGAGGACTGCAAATGACAGTTGCATTGCGTGCAAAACAGAGCGTTCTGATCCTAACTTGCTTGATCATCGTGTCTGCTTGTTCAACCAAGTATTTAAAGCCCACTTCTTCGTATACCAAGGAGGCGGGCCTGAGCGGGCCTTCCGGGTTGTTGATGGAGCGCTTGCCCACAGAAAATGAAAACATTCGTGGTGGACGGGAATTCAATGAAATAGCAGCGAAAGAACAATCGAAAGGCGAAGTTTTTCGAAAGGCCAAGCAGCCTTGGATTGGGGCTAAAGCGATTCCTGTTAGGGAGGGTGAAAGGCTACCAGACGTATTTTACGAAAAAATTGTTTTTAATCACTCTGACATTGATGCTTCATGGACGCTGGACATTTTGGCCAACCGCCTCTCGAAGCTGACCAAAATGCCGGTGAGGATTCTACCTGATGCCTACACTTCACTGCGAGAAAAAATGGGGCAACAGGACAGTTCAGATGTGGCAACAGAGGTCAATGAGACGCCGCCGGAAATGGCTGCCGTGGCTGATGAGGAAGATGCGCCAGAGGTTTCCAAATCAAAGCCCCAGACAAGGAGTGTGGCCAAACTGACTGAAAACGCGCAACAGAAAATTGTATTCGCGCCTGCCTTGCTGAAATGGAATGGAAGCCTGAAAGGGTTTTTGACGCACATATCAGACCGTCTGGATCTGAATTGGACTTATCAAGACGGTGGCATTGTGTTTTCTCGTTATGTGGTTGAAACCTTTGAGGTTGCACAGTTCCCGTTTGAAAGCGCCTACAAGATTTCATCGGGTGCGACTTCGAGTTCTGGCAAAGGAGCCTCTGCAGCGAAGTCTGGTACGCAGGCCACACCGAGTCTGGAAATGAAGTTCAGCGAGGAGGGCAACCTTGAGTACTTTGACTCAACGATAAAGATATTGCGCAGCATGATCGCCAGTGCGCCTGGTTCTGAATTGTATATTTCAGATGCTACCGGGAAAGTGGTTGTTAAGTCGTCTCGTTTTATTTTGAGTCAGATCAGAGACTTTTTGCGGGCTGAGAATGCCAGCATGATGCGTCAGGTAGTGATTCAGGTTGATATTTATTCTATCAACATAAATGATTCCAAACAGTTTTCTGTTAATTGGTCTTCAGTGTATCAAAAAATATTTTCTGGTGTGAATGGCAGCCTTGTCTCCAATAAAACAGCCGTTGATGTGGGTGATGTTTCCATGGCGTCTTTCCAGTTATCCAAGGGCAGTACGATTCCTGCAACCGTTGTAATTGAGTCTTTGCGCAGTGAGGGGTTTTCTGTGCAACACCGGCCAGTAAGTTTGATTGCAATGAATCGGCAATGGGCAAGAAAATCGCGTCTGGCGGTTACCAACTACCTCGCTGAAACTACGCCAGCGCAGGGCGGTAGTGGTGTGGGTGGCGGGGTCGGTGTTCCGGGTTTGAAGCAGTCGAGTCTTGTGGTGGGTGACCAACTCGCCATGATGCCATTCATTCTGGAAAACAACACTGTACTTTTAAAATTTGGTTTCAGCCTTTCAGACCTTGTTTCCCTTGAAAAGATTGAAACAGGTTCAGGTGAGACACGACAGTCACTGCAAACGCCAAGAACCACAAGTGTCTCTGATCAATTCACCGTAGCCATCAAGCCGGGTGAACTGATGGCCATTACCGGTCTGAGTAAAAACAATATAACGGCCAAACGTAATACGCTGGCTGATGACATTCCTTTGATATTCGGTGGGTCGGAAAAAAATAGCAATGATAAAGAGCAACTGCTTGTTCTGATGCGAGTGGTATTGATGTAATGGCCAACAGAAACGCTTCCTCCATTGTTGCGAAGGGTAAGCCGGGCAGCATTATCGCTGGTCTGCTTTGGCATCCCGTCACCTCTGGGGACCCGATTGACCAGGAGCGCAGCGTCTATGCGTTTTCGCAGTCATATGAAGCAGAGCAGTTGGTTGTTGCCGGTAATGATGTTTGTTTGCAGATTGGCTTTCCCCAAGGAAAAAACTTTCAAAAAGACAGTCGCAGGTCAGGTTCGTTGTATTCGATTGCATGTCTTGCAAGGGTTTTGTTTAAAAACAGGGATGGATTTCTGGTTTGGGTTCTTGACAACCCTTCCGAGAATGAGGAGGTGGCGGTTTCTCTCATTGAGCAGGATTTGATTGTTCTTGATTTGTTACTTTCATTTCAAGATGCAAAGAATCTGGTGGACAGTTATTTGGCCGATCAGTCAAAAATAGGTGTCTTCGGGTTGGTATCCAACAATGTGAATTTTTTTCCCAACGCAGAAATCATTGATGACGTCTATTTGTTTGGGCGAATAGAACAACGTTGTTTATTGCGAAAACCGCGTAAGCCAAGAAATGCTTTGGGTGTCAAGAGAACCAAGAAGGATGCGCTGAAATTTCTTGCATTTCTGGTCGTATTGGCGGCCGTTGTTTTTGGCATGAACCATTTTTATCAGAAGAAGAAAACCGAGATGTTGAACCGAATAAAAAAGACAGAGACGGCGAAATACTTTGACGAGGTGAAGTCACGGTTGCCGCGTATTGGTTTGGGGTATGAGGCTATCAAGTCTCTACAAGGAACATTATCTCAATATCCATTGGTGTTTGATGGCTGGCAGCTTGACCAGGTTAAGTGTGATGTAAAGGGATGCAGTTCTTTCTGGAGTGGTCAGACTGCTTGGGATAAAAAGCAACTTGAAGTGTTTGGTAAAAAATCTGATGTTAAAGAGTCAAAGAGTAAAAAGTCTGCTGCAAAAGGCGCGTTTGCTGAGTCGGTTGTATATCTTAAAACGCATGAAATAGCTTTAGCAGGCGTCTCTTCATCAAACGAATTCATAAGCGCAGAGTCCGTCCTTGACTTCTGTAGCCGAGAACGATTGTTGTTAGGTTTTGGATCCATTAAGTGGAGTTGCGACACCAAAGGTGAGCCCTGGCCTGTCAAGCCAAAGGCAAAGATTGAGGATGGAATGCTGACTGAACATAAGATTTCTGTTCAGGGGTCTGTTTCATTGATTCAGTATGTTATTAAGCGATACGAGGGACAGGTTTTTTGGAAAGAATTATCCGTTATGCGAACTGACGAAAAAATTTCCAAAAATGAATCTGATTTCATGCAGTTTCAGCTGACAGGTGCCATTTATGTCAAGAACTAAACCTGTTTTGAGAAAACTGTTCAAGGTGACGATTCTCGTTGAGCTTGCCATGTCTGGGTTCTGGGTAAACGACATTTCCGCTGCGGCAGAAAGTGATGGACTTTCCTCTATGGAACGCATGGATGTGGGGAAAATTGTAGAGATTCAACGCTTGCAATCTGAACGTCGGTTTTATGAAAAGGTCTCAGCCACGCTTTGTAAAGAAAGAGGCTCTGAAAATATGTTCCCCGAGGTGTGTGGGATCGCCAAGGCTGCAATCAAGAACATGAACAACGGGATAAAGCCTGCTGCAATGGGCAGAAGCGACCAGGATATTGCCAGCAATAACGCCGGGCCGTCTTTGCCGCCGCTGCCTGCTGCTAAAAGCTCAAGTGCAGACAGAACGTCTGACACAAAGAGTCTTGCTTTGGGAAAAGAGTCTGAGATGCTCGTCAAGTCCCCGAGAGCTTTGACCGTGGGTTACCGTTTGGTTGGCGTCTATGGTGACGAAATGGATTTGCAGGCCGAATTAAGAAGTAGCGGCGGGCGGCACTATGTACTGGGAATGAATGGTCTCGTCGGTAAGTTTCGTGTGACGGATGTTTTTCCGGAAGGCATTGAAATTCAGGTGGCGGACGATGAAAAGGCAGAAATAATTTTTGTGGCTGTTGGTTCGCAATTGTAGGAGTGAATATGATAAATGATAGGGAATCCAAACGCTGTAGTCGATTAAGTGATCTGCCGACTTTTACCCGAATGCTCACCGGTATTACCTCAGACCACCTGATTCAGGTGCCGCGTCAATTGGCAGAGCACATTGCCATTATTGAAGTGGGTGTCAAGCGCGTTCAGATTTTGTATACCGACATCAACAAACCGGATTTGTTGGTGTTTTTAACGCAGTGCAAGGGCTTGTTGCTGGCGTCACAGTACCGCATAGACCCGCAGAGTTTGTGTTGTACCCCTGCATTGCTTGCCCAGCTGAACGACTTTTCAAGCACGGGTGAACAGCCCGCTGCGGAGATGGTGCTTTTCGATGGTGTTCGCTCTCAGTCGAAGCAACTGTTTCAGAGCTGGATTGTGAATGCAGTGGGCGAGGGCGCTACGGACGTTCATATTCAAATTACCTATAACAAAGCAGAAGTGAAGTTGCGCATTGACGGCAGCCTTGAATTGTTGAGAGATGAAAACGGCGGTGTTTACACGGCACAGAGTGCTGAAAGAGCCGTTGCCTGGGCTTTCAATAATGCTTCTTTTCGTGGATCGAACAGTAACTCACAGTTCGTGGCGATGGAGAACCTCTATTGCATGATTGAGCCACAAGAAATTATGAATCGCAGGATTTCCTTGCGCTTCCAATCTATCCGGGGCGCACTTGGGGTGAAAGTTGTTTGCCGTTTGCTTGATGTCAGTCCGAATCAGGAAACTCTGGCCTACGAGCGTCTGGGTTATGAGCCTTCACAAATTGCAATTCTGGAAGATGCTTCAAGTACGTCTGCAGGTTTTGTATTGTTTGCCGGTGTGACTGGCTCAGGTAAAACCACTTCATTAAAGACCTTTATTGAGACCCACCCGCTGAATGGAAAAGAAGCCTTTTATTCAATAGAGGATCCGATTGAATATCCGTTGCGTGGTGTACATCAGGTACCAATGCAGCGCGATATTATTGACAAACATGGTTCGGCTTTGAAGTATGGCGAGATCATTGCCGCCTTGATGCGAGCAGACCCGGGTTGCGTCATGATGGGAGAAATTCGTGATAACGCCACAGCCAGCGCCGGTCAGCAAATTGTTGAAACCGGTCACCTGGCTTGCGCAACTGTGCACGCCCACCTTATTTCCGGTGTTATTCCTCGTCTGACAGACAGTGAGATCGGCATGAGCCGGTATGTGCTGACCAACCCGCACGTTCTCAGTGCAATTGTTTACCAATCGCTGATTCCGAAGTTATGTGAGCATTGCAGGATACCGATACGAAAGTATCCTTCCACTTCCAAGGATGCCGGACAGGCAAAATCATTTCTGGGGTTTCTGGAAACGAAGGTAAAGCTCGATGGCGATCTGTTTTACTTGCACAATCCTCTGGGGTGTGACAGGTGCAGATTTCGTGGAACCAGCGGACTGACGGTGGTGGCGGAGTTGTATTCGCCCGATAAAGAATGGCTTAACTTGATAAGGGACAGAAAAGACCAAGAGGCCATTGAGTACTACCAAAGTACTAGCGATGGCAATCTGCTTTCTGGTGACATGAGCGGGAAAACTGTTTTTGAACATACACTTTACAAGGCAAGCCGAGGATTGATCGACCCGCGCCAGTGCCTGCGCTTTGAAAGCTTGACGCAACATGGATAAATCTGATTTTGCTGGTGCTCTGAGTTTCTTTGAAACCATTGATGAGAAAATAATAGGGCCGTTTGTTTTGTCGGAGTTCCATAACAGCAGAGCTGCATTTTATGAGGAGTTGGCGAAATCCATTGAAAACAAGGAGCAGTTCAAGGTTTTTCTGGTTGAGGAACTAAAAATCGCGGCAGACCCGAAAACCAGTAACTCTTCACGCGCCAGGGCTTTGGGTTTGATGTTGAAGGCGCTTGTGCGTGGTGATGATTTTCGTCTGAGCACCATTATCGGGGTGGCTATGCCGAGTTCCGACAAGTTGATGCTGGTGGCGGTCGATTACAGTAAGAATAAGGCTGAAACCTTTCGCATCATGGCGGCCTCAATTCGTGAACAGGCGATGGTTAAAAGTATTATTAACAAGGCTATTATTCCGCCGATGATTCTTCTGCCTGGTATCGCCGGTTTTAGCTGGGTGATGGCTACACAGAGCCTTCCCATCATGATCAAAATGTCTCCCCCCAAGGTGTGGACGCCGTTTAACCAAAGTGTTCGCTCCTTTTGTGAGTATATTGCCCAGTATGGTGTTTTGACCTTTATCGGTTTCTTCTTGCTTGTTATTTTGTTTACTTGGTCGTTGCCTCGGTGGTTTGGATTCTTGAGATCGCGGATGGAACAAATATCTGTTTCAACGGGTATGTTGCTGTTTCCGATTTGTCCGGTTCTGATTCCATTTTCCATTTATAGAGATTTCCAGGTTTCAATACTTTTCAGTTCGATGGCTGTTTTGTTGCAAAGTGGAATGACGCTGACAGAGTGTATAAAAGCCTTGATACCCAATTCTTCTGCTTGGTTGCGGTGGCATTTGAATCGAATTTTATTGTCTTTGAACAATACGCCGTCTGAGTACATTGATGCTTTTTCAAAGGGTTTGCTCGGTGCTTCGCTGCTTGCAAAGCTTTCTTCCAGCATTCGGCATACCTCGCATTTTGACAAACTGGTGATCAAGCTGGGTACCACTGAAGGTGAACAAATCCGCAAGCAGATTGAAAAGGTAACAAAAACAATCAATGCCATGCTGCTGGTGTTGCTTGGCAGTGTGATCATGTATTTATACGTTGGGCAGTTCAGTATTTCAAATGATCTGACTGATGCGCTTTCGTCAAGAGGTGGCAGGTAATTTTTTGACCATTTGACGCATTGAGTTTAAAAAAATTGTGGGGGGCGAGATTTATTTTCGCCCCCTTTTCTATTACTTCTCGCCCAAAGACCTGGATAGACTTTTGCCAACGGGCCCAGCCAGGTAAGAGAGCAGGGTACGCTCGCCTGTCTGAATGTCTGCGCTTACGACCATGCCGGTTTGTAATTTGGTCAGGTCAATGCGTTTATTGGTTTGTTCTTTGTCTATGCTGATTTTGATGCGGTAGTAATTGTAACTGTTGCCGTTTGGGCCCTGTTCCATCAGTGTATCCGGGCTGATGTAAGAGACGGTGCCTTTGAGTTGCCCGAAGCGTCCGTAGTCAAAGGTGTCGAAATTAAGGTTTGCGGTCTGCCCTTTTTTTACCAACGAAACTTCTGTGGGCACCAATTTTCCTTCAATAATCAATTCGCTTTCTGATGGTGTTATTTGCAGCAGTTCTTCACCGGGCCTGAAAACCGCACCGGTTGTGCCATTTTTAAGATCGCGAACCAAACCGGATTCTGGTGCACGAATATGGGTAAAGCTTAAAATATCCATTTTTTCTCGCAACCGGTTTTCAAGGCTGGCGATGTCAGAGTGTATTCGGGCAAGTTCCTTGCCTGCCTCGGACCGGCGACTTTCAATACCGCTATTCATGCGTTGCTCAAGGTCAATGACTTGACGCTGTACCCTCATCAACTCTGATTTTCCAATATCACCGTTTTCGTAGAGTCGAGCGCTTTGTTCCACTTCTTCCTTGGCCAGTACAAGTGCCGCAAGGTAACCATCAACTTCAGCCTTTTGAAGGCGGCGATTTTGTTGAAACAGGCGCCTTTGCGGAATAACTTCAAGCGGATGTGTTGCTTCTTCCTTGCTAAAGTCCGCCTCGATTCCCGAGAGTTCCGCAGAGGCACGTATTTTGGCGATGCGCAGGATGCTGAGTTGATCTTGCAGTTCGTCTACCAATGCGTTGGCCCGTTTCTGGGACAATACCGCAAGCAACTGTCCGTTTTCTACTTTTTGCCCCTCACGTACATGCAGTGCGGTCAGTACGCCACCGTCTGCCACTTGCACATATTGTGTTTTTTTCGCTGCAATGACTTGCCCCTGTGCCTGTGCACTTTGGTTGATGTTGAAAAAACCAGCCCACACGCCGAAGCTGGCAGTGGTGACAAGCAGAACACGGTTTGTTGTTATATGTGTGTGAAGTTTCATTGTACTGTTACCCCTGGCTCATGTTGTTGCGTGGTTGGTTGTTATGTTGCTGGTGAACTTGGGCAAGTTGCGCCATCACTTGGTCTTTTGGGCCGTCCATGTAAATGGTCTGATTTGTCATCACCATCATGCGATTGATCAATGCAAGCAGCTGCGGTTTGTGAGTCACCAGAATCAAGGTTCGTTGCGGATTTTCTTCCAACCATTGTTTCATCCAGTGCATGAAGCGAGACTCCAGTGTTTGGTCCATGTGGGCAGTGGGTTCGTCTAGCAACAGTACGGAAGGTTTGCGCAGCAATACTCGGGTTAGGTGTACCAGTTGGCGTTGCCCGCCAGACAGTCCTGTGCCGCCTTCATAAATGTCGCGGTTCAGGGCTTTTGGGTGTGGTTTTATAACGAGTTCCATCAGTCCAGTTATTTCAGCGCACGCCAGTATTGCTGAGTCACCAGGGTCTGTCATGCCGATGGTCAGATTTTCTCTGAGGGTGCCGGCAAAAAGGCGGGCGTCTTGCGGTACGTAGGCGAAATGGTCTGACACAACAGATCTTTCAATGAGGGTCATGTCGATCCCGTCAATCAGGACCCTGCCTTCTGTTGGTGCGTACAAGCCGGTCAAGATCCGCAGCAGGGTGGTTTTTCCGCAACCGATGTTTCCAACAATGCCAATGCGTTCCCCTCCTTTTATACTGAGTTGGTCGATATTCAATGCGGGGGCATTCGGGTAACTGAACTTGACCTGATGCAACTCCAGGTGGCCTTTAATACTGTCTGGTGTGATGGTGTTTTCCGGTTGCTCGTTAACTTGCTTTAACGCCCACATGCGATCAAGGTCTTGCATGGCCATTTTCGTGTTTGCGTATTGCAAGATCATCTGTGGAATTTGCGTGATGGGGTTCAAGATGCGTCCGGCAAGAATGGAGGTTGCAATGAGATCGCCCATTGCCATTTGCCCCTGCCCTGCGCGGATGGCTCCGAAGGCAATGATGGCGATATAGGCCAATTGGTGGGAGGCTGCTAAAAGATAGTTCGAATGTTCTGTGAGTTTGTGGTTGAGTACATCGTAGTGTCTGCACTCATTGCCTACATCCAGCCATTTTGATAAAAAACGCCAGTTTCCGTTGGCTGCCTTGATGACTTCCGCGCCTTCCACGGTTTCAACCAGCAAGCCTGTTTTGAAATGCCGCAGTGCAGTACCCTGTTTGACCAGATATTCTATTTTTGAGCGTGTGTAGACTGCAATTAAAACGCCGACCAACAAAAGCATTGTTGGAATGATGACCAAACTACCCGCGATGCTGAACATCACCAACAGGGTTATCAGCCCCAGCGGAATGTCAATGGCCATGGTGGTGACGCTTGAGGTCAGTAGTGTTCTGACAGACTCATAAGATCGCAGGCGTCCTGATGTGGTGCCGACATTGCTGGGCAGTTGGTCAAGCCGGATACCCAAGAACCTCGCATACACCGAGCGGCTGAGGCGTTCGTCTACCCGTGTACTCAGTTCATGCATCTGATTGGATCTTACCCATTTTGCAATCAGTTCAAACATGAGCGCCATCAGCGCTCCAACAGTTAATACAGAAAGTGTCGACAAGGCATTCGATGGAATAACCCGATTGTAGATATGCATGGAGTAAAACGATGCGGCCAGCGCCAATGTGGTTATCAGCAGGGAGGCAAGGCCAATATCAACCAACTGTCCTTTGTATTGAAGCATTTCGCTTAAAACAACTTTAAGTGTGGGGCTGTTGGACAATACAAAGCGCGATTCCATGCGCAAGCGAACGAACAGTATTTCTTGATCAAAGCCACTGCATGTAATTTCTTCGCAGGGTTTTCCTTTTTCGTCAAATGATTGAATCACCCATTGTTTTTGTGCATTTTGCGCTGTGATCACTTCGACGCGCCCAAGTGGTGAGATTGTCAGCAGTGGCAATTGCGCGGCATCGGGTTGCTTTAGCCACGCAGCAGGAGCGAGGTTTAATTGACGCACCAGGTAGCCTATGACCTCTTTCGGGGAAAGCGTTTCAGGGCAGGATTTTAGAGCGGCTTTCAGTTCGAGCGTGTCGCAAAACTCTTTACGTAGTTGTGACATTTTCATCAGCGGGGAAAGCCAATGGTAAAACGCAGGCGGCGTGCTCAAGTCGCTTTGACTGCGGCTGCCTTCGGAGTCTGGGTTTTCTATGTTCATGTGGGGCTCATTGTAGGAAGTTAGGGGTGGACTTTCGACCAAAGCAGACAGTTGATTGAACCAACGGCGCGTCGCTATACCTTATGCGAGCTCCCCTTGTTGCGGCATCACCCGTTGGTGGTTTTTTTACCTGTAATAGACCCCGCGAAATTTTCTTCGCTTTGTGTTTGGAGTGATGTTCTTCTACCCCATTTGGAACTTTTCACACGTTCATCTGGGGGGGGGTATTGCAAGGGCTACATTTCTATACTCGGAGGAGTCCCAATATTTTCTGGAGTATTAAATGACATCCCCCACAATCGCAGGTACACAATTTTTTTCAACCACATCAAACACTGATGGGTGGCTAAAAAAAGCATCAATTGTGACTGCGAGGGTTACGTTCTCCGAGGCTGTGTTTGTAACCGGCAAGCCGCTGCTCAACCTGATGGTGGGCTCTACGCCCGTACAGGCAAAGTACTTTTCAGGGTCTTCCACGGCCAATAGAAGTTCCAGCGAGTTGCTGTTTACATTTACTGTGGGTGCCAACATGTTCGACGCCGACGGACTGAGCCTGGCCAGCACCAGCCTGAGCCTGCCCACCGGTACGGCAATAAAAAACAGTCTGGCTGAAATGGCTGAACTGTCGGTTCTCAACCCACAGCCTGTGGCTGGTTTAAAGGTGGACAGCACCTTGGCCGTGGTGGGCATTAACGGGGCGGATGCAACCCGGTTTGGTACAACCATTAAAAAAGGTGCAGCACAGAGCCTGGATTTTTCTGTTTCCGAGGCCGGTACGGCTTACCTGCTTTCCAGCAAAGTGCCCTTTACCGGGTTTGCCAACGCAACTGCTGCGCAGAAGAAGTCTCTCAGCATTGCCGGTGCACAGGCTTCCAATGCGCTGTCGCTTGATGGGCTTGCCCCCGGTATTTACAAACTGTATTTTGTGGATGCCGCCGGCAACCTCACCACTTTGACCAAGACCGTCACCGTGGACAACGTTGCGCCCAAACTGCTTGCTGCGCCTAGTATTTCAGGCACCACCGGCTTGGAGAAATCCACACTTGGCACAGGAGACGTTGTGACCTTTGCTGCAAGATTCAGCGAAGAGGTTGTGGTGTCTGGTGTGCCGACACTGGCGTTTAAGGTAGGCTCTCAAACGCTGTATGCCAACTTTAGCAACACCACCACGGTTTCAGGCAAGAGCACCGTTTTTTTTACCCACACCGTGGATTTCGCCCTGCGCGATGCCAATGGCATTTCCATCGATACCAATGCCATTGCGCTCAACGGCGGCAGCATCTCTGATTATGCCGGCAACACCGCAACCCTGACCCACGCCTTGGTCAAAGACAACGCCGGCTACAAAGTCGACAGCGCCGCAAACCAGTTGGTCAGCATCGGCATTGATGGCTGGACGCCCGGCACGGAAGTGCTTAAAGGTTCAGGCCAGACCATTACCTTCAAAGCCGTTTTTGGAGAGCAGGTCAGCGTGCTGGGAACGCCGAAGCTCAATGTGAATGTGGGCGGTACCGTGTTGCAGGCCACTGCCGTGGCCTCCACGGCGGCCAGCACCGAGGTAAAGTTTGTATTGACCTTGCCTTTGAATGTGTCAGACAGCGACGGCATTTCCTTAGGGGCCAACCCCATCGAGATGACCAGCACAAACAACATCTACAGCCCAGTTTCAGGTAATTTTTCTGTTGTGACATTTGCAGGCGCGCAGTTTGAGACCTACAAAGTCAATGCCATGGCGGCCAGCATCAGCGAGGTCGGGTTTAGCAACAGCCGCACCGACTCGCCTTCGGTTTTGAAGCTTGGCGACGTGGTGACCGCCACGGTAAAGTTCAGCCAAGCCGTGGTGGTTTCCAACAAGTCAGCCTTGATGTTAAAAATAGGCGAGCTTGATGCAAAAGCGGCCTACCTCAGCGGCAGCAACAGCGACACCATCAAGTTTACCTACACCATTGCCGAAGGCATGCAAAGCACAGGCGGCATCAAATTGGCAGACGCGCCTTTGCTTGGCATGGCTGGAACAAGCGCGGTCAAGGACATGGCCGGTTTCAATGCCAACCTGGGTTTCAACTTTGCAGCTGTTCCGGCTTACATGCCGGTGGACGCAAAGTCTGTCGTCATCAATGCCATCAACATCAGCAGTGCGGATGCGCTCAATGGCTACGTGGGCATCGGAGCACAGATTACTGCGGTGGTGAATTTCTCAGAAGCGGTGGAGGTGACAGGCAACCCCACACTCAATTTAAAACTGGATGCGGCTACCCCGGTGGTGGCCACCTATTCCGGTGGCAACAACACCAATGCACTGACCTTTATTTACACCGTGGGTGCGGGTGACACAGCCCTTGCAGGCGTTGGAACGCCCAGCGCACCGCTAGCACTCAACGGCGCAGTGCTGAAAGACGCGGCCGGGAATCTGTTAAAAACCGCCTTTGCCCCGGTGGTATCAACCACCAAGGTTGACACCACCGGGCCAGTGCCGACCCAGGTGAGCTACAGCGGAGACACCGGCGGCAACATCAAGACCTTAAAGGCCGGTGATGTCATTGCCTTTGAGCTCACTTACCCCGAGGCTGTTACCGTCACCGGGGTGCCAAGCATTGGCGTGCAAATCGGTTCCAACCTGCGCCAAGCGCTGTGCACCGGGCAAAATGTCAGCAAAACCGTGTTGAAGTTCAGCTACACCGTACAAGCCGGCGACACCGATGTCGATGGCATTGCGCTGGGGGCCGGGGTGCTGGCGCTCAACAGCGGCAGCATTACCGATGCCTATGGAAACCCGGCCAGCCTGAGCCACCCGGCGGCAAGCTTTGTTGCGCCACTCAAGGTGGATACCACCGCGCCCGATGCGCCCGTGCTCAGCATTGCAGAAGGCGCACAAAACGGCTTGACCTACAGTGAGGTGGTTGCGGGTACGCCCGTGTATCAAGTCAGCGCCACAGGCGCAACAAAGCTGGAGGTGACGCTGACAAACGCCCAAGGCGTCAGTGTGACCGTACTGCACACCAGCAACCTTGCCGCCCAGAGCTATCAACTCACCCGGCAAGACATGCAAACGCTGGGGGCAGGGCAGATCAATGTCAGTGCCACAGCACTGGACGCTGCCGGCAACCGAAGCCAGGTGGCCACGGGTTCGTTCAACATGGATCTGGCTCAGGTAGCCATTACCCAGGTGGCCTTGGCGGGCGGAAAGGCCAGCGGTTTTTACAAAGCCGGTGACATTGTTATTGCCAGTCTGACCTTCAGTGAGACTGTGGTGTTAAAAAGCACACCGCAAAACAAACCCACTGTTGCTTTGATGGTGGGTGCAACAGAAGTTCAAGCCAGCTATGCGGGCGGATCGAATTCAAGCACGCTGCGCTTTGCCTACACCGTGGGTGCAGACCATGCGGATGACGACGGCATCGGCCTGTTGCAAAACTCCTTGCAGCTCAATGGCAGCACCTTGGCTTCGCTCTCGGGGGTGACTCCGGTTTTTGCACATGCAAGCATTGTCAATAACCCCGAGTTCAAGATAGACACCGTTGCCCCGAATTTGCTGACGGTACAACTGGCCCAGGACACGGGCAGCAGCGATGTGGATCTGGTGACAAACAAACGCGCTGTTACCGTGGGTGGTCAGGAGACCGATGGCACCTGGCAGTATTCCACCAATGCAGGAACGACGTGGAGTGAAGGCATGGGCACCAGCTTTTTGCTGGCAGTAAAGAGCCATGCAGCCGATGCCATCAGGGTCAGACAAACAGACCGCGCAGGCAATGTGGGCGAAGCCACGGTGCTTGCCGGCCCGGTCGTCATAGATACGAGCGGCGGTAACATCACCACCATTGTGTTGAGTGGTGCCACGGGCGCACAAAACGCATTTTTAAACGCAGGCGATGTGCTCACCGCGATGGTGAGTTTCAGTGAGTTGGTGGATGTCACCGGTCAGCCGAAACTCGCCCTTGTGGTTGGCAGCACAGCCGTGCAAGCCAATTACGCGAACGGTAGCGGCACGCCGGCAATTTATTTTACCTACACCGTTGCTGCAGACATGACCGATGCAGATGGTATTCACGTTCCTCTGAATGCACTGAGCCTGAATGGTGCAACGCTGAAGGACAGGGCGGGCAATGTGATGCAGATCACCAGTGCCTTGGGCAGTGCAGATACCAACTACCGCGTGGATACAACAAAGCCGGCTGTGTTGGTGCTCAATGTTGATGTGACAGGGCAATTCAGTGAGTCGCAAGCCTTTACCCTGAACTCGCAAGCGGGCATTTCAGGTTTGGAGAGCAACGCAACCTGGCAATTCAGTACCAATGCGGGCGTAAGCTGGTCAGCCGGTTCGGGTCAGACGTTTGTGATTCCTGATGGTTCGTATGCAGCCGGTGCGATTTTAATCCGGCAGTTGGATGCCGCCGGCAACGCCAGTGATGCAACAGCATTTCCCCGGGCCTTGGTGGTGGACACCGAAGTTGTGGCGCCAACGCTGACCTTAAGCACAGATGCCGGGGGGTTGGGCACAGATGGTGTGAGTAACCTTGGCAGCGTTGCAGTGGGCGCGCTCGAAGCCGGTGCGGCCTGGCAGTACAGCACCAACAGCGGTGCATCATGGACAACAGGCACTGGCAGCAGTTTTACACTGGCTGCAGGTACTTATGCGGCCGATGCCATACAAGTGAAACAAACCGACTTGGTGGGTAATGTCAGTGTTGCCGGCAAGTATGTAAGTGCCATTGTGATTGATCAGACCGCTGCAACCATCAGCAGCCTATCTATTACCAGCGCAACAGGGGTACAAAACAGTCGCCTCAATGCGGGCGACGTGGTCACGGTGGCTGTTGTGTTCTCTGAACTGGTTGACGTCACAGGTGCGCCCACGCTGGGCATCACGGTGGGTGCAAGTGCTGTTAATGCAACCTATGCATCTGGCAGTGGCAGCAACACGTTGAACTTTGTATATACCATTCAGGCGGGACAAACAGATGCGGACGGTATCAATGTCAGCGCCAATGCCATTACACTTAATGGTGGCAGTATTAATGACAGAGCCGGCAATGCGACAACCATCACCAACACGGTTGGATCCGCCAATGGTAGTTATATGGTGGACACAACCGCACCGTCAGCCCCAACACTGCAGATCACTGACACAGGCAGCAGCCCAAGCGACGGCATCACCAACAATGCCACTGTGACAGTCAACGGCCTGGAAGCCGGTTCCACTTGGCAATACAGTACCTCTGAACTGGTTGACGTCACAGGTGCGCCCACGCTGGGCATCACGGTGGGTGCAAGTGCTGTTAATGCAACCTATGCATCTGGCAGTGGCAGCAACACGCTGAACTTTGTATATACCATTCAGGCGGGACAAACAGATGCGGACGGTATCAACGTCACCGCCAACGCCATCACACTTAATGGTGGCAGTATCAATGACAGAGCCGGTAATGCGACCTCTCTGGGTAGCACCATTGGCAGTGCAAACGCCAGCTATATGGTGGACACAACGGTACCTGCGCATTCCGGTTTAACCACTGCCAGTACAACAGAAAACGTATCCACCTTGACCACGGTTTACACCGCTCAGGCCTCCGATGCCGCAAGCAGCGTGACCTACAGCCTCAGTGGCGCGGATGCAGCGAAGTTCAGTATCAATACCACTTCGGGCGCCGTGAATTTTATTAGCAGCCCCAACTTTGAAGCGCCAACTGACACCGGCGCAAACAACATCTATGACATCAACGTGGTGGCAACTGACCTGGCTGGTAACGCTGCGGCTAGGGCTGTTGCAATTACGGTGACGGATATTCTCAACGCGGGTGAATACACATCACCGGCTGGCGAGTCTGTAATTGATCTGGGCAGTTATGGAAAGTTGATTGCACCGGTTCAGGTTGAAGGGAATTGGTACTACTACTGGGATCTTTCGGGTGATGGAAGCAACACTAATACAGGTTTGTTGAATAGCGGTTCCGATCGGACGACGCACGATTTTTTGGACGGTATTTTCCGCTACGCAAGTGACTTCAAAACGCTGGATACTGATAACGATACGGATAACATCTATCGATACGCAGTATTGAATGGTATACGACTTGCGTTACCTACAGTGGGCCATTCCAGCGGTGGTGTTAAAGTTGGAACTTATGTGGGAACACCTTCGGAGGCGAATAACGAATATGATGATCTGATTGCAATTTGGGATGCCCACAATGGCATAGAGCCAATCTCGTCGTACACGCCACCTCTAAACCTGTATATCAACGGAACGCCTTCCGGATGGACATCTAGCATCTATCTTGCTGCCACACGCGGCGGTGTTGCAAACTATCATGGAAACGTTCGACTTAACACAGGTGCGATTGATTTTTACGCAGATGTGAGCGCCGATCAATCTGGATATGTCGCCCTTCAAGTTCTCTCATCAACGCCCCCCTTGGTCCTGGCTAATGATACAGGGAGAAGCTCGACAGACAATATCAGCACCAATGGCCTGGTCAACGTTCCCGACCTCATTACGGGTAATGCATGGCAATACACCATTGATAGTGGTACATCATGGCTAAATGGGACTGGTATTAGCTTTACGCTTGCTGCGGGTAACTACGCAGCCAATGCGGTGCAGGTTCGCCAGACAACCCCCGAGGGTGTCACCACCGTAACCGCGAGAAACAGTATTTCGTTTGTGGTGGATGCAACCGTACCCACAGTCAGCAGCGTGGCAATTACAGCAGCCACCGGTAGCCTGGACAGCATTCTCAACGTGGGCGACGTGGTCACGGCGGTTGTTGTGTTCTCTGAACTGGTTGACGTCACAGGTGCGCCCACGCTGGGCATCACGGTGGGTGCAAGTGCTGTTAATGCAACCTATGCATCTGG
>JAJTDO010000020.1 GCA_021300475.1 Burkholderiales bacterium | reverse complement strand
AAGGCAAAATAAACAAACCTGCCGCCATATTCGCCACCAAGGCTGGGTCCAGCGTGGTGTAGCGTTGGGCATTGAAAGTCACCAGCAACACCATCAGGTTTTTATAGAGGTTGTCGTTGAAGGCACCACTGCACTGCGTCAAAAAAAACGGAAAAAACCGCTTTTGAAAAACGAAACTTGAACGATTTTCAAGTGTTGTTAAATGCTCGCGCATACAAACCCGTCAATTGAAAAATTAGAGGCAGTCCCCACTATAAACCCTGTCAGCAAGCACTTCTAGCCAGCCCCCTGAAATTGGAACCACTGGCAATAAAAACAAACTTAACCAGAGAGCTAGCCCAATGACGAAAAGCACCAAAAACCATGCCAAAAACCATGTCCATCAACTACGCTCAGGCCTTGCGAAGTACAACGGACGTTCAAGCAGCACACAGCAGGCAAGCAACAGAAATACGCAACGCCGCAAAAATTCATGCATGGCTGCAAGGCCTCAAAACTGAAGTTTCAGTTTTGTTGCAAGCAAAAGCAAAACTGCAAAATAAACTGGAGGAGCTGAAAAAACTTCAAAATTCGGGATACAAGGGAAACAACGTCAGTCACTTACTGGAATACTCAGATCATGAAACGCTGTTGGTCATGATTGAGGACCTTGAAGTGACAGAGCAGCAACAGTTGGAAATGGTCAATGAGTGTATTTCCCTGAGCAAGTTCATGAATGAACTCAACCAGGAAATAAAAGAAAAAGAATCCCTGATATTCAAGGGTGCTGCCACCCTCGCTGAAATGAATAGGCAATGCAAGGCCCTGGAAAAATCAAGTGCAAACATCAGCTTTTCTCTGAGCGATGCAATTTTCAAACAGTTCAATGAAAGCATCGTGAGGAAATTAAAGGACAAACCCATTGAACGCGCATCAAGCATTAACACAAGAGCGCGGTCAGAAAGGCTGTGGATGCATTATGTCGATTTCACAGTTCGACTTTGCCTGAAAAAAGTTGAAACTGCTGAAAAAGCCATTGTTAAAATGAAGTATGTCATTGACGGGCTTCTGACCTGCGACAACTTTGAGCGACTGCTGCCATCCATAAAAGAGCACATCAGCGAAACACAGTATGTTCAAGAACTTGAACGTTACCAATCATTTAAAGACGAGTTTATTGAGAAAAGTATCGGTACGATTGACTGGGCGCATCGGACATTTTCATCTGAAGAAATTGACGAAATCCACCAACTCTCCACCCGAAGTTCCAAGTCCATGCTTGAATTTTTTAGTTCGATTTTAAAAAAATTGCAGGCCAGCGACACCTCTGATCTGGAAAAATTTGAACTGATAACAGCAGGGGCTCAGACATTCATTGACGCTGCTTTTCAATGCAAACCTGATTTAAAAAAAAGACAGGACATCAGCCTTTCACTGTTCAAATGCATATTTTTAGAAAGACAAAAAAATATGGACGAACAAAAAAAACAGAACCAAGCGCTGGAGTCACTGAAAAAAAGCGTTGAAAGGGAAACTTTCGCATATGAAAAAAACCAAAAATATTTAAAGTTGCTGCAAGCCAATAGCCAGCAAATGAAGCAAGACTTGAAAAAACAGGCAGAAACCTTTGCAAGCGAAACCGACAAAGAAATATCTCGGACGTGGCTCAGTCTGGACGATTGTAAAACTGAAATTACAGCACTGTTGAATAACAAGCTGGTACGGCGAGAAAACAATGAGCGTGGCCTTTTTACGTCCGAGGCCATGAATGGCGTATTGAACAGGCACTTAATGACAGAAAAGCAACTAAAAGCGCGTCTGAACAAAAATGAACACCTCAGCGCCGCTTCAAGCTACAAAGACGAGGTCGCGCTGCTGGAGGCCGTCCAGAACACCGTCATTCCAAAATTCAAGCAAACAGACCATTTCAAGGAACACCTTCATCTGGAACATGCCACACCTGTTGAGGGTTGGAGCCTGATAAGGCAAGAATCAGACATTCCACTGAAAAAACCCATTACCCACAGCAGGGTGCGCTTTGCGAACATGAATTCAGGCTGGCCCCTGATTACCCATCTTTATCCCTGCGCAGACTAAGTCTTCAAACTAAAGGGGGAAAAATCCGTGTCCCTGTCGAAGTGGTCTTCATTTTCTGCACGCTTCAGAAAATTGACAATGAGATAGGTCAGGGGCGTGGCCAACACCTCCCAGCCGGTTTTCAAAACATATTGCGTCAGCGTCAGCGTCACCGTAATTAACTGCTCAGTGGTCATCACCCCCCAAAACGCAATGGTGTAGAACAAGGCGGAATCAAAAAATTCACCCACAAACGTAGAGCCTATGGTGCGCATCCACAGGTGCCGACCCGCGGTTTTTACCTTTAGCCGGGCCAGAACAAAACTGTTGGCAAAACTGCCCACCCAAAATGCCACCAGACTGGCCAGAACAATTCGCCAGGTGCTGCCAAACACACTTTCAATGGCTGGCTGCCTATCCTGCCAAAATGGCGCCGCGGGCAGATGAACCACCACATAGGCCATGACGCTGGCAAAAAACAAGGCGCCAAAACCGGCCCACACCGCCCGCCGGTCGCGGCCATAACCATACACTTCGGTCAAAATGTCGCCAAACAGGTAGGAGATTGGAAAAAACAAAACCCCGGCGCCAAAAGTGACACTGCCCACCCAGGGCAAATCCAGTTGCGCAATTTTGGCCGGGCCAATCAGGTTGGAACACAACAAAACGGCCACAAAGGCCACCAGCACAAACTCGTAGTACTTGTAGTTTTTAGTCATCGCAGATCAGTAAAGTTAAAAATGAAACGCAACAAAGACAGAGCGTTCTTTTTCCATCAGTGTACGTGAGAAGCCCACTTATTCCATGAACTCGGTGAGGTATGATTCACAAGGCTCAATGTATCAGGCAGCAAACATGTCGGCACCCACCCCAAATGACAACACTCCCAGCAGCTCGGCGGCTTCACAGAGAACTGCAGCGCTGCGCATCGACCCGGCCATGAAGACGGTGCAAACCGCATCTACCGCCAAAAGGCGTTGGCAATGGCTGGCCGCTGTTGTGGTGTTTCTTCTGGTTGCCACCGCCCTTGTGCTCAAACCCTCGGTGATTGCCGTATCAACCGCCACGGTCAGTAAGCTGTCGCCCACGGTTGAACTGGTGACACTCACCTCCTCGGGTTATCTAGTGGCGCAACGCAGGGCCTCCCTCGCCTCAAAAGCGTCCGGGCGACTTGTTTATTTGGCGGTCAGGGAAGGCAGCCGGGTCAAGGAGGGTGACCTGTTGGCCAGGCTGGATGCACGCGATGTGGCCGCGCAATTTGCAGCCGCCACTTCGCAAATAGAGGTGGCCAAAGGCGTTTTAGCGCAGGCACAGGCAGAACTGACGGACGCCAGAGGAAACTGAAATTCGCGCACCGTTTGATGGTGTGGTGGTGGCTAAAAATGCCAATGTGGGCGATGTCATCACCCCGTTTTCAAATGCCGCCGAGTCCAAGGGCGCAGTGCTCACATTGGCAGACCTCAGCACACTGGAGGCAGAAGTGGATGTTTCAGAAAGTAACATCAGCAAGGTCAGCGTGGGGCAGGCCTGTGAAATACAGTTGGATGCCTTTCCAGATGAGCGCTTTACAGGTCAGGTGGTTTCCATTGTTCCCACCGTGGACCGGGCGAAAGCCACCATCATGGTGAAAGTGCGTTTTGATGAAATCAATGCCCGATTCCTGCCCGACATGAGCACCAAGGTTTCATTCCTGTCTCGCCCCGCCAGTGAAGAAGAAAAAAAGCCCCGCCTGATGGCACCCAAGACCGCCATTCGGCAAGGCGTGGCTTTCACCATTGAAAACGACAAAGCCAAGGCCGTCAGCGTTAAAACAGGCAAGCAAGCCGGTGGACTGGTGGAAATTCTGGAAGGCCTGCAAGTGGGCGACACCGTCATCAACCCGGTAGACGAGCACCTGAAAGATGGCAGTCCGGTTGAAAAACAAACGCGTCGCTGACATGGTCGCCCCCCTCATACAAATTCGGCGTCTGGTGAAAACCTATCAACGGGCCGGCGAGAACATACCGGTCCTCATGGGAATTGATCTGGATGTGGCACGGGGCGACTTTGTGGCGCTCATGGGGCCCAGCGGTTCCGGTAAAAGTACACTGCTCAATTTGATTGCCGGCATAGACTCACCCACCGCCGGGGAAATTCTGGTGGATGGCGTAGACATCGCAACGCTCTCGGACGCACAACTGGCGCAATGGCGTGCCGCAAATGTGGGCTTTATTTTTCAGTTCTACAACTTGATGCCCGTGCTCACCGCCTTTGAAAACGTAGAACTGCCGTTGCTGCTGACCGGGCTGTCGAAAAAGGAACGCAAGGCACATGTAGAAAACGCACTGGTTGATTGACGAACTGAATACCCAACTGGGAAAAACCATCGTCATGGTGACGCACGACCCGAAAGCGGCCAGCCGCGCGCGTCGCCTGATCAACCTCGACAAAGGCGTACTCGCGCCGCAAACCGAATAAAGGTTCGCCATGCTGTGGTTGATCGTCAAAAACGCCTTTCGTCAAAAACTGCGCATCGGCCTCACGCTGTTGGGGCTGGTGGTGGCCATCATGGCGTTCGGTTTGCTGCGCACCATTGTAGATGCCTGGTATGCCGGCGCGGAGGCCACCTCCAGCACCCGCTTGGTCACCCGCAATGCAATTTCCCTGTCCTTTCCCATGCCCTTGAATTATCTGGAACGCGTCAAGGGCATTGAAGGCGTCAATGACATCAGTTGGGCCAACTGGTTTGGCGGGGTGTACATCACCGAACGCAATTTCTTTCCGCAGTTTGCCGTGGAAATGGAAAGCTATTTTCGGCTCTACCCTGAATACAGGGTCAATGAAAACGACTGGAAAAACTTGCTGCGCGACCGCCAAGGGGCGGTGGTGGGCCGCAAGCTGGCCAACCAGTATGGCTGGAAAGTCGGCGACACCATTCCCTTGCGGGGCACCATCTACCCCGGCACCTGGACCTTTAACCTGCGCGCCATTTACGACGGCGTGGACAACAAAACAGATGAATCCCAATTTTTTCTGCACTGGGGCTATTTAAACGAAAGAAGTAAAAAGATCATGCCGGGCAACCGCGACCTGGTCGGCGTTTTTATTGTCGGATTGAACGACCCGGAGCAAGCAGCGGCCGTGTCTTCGCGCATTGACCAACGTTTTGAAAACACCAGCGCCGAAACCCGCACCGAAACTGAAAAAGCGTTTCAATTGGGCTTTGTGGCCATGACGCAGGCCATTCTTGTGGCGGTCCAGGTCGTGTCTGTGGTCATCATCGCCATTATTCTGGCGGTCATGGCCAACACGGTTGCGATGACTGCGCGCGAACGCATCGGCGAATACGCAACCTTGCAAGCACTGGGCTTTTCACCGCACTTCATCCGCGCGCTCATCATGGGCGAATCGCTGACGGTGGCACTGACAGGCGGGCTGCTTGGCATTGCCCTGACCTTCCCGGTGGCCAATGCATTTGCCAACGCAGTGGGTACGCTGTTCCCGATTTTTGAAGTGTCAAACACCACCGTGCTGCTGCAATTGGCGTGTGCGGTGGGTGTGGGCATCATGTCGGCCTTGTTCCCTGCCCTGCGCATGTCGCGCATCCGTATTGTGGATGGGCTTCGCCATGTGGCCTAAAGGCATTCCACTGTCTTACACCTGGCGCAACCTGAGCGCCAGAAAGCTCACCACAGCGCTGGCAGCTGGAGGTATGGCATTGGTGGTGTTTGTGTTTGCCTGCGTGTTGATGTTGTCAGAAGGCATACGCGCCACGCTGGTGCAAACCGGTGAGAGCGACAATCTGGTACTGATACGCAAGGGGTCCGGCACGGAAGTGCAAAGCATGATTGAACGCGAGCAAGCCGCCATTGTGGAAAGCCTGGTGCCCATTGCCAGCGCAACCGATGGCAGCCGCCTGTTCTCCCGGGAACCGGTTGTGCTCATTACCTTGCAGAAAAAAGAGAGTTTCAAGCCTTCCAACGTCACTATCCGGGGCATTACACCGGCGGGTTTGCAAGCCCGTCCGCAAGTGAAACTGTCCAACGGCCGCTGGCCGCGCGCGGGCACGGCAGAAGTGGTGACCGGACGTGCCATGTCGGGTCGCTTTATTGGCGGCGGATTGGGTGAGTCTCTGCGATTTGCCCAGCGCGACTGGTTGGTGGTGGGTTCGTTTGATGCCGGTGGCAGTGGGTTTGATTCTGAAATCTGGGGCGACTCAGACACCTTGATGCAGGCCTTCAGGCGCCCGGCGTTTTCTGCGCTGCTGCTTCGCCTGCCTGATACCCAACTGTTTGACAGCGTGAAGCAGACCATAGAATCTGACCCCCGTCTGAACCTTGAGGTAAAACGCGAAACGCAATTTTACGAAGACCAGTCGGCCGCCCTGTCTACCTTCATCAGGATTCTGGGCTTGTCCCTGTCCATTATTTTTTCGATTGGTGCCGTGGTGGGTGCCATGATAACCATGTACGCAACGGTGGCCAATCGCACCCCTGAAATTGGCACGCTGCGGGCATTGGGGTTCGGGCGCAGCGCTATTCTGAGCGCATTTTTAATTGAGTCGCTGATGCTGTCTGCCGTAGGCGGCATTGCGGGTTTGCTGGCGGCCAGCCTGATGCAGAACATTGAATTGTCCACCATGAACTGGCAGACATTCTCGGAAATTGCATTCGGCTTTACACTGACTCCGGGCATTGTGTTGAGCACCGCTGTTTTTTCGCTCAGCATGGGTCTGGCGGGCGGATTTTTGCCAGCATTGCAAGCCTCTCGCCTTAAAATCGTGGACGCTTTGCGGGCACATTAAAAACACTTTTCTTTACATTCTGACGCTGATGCTGACAAGCCACAGGGTTCATAATGCCTATTGTTACTTCTGCAAGGATGCAGGTATGTCACAGGCTGTACTGGGTTATCTGAAAAAAGAAGGCTATTTTGCTTTTTACGGATGTATCGCCCTCACCCTATTTTCCATCGCACTTATTTTCACGGGGCACTTGGCAGGCTTGCTGATGCTGCCGGTGTTCGGGGCGCTCACCATTATCGGTATTCGGGATGTGCGGCAGGACAAGCAATCCATCCGCAGAAACTACCCAATACTCGGACATATCCGCTTTTTTCTGGAATTCATTCGACCTGAAATACGCCAGTATTTTTTGGAAAACGACACCGAAGCGGCCCCGTTTTCCCGCAACCAACGCTCACTGGTTTATCAGCGCGCAAAAAACGTGGTGGACAAGCGCGCCTTTGGTACACAAAAAGATGTTTATGTTGCCGGCCACGACTGGATCAACCACTCGGCTGTGCCGGTTGAAGTGCCGGAATCAGATTTCCGCATCACCATCGGTGGCATGGACTGCAAGCAACCCTATGAAGCGAGCATCTTCAACATCTCCGCCATGAGCTTTGGCGCCCTGTCAGCCAACGCTGTTCTGGCTCTGAACAAGGGTGCGAAAAAAGGCGGCTTCGCCCACGACACTGGCGAAGGCTCAATTTCCAAATATCACAAGGAACACGGTGGCGACCTGATTTGGGAAATCGGTTCGGGCTACTTCGGCTGCCGCACCCCGGAAGGTGAATTTTCGCCGGAACGCTTCAAGGAAAACGCCTGCTCGCCGCAGGTCAAAATGATTGAAATCAAACTGTCTCAAGGCGCAAAACCTGGCCACGGCGGTGTGTTGCCCAGTGCAAAAGTGACTGCAGAAATTGCCGAGGCGCGTGGCGTTTCCATGGGTCAGGACTGTGTGTCGCCTGCTGGTCACAAAGCATTTTCAACACCGGTGGAACTGTGCCAGTTCATAGGACAGTTGCGGGAATTGTCCGGCGGCAAACCGGTGGGTTTCAAGTTTTGCGTTGGTCACCCTTGGGAATGGTTCGCCATCGCCAAGGCGATGATGGAAACCGGCATCAAGCCCGACTTCATTGTGGTGGACGGTGCCGAAGGCGGTACAGGCGCAGCACCCGTGGAATTTGCAGACCATGTGGGCGCTCCGTTGCAGGAAGGCCTGATGCTGGTGCACAACACCTTGATCGGGTTGAACATCCGCGAGGAAATCCGCTTGGGCGCCAGCGGTAAAATTGTCAGTGCTTTCGACATTGCGCGCACCATGGCCATTGGTGCAGACTGGTGCAACTCTGCGCGCGGCTTTATGTTCTCACTGGGCTGCATCATGGCGCAGGCTTGCCACACTGGGCACTGCCCGACGGGCGTCACCACGCAAGACCCCATACGTCAGAAGGCCTTGGTGGTTCAGGACAAAGCCGAGCGCGTCTACAACTTCCACGCCAACACGCTGCACGCCTTGGCTGAACTGGTGGCCGCTGCGGGGCTGTCGCATCCGATACAACTGACGCCGCACCACATTGTGCGCCGTGTGAGCCACAATGAAATCAGGTTACTTTCTACCTTGTTCAAATTTTCGCAACCGGGAGATTTGCTGGAAGGTCGATATTTGACGCCGGTGTTTGAACGTTATTGGGATTTGGCGCGGGCAGATTCATTTTCTCTGTCGATCGGCTTCTGAGGGTTGGTGTTTGGTGGGCGTGGGTTGATGTGCTCTGCAATGCCGACGGACCGGCCATCTAGCCCGGCTATCCCCCCTTCCAACCTGTTCGCTCGCCGTTGACATCCTCCCCGCCCTCAGCCCTTGGCTGCCGCGCATAGCGCGGAAAGGGCGGGGATTCCTACTGCGTTTAGGCGTTTACGCCCAAATCACTTCGGTGGGTTCCTGCTGCTGGTGGCATTAGAGCACCACTCACTTCACAGGCTAGCCGGGCGTATCCCGCCCTTAAAACATTGTTCGCACCAACCAGATCGGCGTGTTCCTCAAATCCACATGCAACGCACTTGAACAGCGCCTGACGCTTTCGGTTGTCTGCCGATATATGATCGCACTCAAGGCAAGTCCTGCTTGTGTTCTTTGCAGGCACTTCAATAAGCCAACCACCGCGCCAAGACAATTTGTAGTCCAGTTGCCGCCTGAATTCGAACCAGCCTTGGTCTAGTATGGCTTTGTTCAAGCCAGACTTGGCCCTGACATTTTTGCCTGGCTCGCTGGTTGTGCCAGACGCTGACTTTGACATATTACGCACCTGCAAGTCCTCAACGAATACTATCGCGTGGTTTTGGCTGATCGCCGTTGAGTGCTTGTGCAAGAAGTCGCGTCTGACATTGGCAATGCGCTCATGGATTTTCTGTACTCTGGTTTTTGCCTTCTTCCAGTTACTGCTGAATTTGACTTTGCGACCCATGGCCTGCTGCGCTCTGCGCAGCGTGGACTCGTGTTGTTTGAAACTGTTTAATGGCGAGATAAACGCCCCATCTGACAGCGTGGCAAACCGTGCAACGCCCATATCGATCCCAACGGCACCACCGTTGGGTATGGCTTGTTCAATTTCACGCTGCGTTTGTATACTCACGAACCATTTTTCACCAGCGCGACTGACTGTGACGTTCCTCACTGTTCCGAGTACGTCTCTGCTGTTGCGGTATCGCAGCCAACCGAGCTTAGGCAGGAAGATTCTGCTGTTGGTCTGATCTAGCTTGAAGCCCTGCGGGTAACGGAAACTGTCTGACTGCCCCTTCTTTTTGAAGCAAGGAAACTCTGCGCGTTTTTCAAAGAAATTCTTGTAGGCGGTTTCCAAGTTTTTAAGCGCTTGCTGCAACGATTGACTGGGCGTGTCATTGAGCCAATCGGTCTGGTGTTCAGCTTTCCAGCCCGTCAGTTGTTTGCATAAGTCGCTGTAACCAAGCCTCTTCCGCCCGCCTTCATACCGCTCTTTCTGCAATGCCAATGCCTTATTGAAGACGAAACGACAGGCTCCAGCAAACCGGCGCATTTGCAGATTTTGCTGTCCGTTGGGAACCAGTTCGTACCTGAAGGCTTGGAGTGTTTCCATACCTGTATTATATACAGTATTTTTGGCATGCTCCACATGCAAGAACGGTCTGGCAACTTCGTTGTCGTTGCCAGCGACCCACCCCCAGCCTGAACGCCGGGGCTTTCCGCGCCTAGTGATAAAACCGGAGTTCGCTTACCCCTCAGAACGGCAGCACAGCCTCCGGCTTCACCGCAAGAATCGCCTTCCTGAATGATTCCTGAATACGAGTCAAAGCAACATCAGAGTCCGCTTCAAATCGCATCACAACAACCGGGGTGGTGTTCGAAGGTCGGGCCAAACCAAAACCATCGGCATATTCCACCCGCACACCATCAATGGTGTTCACAGATTCCGCCCCCGGAAAGTCCGCATTTTTTTTCAAGTTTTCCACCAAGGTGAAGTTTTCGCCCTCCGCCGTTTTCAACTGCAATTCAGGTGTGCTGTTGCTGTTGGGAAGCGCATTGAGCAATGCGGAAGGGTCTGCCACCCGAGCCACAATTTCAAGCAATCGGGCGCCCGTGTACAAACCATCATCGAAACCGTACCACCGCTCTTTGAAGAATACATGGCCGCTCATTTCACCCGCCAAAGGTGCACCTGTTTCACGCAGCTTGGCTTTGACCAATGAATGGCCGGTGCGCCACATCAAGGGCTCGCCCCCGGCCTCGCGCACCGCTTTGGCAACCAAGCGGGAACACTTGACGTCATAAATAATGGTGCCGCCCGGCACACGCTTGAGCACATCCTGCGCAAACAACATGAGTTGGCGATCCGGGTAGATGATCTGCCCGTCTTTGGTCACCACACCCAAGCGGTCGCCATCGCCATCAAAAGCCAAGCCGATTTCAGCGTCACTGGTTTTAAGACACTCAATAAGGTCCTGAAGGTTTTCAGGATGGGCCGGGTCCGGATGGTGATTGGGAAACGTACCATCCACATCGCAAAACAATTCAATCACCTCACACCCCAAGGACCTGAAAAGCGTACCCGCAAATGCACCGGCAACCCCGTTGCCCGCGTCAATTGCGATTTTCATGGGACGGTCAAGCTTGATGTGTGAAGTGATGCGCTGCAGATACTCAGCCCACACATCCAGCGTGCGCACAGACCCCATGCGCTCAACCTGAGTGTCAAAGCCTGGCGCCTCTATGGCCTTAAGCAGGCCAGTGATGGTGTCGCCGTACAAAGTTTCACCCGCCACCATCATTTTCAAACCATTGTATTGCGGAGGATTGTGGCTGCCTGTTACTTGAACACCGGTGCCGTTGTTCAGGTGGTAGGTGGCAAAGTAGACCATGGGAGTAGCCACCATGCCGATGTCCACCACATCAAGTCCGGCGCGGCACAAGCCCTGGGACAGGGCAGCCAACAGCCTGGGACCGGACAAACGGCCATCACGCCCCACCACCACCTCTGTGACGCCCCTGGAGCGGGCAAGGTCGCCCAAGGCCCGGCCCACGGCAGCGGCGGCGGCTTCGGTCAAAGTCTCATCCACAATGCCGCGAATGTCATACGCTTTAAAAATGGAAGCGGAAATATCCACAGGTGACTCCAAAAAAATTTGATCAACCCGATTCTAACCCGCTTGCGAAGCACAAGGCTCAGTTCGAATGCAATGAACTTTGCAAGATGTTTCAGCCACCCAACCTATTCCAAGAAACTCTATGTGAAAACCTTTATGCTCACTTCCATCCAAGCGTCCAACGCTCACGGACCTCTTCACAAGACAGCAGTGACTCAAGGAGAACTTCGCGAAAGAATAATCGAGGACCTGATTCACGCTGGAATGGTTGTCAGTGACAACCAACGCACACAGTTTTTAAATGACCCAAACACCAACGAACTGGAAATACTTACAAAAGCAGGGATTCTTACAGCACAACCCAAAGGATTATTGAATTCTGCCTTCGCCAACACGCTTGAAAGAAAAAACCTGGGAGCGCTCAGCTTCTTGTTTCTGGGTGCAGACCCCATTATTCACGACGCTTCAGGGAACAATATTTTCCACATTGTTTGCAATCAAAGTGATGTCTGCGAAGAGGCACTTATTCACACCATCCTGGATATCTGCAAGTGTAAAAATTCTCCGCCGGCATATTTATTATTTGAAAAAAACGCACAGGGGAAAACCCCTCTAGACGCTCTGGAAAATAGAAACCCCAAAATGATTGACCTCCTCAAGTCTCAACTTTACAGCGGAGAGTTGCAGGGCGAATCTGTGGAAAGAACCCTGCACAGCCTGCTTTCACAAAAGTACAACCTTGGCACAACAAAGAATGAACGGGTTGTAAGCTTGTGCGCTGCAGCGGCGCAAAATGAGAAAAACGCCCAACTTGAACTGGCAAAAATCCAGCTTGACGGTGGCGAAGATAACGCAGGGATTATCCTCTTATTGACCAGCGCATCACAGGCGGGTCTGGCCGAGGCAGATTATTTATTGGCCATGCATACGTTTAAAAACGAACCTGTGATGCGCATGCGACTACTTGAAAAAGCAGTGGTACAAAGTCACAGATACGCACAATACGAAATGGCACGCGAACTGATTTTCAACAACGGAAATCAACTTGAGACCGGATTAAAATTGGCGAAAATGGCTGCAAGGCAAGGTATTGCAGAGGCAGAGAATCTGGCCTGTGAAACTGCAGTTCGCGTGGGTATTGAGTACTTGGCGCAGAAAAAAGACGATGAAGCACAAGTCGAGTTTGAATACGCCGCAAAAAGACAATATGCCGCGGGCCAGTTCTATCTGGGCCAGCACCTGCTGAACCCCACACACCCGAATTACATTCGATTAGGTGGTTGCAACTATCTGCTTCAAGTTCTCAACAACCCTGCATGTGCCTCTTCGGAACAATTGCTGCAATTACAACACAGGACAGTGATCACTCTTGCACAACACTTTAATATGATCACGACTGTGATTGACTCAGGCGATATAGAAAAAAGAATGATTTCAACGCTTGAGAAAATAAATGCATCGCACCATGCAGGCGCTGAATTAAAAAGAAATACAGACCGCACCCTGAAACAAATCCTGATTGGCTTTGCACTGCGATCCACAGCCACGTCCCGGTTTCGAATAGATAACTAAGCGGCCCGGTACATACGCACTTTCAATGTTGTTTGAGAACTTCAATGGAAAACCTTCACCTCTTGAAGATGCGTGTGGAAGCAGGCCTGAATTCATGGAAACTTTCCATACAATTCTGGTTTGTGGGCAACAGGAGGACATCGCATACAAAAACCCCTGTCGGGATTGGCCAAAATGTATTTAAACACCTCAGCCCAAAATTCTGAAGCTCTGACCATTGCACTGGCAAACTTTTACTTGCAAAAAATAGTGTCTGAATAAAATAGGCTGTAAGGTTTAAGACGGACGAAGTTGGCAGTCGGTCAAAGTCATCTGTTGGGCGAGCTGTCAAAGCTTATCCTCAAACACACGCATCAAAAAGCAAAGCCCGTGTAGCGGCTAAGGCCTTACTTCGTCAGCAAACATTAATCGTCTGGATACAGGGTGATAAACTGTTGTTTGTTTACCCCATGAATAAAGTCCGCTTTGAACACATACGTTGTTGGCGATCTGCAAGGATGCCTGTCACCGCTTTTGCGACTGCTTGAACAGTGCAAGTTTCAGCCAGAATCGGGTGACCGGGTCTGGTTCGCAGGCGACTTGGTCAACCGAGGCCAGGAATCGCTAGCCACCTTGCGCTTTATCAAACAACTGGGCGGTGCCGCCAGTTGCGTATTGGGCAACCATGATTTGCACCTGCTGGCCGCGGCTGCCGGTCATGGGCGCAAGCATCGCAGCGACACACTGGATGAAATACTCACCGCACACGACAGCGAAGAGCTCATCAACTGGCTGCGCCACCAACCCTTGGCCCACACAGATGCCCGCTACCCAGGCATCATGATGGTGCATGCCGGCGTCCTGCCACAATGGACTGCAGACAAAACCATGGCGTTGGCGCAAGAAGTGCACACCGTTTTAAAAAGCAATGACTGGCAGAATTTCATGGCGGTTTTATACGGTAACCAACCGGGTCTGTGGCAGGAAAGCCTCACCGGAACCGACCGTTTAAGGGTCATCGTAAATGCCCTGACGCGCTTGCGTTTTTGCACGGCTCAGGGCGAAATGGATTTCAAATCAAAAGACAATGCCGGCTCCGCACCAGAAGGCTTCATGCCGTGGTTCGATGCACCGAAGCGCGCCAGCGCGGACACCCGCATTATTTTCGGTCATTGGTCCACCTTGGGTCTCACCGTAAGGCAAGACATCGTGGGCCTGGACACCGGTTGTGTCTGGGGAGGTTGCCTGACAGCCTTGCGCCTTGAAGACAACGCCTTGTTCAGCACCAAGTGTGAACAAGCCGTAACACCGTGGGAGCAGGTTCAATGTGGGTAATTCGCGCAAGCCGCTTCATGCTGCACGTATTCGTGGGTTTGTTTTGTGTATTGGTGCTGTTTCCGTTGCTCAGCAAAAAAATGCAAATTGCAGTGGAACGGTGGTGGTCAAGAGGCACGGTGCGCTTGTTTCGCATACAACCGACACTCAAGGGCACATGGCCGCAAGGCCCTTGCATGCTGGTGCTCAACCATGTTTCATGGCTTGATATTTTTGTGGTGAATGCGTATTCACCCAGTATTTTTATTGCGAAATCTGAAATTGCCAGTTGGCCCTTGGCGGGCACGCTGGTGTCCAGGGCGGGTACCATTTTTATTGAACGGGGCCGCAGGCAAGCGGTGCACAAGGTTATTAAGGATGCGGAACACCGCATGCAGGCCGGCAGACAAGTGGCTGTATTTCCGGAAGGCACCACAACAGAGGGCCACACGCTGGGAACTTTTCACGCCAACATGATGCAGGCGGCCATCAATGCAAAATTACCGGTTGTTCCGGTGGCCTTGCGCTACACAGACCAAACCGGCCAGCTCAACATCGAACCTTCTTTTGTGGGCGAGCAGACCATGGCGGAAAACGTCATGATCTTATGGAAATCACGCAACCGTTTTACTGCGACCCTGACCCCCAGCCCGGCGGTTTACAACCCGGACTGGACACGGCACGAATACGCCCAAGCCTGCAAAACCGCCATTGAACTGACATTGCGAGATTCACAAAACCCAACGCAGCCCTGAGTTTAAAAGTCTGGGGAATACGCCACTGAGCCGGAAACCACCGTGAAATGGTTGCGTCCCAACAGGGTATAACCGGCATAAGGCGTGTGTTTGCCTTGGCTTTTAAGGGCAGCCGGCGTTACCTTCCAGTCGTCTTCCGGGTTGAATACACAAACATCCGCCACGCGGCCAACGCGCAAGTCACCGGCGGGGCAATTCAAAATTGCGGCAGGTTTGTGAGTAATCAAAGACAAAGCCTGCATCCAGTCGCAACCGGCTTCGCGTGCCCATTTCAAGGTCAGCGGCAACAACAGTTCCAGACCTGTAGCGCCCGGGTCGGCCTCGCCGAAAGGCAACAACTTCGCATCATCGTCCACCGGGGTGTGGTCTGAGCAAATTGCATCCACAGTGCCATCCAGCAATGCGGCGCGTATGGCTTTGCGGTCACGGTCTTCACGCAGGGGGGGTGTGAGCCGGGCATTGGGATCAAAGAAACCGATGTCCAGATCAATCAGGTGAATGTGGTGCACACCCACATCGCAGGTAATGGGCAAACCATCGCGTTTGGCTTGGCGAATCAGATCCAGCCCTTTGGCAGATGAAATGCGGCACAAATGTACGCGGGCGCCGGTGGCACGAACCAATTCAAAAATGGTCATGAGTGCGATGGTTTCAGCCATCACCGGCACACCCGACAAACCCATGCGCGAGGCATAGGCGCCCCCGTGGGCGACACCGCCCTTGCCCAAAAATGCATCTTGGGGTCGCAAATGTACCGTCTGCCCGAAAGTTTGCGCATATTGCAAGGCGCGCATCAGGGTTTGCGTGTTGGTGACCACCGCATCTGCCTGAGAAAACCCCATGCACCCGGCCTCGGCCAACTCCGCCATTTCGGTGATGACCTCACCTTCCAGGTTTTTTGTCAGTGCACCCAAAGGATAAACATTGGCCTGATTCAACTGGCGTGCACGGTGCTTGAGCATTTCAACCAGCGCGGGTTCGTCCAGCACCGGGTCGGTGTCTGGCGGGCATGCCAGCGATGTAACGCCACCGGCCACCGCCGCCGCCATTTCAGACTCAAGTGTGGCGCGGTATTCATAACCGGGTTCGCGCAGCCGCGCGGACAAATCGACCAAGCCAGGTGCCACAATGCATCCGGTGGCGTCAATAACTCGGTCCGCGGAAAAGTCGCCCGTCACCTTGCCCAAGGCCACGATGCGGTCAGCCGCAATGGCAACATCACCCACCCTATCGAGTTGCTGCAGCGGATCGATGATGCGTCCGCCCTTAATCAATAATCTCATGTCAGTTCCTAACCCTTGCTTTCAGGCCGAGGCCCGTGTGGAGGCCAAAACGCTCATCACCGCCATACGCACAGCGATACCAAAGGTCACCTGATTCAAAATAACGGCACGCGGACCATCCGCCACGGCGGAATCAATTTCAACACCGCGATTCATGGGGCCGGGGTGCATCACAATGGCATCCGGCTTGGCCAGGGCCAATTTTTCTTCGGTCAGTCCGTAATGTTTATAAAATTCTTGCGCGGACGGAATCAGGGCACCTTTCATGCGCTCGTTTTGCAGGCGCAGCATCATCACAACATCCACATCGCGCAGGCCTTCCTTCATGTCGGTGTAACAGTGAACCCCCAGCGATTCCAAATGTGAAGGCAGCAAGGTTTTAGGACCAATGGCGCGAATTTCAGGGCAACCCAGCGTGCTCAAGGCATGAATGTCGGAACGCGCCACGCGGCTGTGCAAAATATCGCCCACAATGGCCACTCGCAGGTTGGTGAAGTCTTTTTTATAGTGCCGTATGGTGTACATGTCCAACAGCCCCTGCGTGGGGTGTGCATGCCGGCCGTCACCGGCGTTAATAACGCTAACGCGGCCATTGCTGGTGCGGTTCAAGTGCTGGGCAATAAAGGTGGGCGCACCGCTTTCTGCATGGCGCACCACAAACATGTCGGCGTTCATGGCCGCCAGGTTGTCGATGGTGTCCAGCAACGATTCACCCTTGCTGGTGGACGACGCATTAATGTTCAGGTTCACCACATCGGCAGACAAACGCTTGCCAGCAATTTCAAAAGTGGTGCGGGTTCGCGTTGAGTTTTCAAAAAACAGGTTGAACACCGAATAACCACGCAGCAGCGGCACAGCCTTCACTTCCCTGTCGGCCAGCGACACAAAGGGCATGGCGGTGTCTAAAATATGGTGAATCATTGAACGCGACAAGCCTTCAATGGTCAGCAAATGCTGCAATTGGCCTTGCTTGTTGAGTTGCGGATTATGCATGTTTGGTTTCCATTTCCAGATGAAAACTGCCGTTGTCATCACGACTCAGCACGAAGCTCTGCTCCGGTGTCAGCGACAACGCCTGCCCCACAAAGGAGGCTGCGATGGGCAATTCGCGCCCGCCGCGGTCCAGCAGCACAGCCAAGTCTATTTTGGCCGGTCTTCCATAGTCAAACACATGGTTAATGATGGCGCGGGTGGTTCTGCCGGTGTAGAGGACATCGTCCACAATCAGAATGTTCAGTCCGTTCACATCAAAGGGCATGTCGGCGGCTTTTGGTGGAGTTTTCATGCCGCGGGAAGAAAAGTCATCGCGATACAACGCGCTGTCCAAAAAACCGCAGGGCAAGGTCAGCGCCAGATCGCGGTGCAGGCGCTGCGCAATCCAGGCGCCACCACTGTGAACACCCACCAAGGCCAGACGGCTTTTGTCAGCATAGGCGTTGCCAATTTCATTGCGCAGACGCGCATACAGCGCTTCCGGATCGGGCAATTTCATGGGGAACACTCCAAAAAGTATTGTTCGAGAATAATACAGGCCGCCACGGCATCAATGGCTTGCCCCCGTTTGGGCTGGACGCGGGCAGTGGCTTCCACGGAGCTGTAACGTTCATCGACACAGCGCACTGGCAAATTGAAACGCCCTCCGAGTTGCCGGGAAAATTTTTCACAGCGCAGCGTCATTTCATGGGGTGCACCATCGGGATGGCGCGGTATGCCCACCACCAGTGTATCCGGCTGCCATTGCGCAATCAGCGCTTGAATGCGCGCAAAGCGGGTTTTATTGTCGTCAGTGGAAATGACCTCAACGGGCTGCGCGGTTTTAAGAAAACCATTGCCTACCGCCACACCAATGCGCACCAGACCAAAGTCAAACGCCAGACACACCGATGAGACCAGTGTGCCGCCCACAGCCGGCACTTCATTCATGCGTGGCCTGCGGTGGCGGACAAGCACCCCGGGTCAAACCCCAAAAGCTTGAAGGCTTCATCAAAGCGTTGCTCCACAGATACCTGAAACAAGATGTCGCTGCGCGCTGGAACCGTCAGCCAAGCATTTTGTGCAATCTCCTCATCCAACTGCCCCGCAGACCAACCGGCATAGCCCAAAGTGACCAACCACTCAGCAGGACCCGTGCCCTTGGCCAGCGCCTGCAGCACATCTTTGGAGGTAGTCAGCGCCATGTCATTGTCCAGCTTCAGGGTTGAACCCCATTCCTGGGCAGGTCTGTGCAGCACGAAACCGCGGTCTGATTGCACCGGCCCGCCACAAAGCACTTTGCGCTCACCGATGACGGCAATTTCAAGGTTCAGATCCAATTTGTCAAAGAGATCGGAAATCATGACTTCAGAATCGCGGTTCACCACCAAGCCGAGCGCGCCCTTTTCATTGTGTTCACACACAAAAATAAGCGTGCCGGAGAAATTGGGGTCAAGCATGTTGGGCATGGCAATCAGGAAATGATTGACCAAAGAAGGGAACGCTGAAGCTGGGGGGGTGGGGATGTTAGAAGTCATGTGCAATTTTAACACCCTGGGGGGGTGGGCGTCTGCTGTACGCTGCCTGCTTTTTTATTGCGCCCTGGGTTGTTTGCTTTGTGTTGGGGGCGTTGGTTTTTCGTGCGTTGGTTTTTGTTTTCGCCGTCTGCCGGACGCTGCCTAGCCATCGCCACTCAATGCCCTTGGCTAAAACGCCTAAGGGCATGTGAGCTGATCGATGACTGTCGCGCGCCCAGGTGACGGCGCAAACAAGCATCGCAAGGCAGAATCACCATCCGTAGCCATCGCAACCCGCCACACAACTGCCACCGCAAACTAAAAAAACATCAGCACGTTTTAGCAGATGCACCACGGTAAAGACGACTAAAAAACACCCCGCACATCCAAAAAACTAACGACCAATAACCAGAAAGACGCCCCCCAACAAAAAATACCCGAGCAATTTCCGAGCAGTTTAAGAGTCACTACGCGGCACAAACTGCAACCAAAGGCAATTTTTCGCGCGTAGTCGAACCTGCGTGATTGCTTGATTAAATGTGCCTAGGGTGACCACTGCGGGCTGGGGCTCTGATTTTTCGGGACAGTCAGGAAACTCGCCCGAACGACCTCGCAACAAGCGACTCCGCCTTTGGGCGGTGACGGAAATACCCCATTGGGTTTTCCGTCGAGCTTGTCAGAGCAGAGTGAGGAAACAGCGAGTTATCCGTCCCGAAAAATCAGAACCCCGGCCCGCAGCTCCCCACCCACCGAAAACGAGCAACCTTAACCTGCCTTGCCCCACGAGTCTTTCAGAGTCGTAATACGATTAAAAATAGGCCGGCCCACCCCATGGTCCCTGCGATCCGCCACAAAATAACCATGCCGCTCAAACTGAAATCTTGCATCGGGCTCCACCGAACCCAGCCCTGGCTCAAGCATGGCTGAGATGACCTCGACCGAGGCCGGGTTCAGGCATTCCAGAAAGTTACGTCCGCCGGCATCCGGATTGGCTTCAGAAAACAAACGGTCATAAAGACGAACTTCAGCCGCCACAGCAGCCTGAGCACTGACCCAATGAATATTGCCCTTGACCTTGTAAGTATCCGCCCCCGGAGTGCCAGATTTACTGTCGAGAAACACCTCGGCATGAACAGCCAGGACATTGCCCGCAGCGTCTAGATCACAGCCTTTGCATTCAACAACATAGCCGTAACGCAAGCGCACTTTGTTGCCAGGAAACAAGCGGAAAAAACCCTTGCTCGGGTCCTGCATGAAGTCGTCGGCTTCTATCCACAATTCGCGGTGGATAGGGAATTTTCGCACGCCTTTTTCAGGGTGATGCGGGTGAACCGGCGCACTGCAGTCGTCTGACCAATCGGCAGGCACATTGTCCAAAATAAGCTTCAAGGGTCTCAAGACAGCAATACCCCTGTCTGCCTTGGGGTCAAGGTCATCGCGCAAGGCGCCCTCAAGCGTGCTGTAGTCAATCCAGGAATCTGATTTTGAAACGCCGATTCGTTCGCAAAATAAACGGATGGCTTCAGGCGTGTAACCACGGCGACGCAAACCGGCAATGGTCGGCATACGCGGGTCGTCCCAACCAGAGACTTGGCCCTCTGTCACCAACTGCTGCAATTTTCGCTTGCTGGTGACAACGTAGGTCAGGTTTAACCTTGCAAATTCAACCTGCTTTGGCAAGGGTGCACAGAAAAAACCGCCTATGGTGTTGCCGTCTACAGCAGCACAGGTTTCAGAAAGCCGCTGCAACAACCAGTCGTAAAAAGGCCGTTGGTCTTCAAACTCTAGCGTGCAAATGGAATGCGTTATTTTTTCCAGCGCATCTTCAATGGGGTGCGCAAAAGTGTACATCGGGTAGACGCACCAAGCGTCACCGGTGCGATGGTGATGGGCAAACCGGATGCGATAGATGGCCGGATCGCGCAGATTGATGTTGGGGCTTTGCATGTCAATTTTTGCACGCAAAATCATGCTGCCTTCAGCGTGCTGACCGCCCCGCATTTCGCGGAACAAGCGCAGGTTTTCTGACACCGGCCGGTCGCGCCAAGGGGAGTTTTTGCCCGCCTCGGTCAGGGTGCCCCTGTTCAGGCGCATTTCCTCTGCAGTTTGCTGATCTATATAGGCATAACCGGCTTGAATCAAAAACTCGGCGCAGGCGTACATGGTGTCAAAGTAATTGCTGGCGTAAAACAGATGCGAGGTATTGTTCGCATCCCAGCTAAAACCCAACCATTGGACAGCATCAACAATGGAATCTGCGAATTCTTGGCTTTCTTTTTCTGGGTTGGTGTCATCGAAGCGCATGTGGCAGATGCCACCAAACTCACTGGCCAGACCGAAATTCAAACAGATGGACTTCGCGTGCCCTACGTGGAGGTAACCGTTAGGCTCCGGCGGAAACCGGGTACGGATGCGTGCCGGGTCTGGTTGCTGATGAGAGGCACAAACGCCGGGTGCGCCAGACCACTGCCGGGAGGCATATTCGGGGGAAGCCAAGTCTGTACTGACGATGGTTTTTAAGAAATGGCTCGCATTTGACTCAGCGGCAACCGGTTTTACCGCTCCGCCGGTTTGATTTACTTTTGACATCTGATGACCCAAAAAACGTTAGCCACGATGTTAGCAAATCAAAACGCATAAATCCTGAGAACTGCCAACAACCTTGAAGGTAAGGCGTTCGGGAACCAGAGCTTAATGAACGCGATACTTGGCAAATGGCTTGTAAGCGTCAGCAATGCTTTGTTGCTGGCAAGCGCGCTCGAATTTGTCAGCGATGCGATTTGGCAGTTCAAACATGCTGCCATCTGGACCGCGACGGACTACAAAACTGCGAATAATATGGAAAGCTGGGCGATTGGGGCTCATTTTTGAAACCACTTTTTGATTGACTATGATCCTATAACGAGGGTTGCTGCGATTCGGTTGACACTTTTTCTGTGTTTTTTAGCAGCAACGCAGATTTTTTTGTTTGCCATTGTCATGTTTTGAGTGCCCAACGCGCTCTGAGTACAGACAACACGCTGGTTTCAAAGACAAAAGTCAGCCTTGTTGGCGCCAGAAAAACAAGCGCCACGACCTGGACAAGCCAGAGCAGGAGGTATTCAGACAAAATCATTAAATTTAAAATTTACCTCTGGGCACACTGGCATTTCATTCATAAGGGCTTTCGCAATCGCAATACCTGACGATGAAATACCGCAATATTGCAAATTGATGTTCCGGATGGCTTGGCTTTTCAAGAGAGAGCGAAATATCTGCTTAACACCGTCATCACCCAAACGGTTGCTGTTCAAAGTAAGGATGCTCAACTGTTGATGCTCATCTATCAGCCTGACAATGTCAGGCAAAGCTACTTGAGTCAAAAAGTTGTGGGCCACTGATAACTCTTCCAGTGTATTCAGACCGCTGAGCGCATTGACCAATTGCTTGAATCGCAAATTACCCAAACGCAACCCTTCAAGGCAGATCCTGCGGACAGAGCGGCTTCGTTCAAATCCAGAAAGCAGCATTTCAAAGTCGGCATCAGACAAGTGCTGATCCCGTATAGTTACATTATCTAACCCCAGAGGAGAATCCGACAATCTAGCCACCAGAACCCGCATTTCCGGTCTAACATGCCCGGTCGAACCGGGAGCTGCCTCTGATTGGTTCTGCCCTGCTGAAAAGTTGCTTTGCAGCCTGTGGGCAAATGCCCGATTAACAGTTGAAAAACGAAAAAAATCTCGCGAACCTTTAAAATCGCCCTCAAACGCAATTGACTTAACACGCTCAATCAAGTCTTTTGGTAAATCCAAAAATGCCTTGCCCGGTGACTCTTTCCTCACGGCATCGTCAGGGCTGCAACCTCCCCCCTTCGTTGCTTCAGAATTCACGAACTCACTGAGTTGCGCATCAACGGAAGGATTCTTTTTCAAATTCGCTATCATGGGATTCATTTTTTCTGTCATTTAATGTCACATCGTCAAGAAACCCGCATGCTTACGCACACGCCGGCCTTACTTTTCCAGTTAAACGGAATACACGTCGTTTTAACTTTCGCCTCGCGTTGCGCATTCATTAATTCTGCGGCCCGCGCTCACCCCGCAGACATTCTTTAATTTTCCAACCACATTTTCGACCTGGGGTATCTTTCTGGCGCCAGCGACGAAACCTGTGGTCGCTCTAAAAAGTTGCAAAACAGATCGTATTGAGACTTGGTCGAGGTCTTTTTGGGGGGGCATCTGAGCTTTACTGTTTAATCTAGCGTAGAGTCGCGGCGAATTTCGGCAAGCATCTTACGGATTTCAGTACGATAAAATTTTTTAGTGGCGCTGATGATATTTTCGGCAATTTCAGGACTTTCATTATTTCCACCACTCACAAGAGAGTCTACGAATTTACCCCATTTTCCCGATTCTCCATTCAAACTGTATCGGTTGTGGTCGCGAACAGGAGAGGATTCGTCCTTGGGCGCATACTGTTGCGTAGACTCACCAAGATATAAATTTAAAGCCTCCTGCCTCGTGTTGGTTTTCAACACATCGGAACTGTCAATCACTACGCAATGCCCTGCCTTTGTAAAAATGACATTGGCAGGGGAAAGATCGCCGAAGTATGCTTTTTTGTTGATCAGGCTGATTATAAGACTGACAAAGGCATCTCTGGCCGGACTGTCTTGGCCAGGGAGCGAACCGAAAAATTTATTGTCCATGATGAGTTGGGCCAATGTGGGTCCCTCAACGTAAGTCTTGAGAATGCCATAACCGTCACCAACCTTGATCGCCTCAAAATCGCGTGGGACCATGCCATACTCTTTCCACAGACTGGCCGTTTCTACCTCACGCAATATGGATTCTCTATGTTTGTCCAGTTGTCGCTTGTGCGCTACTTTCAAGACATACACTTTGTCTTGGTTATCGCATGGCTTCAAACGGTAAGCATGGCCATGATAGCCAGAGGCAAAGGGCGTCTGGTCAATGAAAGTATAAGCGACACCATTGATTGTTCTGACTGAGGAATCTTCGTTTTTATCAGGATTGGGATCGTTGGGATTTTCGATTCTGGCTCCTCTAGCGTCTAAAAGAACATCAACCGCCTCCAGCGCATCTTGCAGGGTTATCTGACCTTGGTTTAAGGAAAAGAGTTTTGATTCCCCAGGCGCGTATCCACATAAAACAACCGGCTTTGCCAGATCAGTAATAAAGGCATCAACTTTAGTCGCTAGGTTTCCGAAATTTTGATCTGCTTCTGTTTGAAGTCTTTCCACCTCGTTGGCTGTTGCCTCATGCGATAGCACCTCACCATTTTCCCCGTAGGAGCAGTGATAGTGAAGGTAGGCATCAACAAGTGGGTGCCGGTGACGAGAATCGTTGATCTCGTCATGCAGAACACGCCGTTGCATTGAAAGCTCAAGTGCCGTGGTTAATGCCTCAACATAGTCATCGCTGGCTAGAACGGCTCGCGTCTCCCAGGGCCACAATCTAGTGAGAAACTCATTGTGAGGGAGAACTTGGTCCGGCGTTTCGGCTTGCGCCAAATTGACCACTCTGTTCAAATCAGTAAGGGATTGTGAAAATTGACGGTGCAGCGGTAACTGCGCTGCAGCAACTTGAGCCCCCAGCGCATCACCTGAATTTTGTAGAAGGAAGCGCTTAGGAGACTTGATTTGAGACTGAAGCGGTGTTTGGTGTTGGAGAAACTTCATTTGCTGCGCATGGGAAAGAGTAGCCCGTGCAAGATTGAAATCTGGTGTAAACCCCTTACTTGATTCAAAACTGTACACATCGCCAAACCCGGGTTTGCTTGAATCTACTTGATAAAGGACCGAAGGCATGCCGAACCAGGCTTGGCGGTCTTGCCGCGAGGAGATAAGATCCGTTTTTGTATTCCCAAACAGTGCCGTTCCTGGTGTCATAACAATCTGAATATCCGGCAGAGTGTCTTCCAAGGTGCGGTTCTCCTTGCGCAATGAAGTCTGAGTGACGGAGTGCGGCAGTGGTTTGCAATCTAAAACACTCAGCGGATTTGTGGAAGTAAGCGTTCTGGCCAGCAACTTCTTATCATCAGAGCGTTCAAGAACACTGTTTAATTCTGTTGCATCAAGCGTAATGCCGCACGTGGCAGAAAAATTCTGCAGCAACTCAGCAACGCCTTTCGGTGTCACACAGTCTGTCTTCACAGACCCAATGCTATCCTTGAGTTTAATCATTTCAAGCAAATTTATTCTATCTAATACGGCTCGTTTAACAGAATCTCTACCTGTAACATCTTTTGATTTTGTCACAAAAGCAGTACTTGGCGTCTGGATGCCCTCCTGTGAGAATGCCTGAGGAACCACCTGAGGAACAACCTGAGCAATGGCATTACGCATCACCATAAACCTTTAAAAAACCAGTTTATTAATCGGGAGCAACTCAAAATAAGCAGCTCAGATAGAGTCAGGATTTTTTCAGACCGATGAACCACAGGTAGTAGACCATCGTTATAAAACCCTCAATTGTTCAGTGTCTATTCAAACACCAAGCGTTCCAATATTCGCAACATAACGACGGGAGATTTTTTTTGCCTCAGCGATGCGATGTATGTAATGCAATGCCTTGCCCTACAACAACACATTCCCAAAACCGGTAACTACCCATGAACTTAGAAATTGCTGAATCGCACTACCCGGATACGTCAATGGGGCAGCGGATGAATTGAAGTGTTTATTTAAACGAAGCCGCCACCTGTTGCAGACCCTGAAAAAATATCAATGTTGGATTCAGGGATTCAAATGGTGGTACTGGCTCAAAGTGAGTGCGGAATCGCACTTCGGTGGAATTGCGATGTCAGCGGCATTCAGGGAACTCGCCCGAACGACCTCGCAACAAGCGACGCCGCCTTGTGCGGCGACGGAAATACCCCATTGGGTTTTCCGTCAAGCTTGTCAGAGCGGAGTGAGGAAACAGCGAGTTAACCGCCGCGGCAGCGCAATTCCACCGAAGTGCGATGCCCCCCCCACAAACAACAACAACAACAAACCAACTCAGCAGAAGATCAAGTCAGCGCTAACGCCTTCACCGGGGCATCCATCCCGCAAAAAGCAAAATCAAGCTCAGGCCGCTTGCCACTGACGATATCCGCAATCGCCAAACCAGAGCCACAAGAATGCGTCCAGCCCAGCGTGCCGTGACCGGTGTTCAAGAACAGATTGGAAATTTTGCTCTTGCCAATGTAGGGAACATTGGAAGGCGTTGCAGGCCGCAGGCCTGTCCAGTACAACGCTTTCTCAGGGTCAGCAATGCCCGGGAAAATTTCCATGGTGCGCCGCGTAATGGCCTTGCAGCGAACCATGTTCAATTCCGTGCTGTAACCATTGAGTTCAGCCGTACCCGCAATGCGCAAACGGTTGCCCAAACGCGAAAATACCAACTTGTATTCGTCGTCTGTCAGGCTGACCTGAGGCGCAAGTTCCGGGCGTTCCAGTTCCAGCGTGGCAGAGTAACCCTTGGCCGGGTAGATCAGTAAATCAAGGCCCAGATCACGCACCAGCATAGGGCTGTAGCTGCCCATGGCCAACACATACGCATCGGCTGTCAGTGTTTTTAACTGCCCTTGCGGCGTGCGCACGCGGACACCGGAAATTTTTCCGCCTTCCGTGTTCAAGCCCAAAATGGCGGTTTCATAATGGAAATTTACGCCGTTGATGGCTGACAACTCTGACAAGCGGCGCGTAAATTTATGCGCATCGCCAGACTCATCTGACTCTGTGTAAGTGGCGCCCACAATTTTGCTCTGCACACCCTTTAATGCCGGCTCAATTTCAATGGCTTTTTTGCTGTCGATAATTTCGCGGTCGCAACCGAACTCCTGCATGATGCGGGTCGGCTCGATGGAGGCATCGAATTCAGCTTGGTTGGTGTAGTAATGCAAAATGCCTTTGGTCAGGCAGTCGTATTCCAGACCGGTTTCAGCCCGCAGCGTTTGCAAGGTTGAACGGGAATACATACCCAGATTCACAATCTGAATGATGTTGTGGCGTGTGCGTGCGGGTGTGCACTCGCGCAGGAATTGCAGACCCCAGCGCCACTGGCGTGCGTCTGCGCGCAAGCGAAACAACAAAGGCGCGTCTTCCTTCATCAACCAACTGAAAATTTTCTTGGGCGCGCTAGGGTTGGCCCAAGGCTCTGCGTGGGAAACAGAAATCTGGCCGCCGTTGGCGAAGGAAGTTTCCATGCCAGAGGCAGGCTGACGGTCGATGACGGTAACATCATGACCCTGTTTGTTTAAAAAATAAGCGGAAGTAGTTCCGATAAGACCTGAACCAAGAACGATGACTTTCATGGCAAAACTCCAGACGAAGTAACAAAGCGGTTAAGAGCCCGCTGTTGAGAAAGTGCTTTAAGTTTGCCTTCTGAACAACAAAACCCGATGTAACCCCTCTCTGTCCTTTGGCCTGAGAGATTCACTAAACTCGAACAACATGCGGATGAGTTTGGCTTGCCCCTTCGGCGATCAGCAAGCCTGCGTCTTGCAGACCCTGATGCTCTCCAGATTCATTTGACTGACAGTACCGTAGCCTGAGCGTTCATGGGGTGTTACGCCTTCGGCACACTCGTTTTCGGGGTTGCATAAGCAACACTGAACGAATGTTCTCCTGTTACAGTCACACATATTTTAACCAATTTGCCCGGTTCGGTCTAGGCCGCGGACGGGGGGGATGATGAAATGGCCTTGCCCGCCGCATGCGCACTGGCCCACGCCCACTGAAAATTGTACCCACCCAACCAGCCGGTAATATCCACCACTTCACCAATAAAATACAAACCGCTGTGCACTTTTGACTGCATGCTTTTTTGGCAAAGGTGCCGGGTATCCACACCGCCACGGGTGACCTCGGCTTTTTTATAACCCTCGGAACCTGTGGGCTGCAATTGCCAGCGCATCAAGCCCTGCGCCAGCGCCTTGATGGTTTTGTCCGGTGTGTCGGCATATTTTTGAGCGGCCAAGGTATCCAAGCCCTCAGCGGCCAACCAACCTTCCACCAGACGCTTGGGTAAATATTGCCCCAACACGGTTGCAAATTGCTGTTTGTTGCCCAACTTGCTTTGCGTCAGTTCGGTGTCCAGGGCTTGGCCGCCAGACAAATCCAACTCAATGGCCTGCCCTGCCTGCCAGAAAGATGAAATCTGCAAAATTGCCGGACCACTTAATCCGCGGTGCGTAAACAGCAGGTCTTCATTGAACACCGTGCTGTTTTTTTCTCCGATGGCGCGTGCCTGCACCGGCAGCGACAAACCCGACAAACCGGCAAATGTTTGCCACTGTTGCGCATCGAACGTCAGCGGCACCAGGGCCGGTCGGGTGGCCACTACAGGCAAATCAAACTGACGGGCAATACGGTAACCAAAATCAGTGGCGCCGATTTTAGGAATGGACAAGCCGCCGGTGGCAATCACCAAATGCGGCGTCTGCAAGGCCTGCGCAGCTTCCAGGTTTACCTGATAGTGCTCGCCACGCTTTAGAACACTGTCTACCTTGCAGGGTCTGAACCATTGAACACCGCCTTGCGCGCATTCGGCTAACAACATTTCAATAATGTCTTCGGCACTGTCATCACAAAACAACTGGCCTTTGTGTTTTTCGTGAAAGGCAATGCGGTGGCGCTTCACCAAATCAATAAAGTGTTTGGGCGTGTACTCAGTCAGTGCGTAACGCGCGAAACGGGGGTTTTCTCCCACCATGTTTTCATAACCGACTTCGCGGTTGGTGAAGTTGCAGCGACCGCCTCCAGAGATGCGAATTTTTTCAGCAATTTTTTCACTGTGGTCTATCAAGGCCACCCGCTTGCCGCCATGGCTGGCCACGGCTGCACACATCAAACCGGCGGCACCGGCACCAATTACAATCGCATCGTAAAACAGGGCATCTTTCATGCTGACACTTCAGTTGCCACAGCGGCAATGGCCTTGATCTGGCGTTGTAACCCGGCGGGCAATGCAGGCAAACCATGCGCCTTGAACTCAAGCAACAGGCCCTGTGTTTGTGCGGCCGTCACCACCGCATCGCGGTTCGGGTTTTTTTCAGGCATGTCGGTAAAACTGCTGTCGCCTTCGTCTAGGCACCAAGTGCGGCCAGCGTGCACGGCGTCCATGCGGGGGGCGCGTTGTGGATGCGCCACCGCCTCGCCTTCATGCCCGCGCAGCACCAGCGCCGTTGCGTTCAAACCGCACAGCACTTCACGCTGCAAATTCAAAAACTCTGGATGAGTGTAGCTGGTCACCAGCACACTGTTGTGCTGTAAGGGCCGCAATAATTTGACGACGGTGTGTGTGGAGTTACGCACGCCGAGTTGCGCGCGCTTGTTCAACAACGCTTCCAGCCCCGGGTGCAGCACGCGGGTGTGAACAAACAAAGGCTGGGCTTGCGCATGGGCGTTTTCAAGCGCAGACAACCAATCTGAGCCAAGGTCAAGCAC
>JAJTDO010000078.1 GCA_021300475.1 Burkholderiales bacterium | reverse complement strand
ACCGGGTTGAGGCGGGTGACGTGAACGCACGTGTTGGAGTCTTGAGCCGCAATGACGAATTTTCTGAGTTGGCCCAGCACTTTGACGAGCTTCTGGACAAACTGGCCCAACGCCGGCTGCAACTGGAGACCCTGAATTCAGCGCTCGACGCCAGGGTGGTCAGCCGAACCGCAGAGTTGGTAGAGGCCAACCAAATGTTGCGAAGCGCGCAGGAGCAAATGATTGCCTCTGAACGTTTGGCCACCATTGGACAACTGACAGCAGGGGTTGCGCATGAGGTGAACAACCCGCTGGCCGTAATGCAGGGGCACCTTGACCTGATGCGCGAGGCGCTGATCAACGGCGACAGCATTGCCCATGAAATCAAGCTGCTGGATGAACAGGTTCAGCGGATGCGGCAAATTGTACAAAAACTGCTGCAGTTCATGAGACCTGAAAGTTATGCGGGTTATGTTGAACCGCTGGATGTGAATGAAACCATACGCGATGCGGAGTTGCTGGTAGAGCAAGAATTGCGACTCGCGCAAGTCAAGCCGCTTTACGATTTGGCCGCGACCCACCGTGTCACCATCAGCCGAACCGAGTTGCAACAGGTATTGGTAAACGTTTTAATCAATGCCTGCCATGCGGCCGCTTCAGTCCAAGGCGGTGGGGCTCACCGGCCGTGCATCTGGATCACCAGCCGTGACATTGAGCTAAACGGTCAGCCTGCTGTTGAAATTGCCATTGAAAACAATGGTCCCGCCATTGATAAAGCACACATGGACCTTATTTTTGATTTGTTTTTTACAACCAAGCGTCAAAAGGGAACAGGTCTGGGGTTGCCGGTCTCAAAAATGGTGTTGCAGCGTTACGGGGGTTATTTGTCTGCTGAAAGTCCGGTGCTCAAACCTTATGATCCTTCGTTGCCAGGCGAAGCCGGGGCTCGTTTTGTCATGCAATTACTGCAAAAGGCGAGATTTTCTTCAGATATGATTCAGCAAGCCATTTCATTGACAAAAAAAGGCGTACAAAATAAATCGAACGGGGATGTTGTTTCATGAGATTAGTGGGTTTTGCAGGATTTTCAGGGGTTGGGAAAACCACTCTGCTGGAAAAGATCATTCCCGAAATGTGCATGCGGGGCTTGAAGGTGTCGGTCGTAAAGCATGCGCACCATCAATTCGACATGGATACACCCGGCAAGGATTCTTATCGGCACCGTACGTCAGGCGCATGTGAGGTGTTGGTGACGTCCGGTCAGCGCTGGGCCTTGCTGCATGAGTCCAGAAACGAATCTGAGCCCAGCTTGAGCGAACACATCAAACGCCTTTCCCCTTGCGACTGGATATTCGTTGAAGGCTTCAAGCGCGAACCGATTCCCAAAATAGAACTGTGGCGTCGTGAACTTAATCGTACGCACTTGTATCTGGAGGATAACAATATTGTTGCCGTTGCATCTGATGAGCCTCTGCCGCTGTGTCCGCTGCCGGTCTTGCCCATCAATGACCCATCGGCCATTGTGGAATTCATGATCAACAGGATGGCCTGATGCTAAGCATTAATGAATTGCTCACGCATGTCTGGGGTTCGGTCAAGGCAATAGAGCAAACTGAAAGCCTGCCCTTGGAATCCAGTCACGGGCGTGTTTTGTCTGTGCCCGTTGTTGCACCGTTTTCTCAGCCTGTAGATCCGCTGAGTTCCATGGATGGTTATGCACTGCGGTTGGCTGACCTGATTGCACCAGACGGAGGGCTCAACCCTGACCACTGCGTTTCAGGGCAGGTTGGTTTGCCAGTATCGCAACGGGTGCCTGCCGGCAGCAATCCGGAAGCACTCAAACCCGGAACTGCTGCAAGAATTTTCACCGGTGCCGTTTTACCGCAGGGGGCTGACACCGTCGTTATGCAAGAGGACGTGACTGTGCTCGACACCGGGCACATTTGCGTCAGCCGTTTGCCCAGCATCGGGCAATGGGTTCGCGGCGTGGGAGACGATATTGCTCAAGGGCGGCCCATGCTGGAGGCCGGTACCCGCTTTGCGGCGGGCCAACTTGGCTTGCTTGCCTCCATGGGGGTTACTCGCTTGACGGTTTTCAGAAAACTGCGTGTGGGCATTCTCTTTACCGGTGATGAATTGCGCCAGTTGGGTGAGCCCTTGGGGCGGGGGCAAATTTACAACTCCAACCGTTGGATGTGGCGAAGCTTGCTGCAGTTGCCCTTTATAGAGTTGCATGACCTGGGCCGAGTGCAAGACAACCTTGCAGCCACACAAAAAGCGCTGAGATCGCTGTCCCATTGCGACCTCATTCTCAGTTCCGGCGGTGTTTCTGTGGGCGAAGAAGATCACATCCGCGCGGCTGTCATGGCGGAAGGCGAATTAACGGCATGGAAAGTGGCGATGAAGCCCGGCAAGCCCATTGCAGTTGGGCATGTCCGGCGCCCGGATGGCAGCGTAGCGCAGTTCATGGGTTTGCCGGGCAATCCAGTGAGCAGTTACGCCAGCTTTTTGTTGTTTGTGCGGCCTTACTTGCTGGGTTTGGCGGGTGTGGCGGCAAGTCGGGTGGGTGACTGGAGACGGCGGTTTTATTATCGGCCCGCAGCGTTTGTCTGGTCTGCTCCCGATGCAAAAAGAGTTGAATTTTTAAGGGCGCGTCTTAACAATGCCGGTGAAGTCGAAATTCATGCGAATCAAAGTTCTGCTGCTTTAAGCTCTGTGGCTTGGGCTGAAGGATTTGTTAAAATTGAGCCGCAGTGTGCTGTTGCAAAAGGCATGCTGGTGTCTTATTTGCCATTTACCGAATTGTTAAGCTGATGACCATCACATTGAAATATTTCGCTAGTTTGCGGGAACAACTGAATTGCGAACAGGAAACGCTGGACTTGCCGGTGCAAGGTTTCACGGCAGAAACCCTGAGACAGCATCTGATTGACCGTGGTGAGCCTTATGCTTCTGCCTTGGCCCACAACCGCGCCGTACGGGTGGCTGTTAACTTCGATGTCGTGGCCCCTGTGTTTGTAATACCGGATCAGGCTGAGGTGGCATTTTTTCCACCGGTCACGGGAGGCTGAAATGAGTGTTAGCGTTCAAGTCGAAGATTTTGATGTTGCGCAGGAAATGAACAACTTGCGACTCGGGCAGACCGATGTGGGCGCCATTGCGCTTTTTGTGGGTTGTGTCAGGGACTTGAACGAAGGTCTGGACGTCAGTGCAATGACTTTGGAGCACTATCCTGAAATGACCCAACGTTGCCTCGAAGCGATTGTGCTTGAGGCAAAAGGGCGTTTTGACATCAAGGGCGCAAGGGTTATACACCGCGTTGGTACCTTGTACCCGACAGATCAGATTGTCATGGTAGCCGTCTCAAGCAAGCACCGCGGACAGGCCTTTGATGCTTGTGAATTCATCATGGATTACCTGAAGACGCAAGCCCCTTTTTGGAAAAAGGAAAATACGCCTCAAGGCAATCGCTGGGTAGAGTCGCGAGACAGCGACACGCAAGCCGCCCAGCGGTGGTCTCAGCCAGAGCAACCCTGACAAAAATTCAGTTTTGCAACCACGGCAGGTTGGCCTTGCGCCATCCCCCCGTTTTGTTTCTGTGGCCTTGGGTATTTTTTTCCCCTTCAAAACCTTCAAGAATGTTCAATGCAGTTTTGTATCCTGCCTCTGCTGCCAATTTGGCGGCATGGTGGGAACGAATGCCACTGCGACATAAAAACACCACGGTGCAGTCCTTTGGCACTGCTTCCTCAAGCAAACTTAAAAATTCCGGGTTCCGTGTGTTTTGCGGGTAAACATTCCACTCAATGTGAATCCAGCGGTCATCGTACAAATCTACGAATCCCACCCAGTCAAGTTCCGCCTGGGTTCTTACGTCCACCAGCATGGCGGTTGCATCATTTTGAAGCAAGGTCCACGTGTCTTTTGGAGTCAATGCACCAGCGTATGGCAGATCGTTTTCGCGGGCAAAGTCACTCGCTTTTTCCAAAAGTTCATCGCACATTTCTACATCGGCCATCTGCACACCTCATTGGGGAAAAGCTCAAACAAATATACATCAGCCATTCCATGAATAGCTACAAAGAAGGAGGGGGAGAATAAGGGGGAAGTGCTGAATAAGTTGCCAAATTGTTCACGCACCAATTAAGAGCAATAAATATTTGCGCACCATTACGGTGCGTAAAAAGCACTCCACTTTTTTATTTTCAAGTGCTTTTTAAAAAAACACTGTTTTCTACCGCATATAAGGCTTGGCACTTATTTTGCTTGGTAAAAGTTTTTGTAAATATTACGAACGCAGAAAAAAAATTTCGACGAACGTGGTATCTTTTGCACTTTCCGTGGTGGGCTAACCCACTGCTTTCATCTTTCAATCATAGAACTCAGCATCAGGAGAATTGCATGGCAACCCCACAAGACGTCATGAAACTTGTTGCGGAAAACGAAGTGAAGTTTGTCGATTTCCGTTTCACCGACACCCGTGGCAAAGAGCAGCACGTTTCAGTACCCACAACCATGTTCGACATGGACAAGTTTGAATCCGGTCACGCCTTTGATGGTTCTTCCATCGCTGGCTGGAAAGGTATTGAAGCCTCTGACATGTTGTTGATGCCTGATGCAGATTCAGCCCGCATGGACCCGTTCCGTGAAGAGCCAACCCTCATTCTGACTTGCGACGTTATTGAGCCATCAGATGGCAAAGGTTACGACCGCGATCCACGTTCCATTGCCAAGCGCGCCGAAGCGTACTTGAAGAGCACCGGTTTGGGCGACACCGTTTACTTCGGACCTGAGCCAGAATTCTTCATTTTTGATTCCGTCACCTGGGGTGACGACATGTCCGGCACTTTTTACAAAGTGAAATCGGAAGAGGCTCCATGGTCCAGCAGCATCGACTACGAACACGGTAACTTGGGTCACCGGCCAGCCAAAAAAGGCGGCTACTTCCCAGTGCCCCCAGTAGATTCATTCCAGGATATCCGTTCTGAAATGTGTCTGCTGCTTGAGCAAGCCGGCGTTCCTGTTGAGGTTCACCACCATGAAGTGGCAGCCCCTGGCCAATGCGAGATCGGTACCCTGTTTTCCACGCTGACAAAGCGCGCAGACTGGATCCAGATCATGAAATACACCATCTGGAACGTGGCCGCCAGCTACGGCAAAACCGCGACTTTCATGCCAAAGCCTATCGTAGGTGACAACGGCTCAGGTATGCACTGCCACCAGTCAATCTGGAAAGACGGTCAAAACTTGTTCGCTGGCAACGGCTACGCAGGCTTGTCTGATTTCGCCCTGTACTATATCGGCGGTATCATCAAGCACGCCCGTGCACTGAACGCCATTACCAACCCAGGCACCAACTCTTACAAGCGTTTGGTTCCAGGCTTTGAGGCGCCAGTGAAATTGGCCTACTCTGCACGTAACCGTTCTGCATCCATCCGTATTCCGCACGTGCCAAACCCCAAAGGTCGTCGTATCGAGGTTCGTTTCCCCGATCCGTCAGCCAATCCTTATCTGGCATTTGCTGCCCAGATGATGGCCGGTTTGGATGGTGTTCAAAACAAGATTCATCCAGGCGAAGCCGCAGACAAGAACCTCTACGATCTGCCCCCAGAAGAAGATGCAAAGATCCCGACCGTGTGTAACAGTCTGGATCAAGCTTTGGATTATCTGGACAAGGACCGTGAGTTCCTGACTCGCGGTGGTGTGTTTAGCAATGCAATGATTGACGCTTACATTTCATTGAAAATGGAAGATGTCACCCGTTATCGCATGACTACTCACCCGATCGAGTATGACATGTACTACGGTCTGTAAAATAGACTTTACTCATGTCTCTGGAAAGCGGCCCCGATGGGGCCGTTTTTAATTCGATGTTAATTTTTAGTCCCCGATATTTCTCTGCACTTTCAGCCTTGCTATTGTGTTTCCCTTTTCTGCCCGCCAGCGCAGGTTCAGACATGTACGTCTGCACTGACGCCAAAGGCACTCGAACCTATCAAAACACCGGTCAGACAGACCATTGTCGAAAACTCAATCTTGAGCCTGTTTTAACGGTGCCGGCGCCAACCGCTTCAACGCCTGCCAACAGGGTGGGTACAGCGTCAGCAAAGACTTTTGGCGGTTCTTCTGCGCAATCCTCTAGCGGCCAATATGCCGACTCCCCGGCTTCTGACAGGGATGTGGACCGTAGAAAAATTCTGGAACAGGAATTGCTGCAGGAAGAAGGGCGCTTGCTGGAATTGCGCCAGCGCGGGCAGTCTTCAACAGACGCACGGCTTCAGGGCGAAATTGCTCGTTCAGAAGCCAGCATTGGAAGCCTGAAGCGTGAAATTTCAAAATTAAGACGTCCTTGATGCATTTCATCGGAGAGTAAGTATGTCGGCTAATGACCCCTGGGCCAGTCTGGATTTGTTGGCAACCGCAGTCTTGATGGTCAATAAAAACGGGCAGGTGACATTTGCAAATTCTTCTGCTGAAAATTTGCTGGAAATTGCCAAGCGTGCCTTGATGGGTTTGCCGGTTGAACTGCTGTTTTTGAATCGCGGGCAACTCAAGAAAATGATGTCCGACGTCTGGTTGAACGCTTGTTCCTTGAACCGGCAATTGCTGGATCTGCGTCGAGGTTCGTTTTCTCCACTTCAGGTGCACGTCACCATGTCGCTGCCAGACCCTCAAAGCGACGCCATTCTGTTTGAGTTACGCGAAGTGGAGCAGCAATTGAAGGTGGACCGCGAAAGCCGGATGCTGGACCAGTCGCAGGCAAACCGTGAGCTGATCCGTAACCTTGCCCATGAAATCAAAAACCCTCTGGGTGGCATCAGGGGGGCTGCACAGTTGCTGGAAGGTGAGTTTGACGACCCTGGCCTCAAAGAATATACGCAGGTCATCATCAAGGAATCCGATCGATTGCAGACCTTGGTTGATCGCTTGTTGGCACCCCATCGGAAACCTCACGTGCCTTCACTGATTTCAATTCATGAGGTTTGCGAGCGTGTACGGTCCTTGATTCTTGCAGAGCATCCCAAGGGTTTGGTGATTGTTCGCGACTACGACACCAGCATTCCCGATTTTTACGGTGATTTTGAACAACTCATTCAGGTCATACTCAATATCGTGCACAACGCGACGCAGGCCTTGTCTGAGCATATCCAAAAAAGTGAGGCAAAGATCGTTCTGTGCACCAGAGTGGTGCGACAATTGACCCTTCATCGCAAGCGTCACCGGTTGGCATTGGACTTGCGAGTAATCGATAACGGCCCGGGTATTCCAGTCGATCTGCGGGAAAAAATCTTTTTCCCCTTGGTCTCTGGCAGGGAAGGTGGTAGCGGTTTAGGTCTCACATTGGCGCAGACGTTCGTGCAACAACACGGCGGCAGCATTGATTGCGACAGCCAACCAGGCCGTACGGCGTTTCGGGTTCTTTTGCCCATGCTGATGCAGCGGCAGGAACAGGACAGAAACTCATCGATAGAACCATAAACAAGCAAGGGATGTGCGAAATGCGGTCAATTTGGGTGGTGGATGACGACCAATCAATTCGCTGGGTATTGGAAAAAGCGGTTACGCGGCAAGGGTTTTCCTGCCGAACGTTTGAAATGGTCAAAGATGTTTTTATTGCATTGGAAACAGACCTTCCCAGTGTTCTGATTTCTGATATTCGCATGCCGGGCAAATGTCAATAAGGCCGTGGAACTTATTCATCGCGCCATGTCTGAGGCACCGAAGGAAGCGGTGCTGGATGAGCCCACTGAGGAGACCCCTGAAATTTTGGGTCAGGCGCCCGCCATGCAGGACGTATTCAGGGCAATCGGCCGCCTTTCTCAGTCCAATGTCACCGTGCTTATTACCGGTGAGTCGGGTTCAGGCAAGGAATTGGTGGCCAGGGCCCTGCACAAACACAGCCCGCGTGCGAGCCAGCCTTTTATTGCGCTAAACACCGCCGCCATTCCCAAAGACCTTCTAGAGTCCGAGTTGTTTGGGCACGAGCGCGGTTCTTTCACTGGTGCGGCCACTCAACGTCGGGGTCGCTTTGAGCAGGCCGAGGGGGGCACGCTGTTTCTTGATGAAATTGGAGACATGCCGTCAGAGTTGCAAACGCGCCTGTTGAGGGTTTTGTCGGATGGGCACTATTATCGGGTAGGTGGGCATCAGCCGATCAAGGCCAATGTGCGCGTCATCGCCGCAACACATCAGAATCTCGAAGAACGGGTTCGTCAGGGTTTGTTTCGGGAAGATTTGTATCACCGTTTAAATGTAATTCGTCTGCGCCTTCCGGCGTTACGCGAACGCAGGGAAGACATTCCTTTGTTAGCTCGGTATTTCCTGATGCGCAGTGCCAAGGATCTCGGTGTTGATCCAAAGCGCCTGTCTGAACCTGTTGTCCAAGCCATTACCCAAATGCCCTTGCCAGGAAACGTCAGGCAGTTGGAGAACCTATGTCGCTGGCTGACAGTCATGGCACCTTCGCAAACCGTTCAATTGCATGATTTACCGCCTGAGGTGCTTGAAAACCTCCCTGTGGCGGTTTTGAGCGTCTCACCTACCGTAGACGACCTCTCTGGCACGGCGCAGGCGCTACACCGCTCTGGTGGATCCATGACATTGGGGGCTGGTATTGCCAGAGTGGCATCCCCGACACCCGCTGTCGCGGCTCCTGAAGACGCTGTGCGCCTCCACGGTACTGAGCCGCCGGCGCCTTTGTCGCATGCCTTGAATACCGAACGCTATGGTGAAGTTTATCCGCAGTCAGGCGCAGATGTGTATCAGCAGTTTGGCGTTCAGCGTTCAGATGCAAGTCATCAGCTTACCTCGGCTTCCTTGCAGGCGCCGCCTGCCTCAGTTGAGGAAAAAACATGGATGGAGTTACTTGACCGTGTTGCTGAAAAGTCACTTTTGGGCGGTGGTGCCAACATCATGGACCACCTGACAGCAGAATTTGAATCCACGCTGATCAAGGCAGCCCTGCGATTTACAAACGGTAGAAGAATTGAGGCGGCTCAAAAACTTGGAATAGGGCGCAACACCATCACCAGAAAAATTCAGGAGTTGGGCATTGAAGCTCAACCCTCCGATTAAAGTCTGCGCTCAGGCAGACTTTTGAACATTGAATTTTTGAATGGCCGACATCATGGCTGCAGCCGTCTGCTCCATGTGTCGGGCGGCCTGCGCAGAATGAGAAGCGGTCGCATGGTTTTCCTCTGACATTTGCGCCACGGTCTCCACTTGTCTTGCAATGCTGTTGGAGGCCGAGTTCTGCTCATGCAGTGCCATGTTGATGCTTTCAACAGCGATTGCCACATTGCTGGCTTCCTGATGAATCTGGGAAATCGCCTGACCCACTTCTTCCACAATTTTTACGCCGTTTCCAACGCTGGTAACTGCGATCTGCATGTTTCCAACCGCCGTGTCTGCGCTGATTTGAATGGCGCCTATCATGCCGCGAATTTCTTCGGTCGATTCACTGGTGCGCTCGGCAAGTCTGCGAACCTCATCGGCCACAACAGAGAACCCGCGGCCTTGTTCGCCAGCCCGTGCCGCTTCAATGGCGGCATTGAGCGCAAGCAGATTTGTTTGCTCTGCGATGCCCTTGATAATGGCGGCAATCGCAGAGATCTGCTTGGACTGATCCCCAAGCTGAACAATCACGCTGGAGGTGGATTCCACTGTGTCGCTGATGTTGCGCATTTGGCGTGTGGCGGAATCAATCGCAGTGGAACCCTTTGATGCGAGTTCATTGGCACGTTGGCTGATTGATTTGGCTTCTTCTGCGCTTGATCCGACGCTGGCAATGCTTGAGGTCATTTGTTCAACAGCCGAGGCCATTCCGGCAGCCGCTTCACTCTCACTGCGTGCGCCGTTGCTCAGTTCATTGGACGCAATGGCCAACTCAGACGAAGCGCTGGCCACATTGCTTGCGCCGTCCTTCACCGTTTTTATCAGCTGAGTGATTTGTTCTGCCATGCGGTTCATGCCCCGAGCCAACAGAGTCAGCTCGTTCTTGGTTTTCTGGTTTGCCTGATGGCCCGCCGTGCCGGCTCTGACCGACAAATCTCCATTGCCCAGTTTCAAGACCATTTGTGTGATCTCTTTCATGGGCTTGACCAGGTTCTTGCTGAACAAATAGAGCAGTGCAATTGTGGTTGCGCCGGCCAGCAAACCGATGATGAGCATCACCATTGATAGTTTCGTTGCGGACCCATACAGTTCTGAAGTTTTTGAAGCAGCAACCACTGCAACGCCACCCCAGCCGTCTGTGAATTCGATGGCGGCCGTGTGTGCACCGTCGCCAATCAGCTCTGCCAGACCGGGAATTTTCATCAGTGCAGGCTTGCCGCTGGCCAATTGATCGGTGAATGCTGCAAACTCACCATTTGTACCTATGGCTTCGAACAGGTTTTTGCCTTCTTGGGAGCCATGAAACATCAGGCGGCCCTTGTTCCTACCTTCCAGTTGCACAACGAAGGGCACAGATGCCCCGGCCAGCTTTGTTTCCATCAAGGACTTTTTAATGCTGCTCAGCGTGGCGTCCACGTTGTTGCCAACAAACAGCACGGCAGCCACCTGCCCGTTGCTGGTTTTAACGGGCGTGTACATGGCCACATATTCTTTTTCGAACAAGCGGGCTTGCCCCAAATAGGAACTTCCTTGCAGCAGCGTATTGTAGGCGGGGTGGCTTTTCCCCAGTGCGGTTCCCACTGCACGGGTACCGTTCTCTTTTTTAACACTGGTGGAAACCCGATAGAAATCCTCGCCCTTCCGAACGAATATGGTTGCAACAGCACCGGTGTTTTTCGTGAATTCATCCACTAGGTCAAAGTTCAGATTCAGTTGCTTGCCCCGGTATTCAACCACCGGGGTCAACACTTCACCTACCATCACTGTCTTGTCTTCAAGAACAGACAAGCCTTCGGAAAACTGGTTGTTGAACAACGCGCCAAGCTTTTCTGTGCTGAGTTTTACGCCGGTATAGGCGGCGTCAATTTGGCGCTCCAACCCTCGGACTTGAGACTGAAGCGCTTTGTCTGCTTCACTCTTTACAGTGTTGCTTGCAATGACCCCGGAAATTGCAATGATGACTGAAATGGAGAGGCCGATCAGACCACCTCCGACGGTGCTTATTTGGTTTGCAAATGATCGTGTGTGCAGATTCAACACTGTTTTTCTCCCTGCGTTCGTCGAACGGAACGCATTTCTCTGAGATTACAGTTTGAATCTAAATTACCTTGGAATATGAGGTGAAAAGCGAGTCATAGACCGCTTAATTGTGAAAAAACAGAATTAAAAGGGTTAAATATGTGAACTCATTTTAACTGCGCCCAGATGGGAGCGTGGTCTGAGGGTTGCTTTTTCTTTCTGGGGATTCTGTCGATTTCGCATTGCGTCAGGCGCGGGGTCAAAGATTGACTCAGCAGGATGTGATCAATTCGCAGGCCGCGGTTTTTTTGAAAACCCAACTGCCGGTAGTCCCACCAAGAAAATGTTGATGGTGCCTGCTCAAATTGCCTGAATGCATCTGTGTAACCCAACTCAATGAGCGACTTGAAGCGAGATCTTTCTTCCGGGGAACAAAGCACTGCCTCGTCCCAAGCCGCGGGGTCGTAAACATCTGCGTCTGCTGGCGCAATGTTGAAGTCTCCCACCAAGGCCAGGTCGGGATATTTTTTTGTCCAATCTGCGAGGTCTTTGATCAGTGCATCCAACCACTTCAACTTGTATGCAAACTTTTCCGAGCCCACTTCAGATCCATTCACCACATAGGCAGATACAAATCTCAAATCGTCAAATGTAGCCGCGATCACCCGGCGTTGCTCGTCCGGAAACGAGGGCAGGTTAATCTCCACATCTTGCGGCTTCGGCATACTTGCCTGCTTGTACAAAATCGCCACACCGTTGTAGGTTTTTTGTCCCGCAAAAACAGCGCCATACCCCATTGATTCAAAATGGGCCAGCGGGAAGCTGTCATCGGTGAGCTTCAATTCCTGCAGACCCAGTAAATCGGGTTCATGTAGCGTGAGCCATTCACTGACGTGTTCCAGCCTGACCTTGAGTGAATTCACATTCCAGCTGGCCAGTTTCATGCAGACACCGCGCTTTCGCTGGCTTCATCCATGCCGCTGTGACGCAATAACGCATCCAGACTGGGTGCCCGCCCGCGGAAAGCCTTGAAAGACTGTGCCGCAGGCCGGCTACCGCCTACAGAAAGAATTTCGTCAAGGAACTGTTTTCCAGTGGTCGGGTTTAAAACGCCAGTTTCTTCAAACTGGGCGTAGGCATCGGCTGACAATACCTCGGCCCACTTGTAGCTGTAGTAGCCAGCGCTGTAACCACCCGCAAAAATATGGGTAAAACTGTTGGGGAAGCGATGGTAGGCCGGTGGTCGTATGACAGACACTTCCTCTCTTACCGTTTCAAGCAATTCCAACACGGTTTGCGTGCCGTTGGCTTGGAAATCGCTGTGCAGGCGCATGTCAAACAGAGAAAATTCGATTTGTCTGAGCATTTGCAGGCCGCTCTGGAAGTTCTTGGCCGCCACCATTTTTTCAAACAAGGCAACAGGCAGCGCTTCGCCGGTTTCAGCATGGGCTGTCATACGGGACAGTACCCCCCATTCCCAACCGAAATTTTCCATAAACTGTGATGGCAATTCCACGGCGTCCCATTCCACACCGCTGATGCCGGCCACCGAAGGCTCATTGATTTTGGTGAGCATGTGGTGAAGACCATGGCCGAACTCATGGAACAAGGTCAGAACATCGTCATGGGTCAAGGTGGCAGGCTTTCCGCCCACAGGTCTCGGAAAGTTGCAGGTCAGGTAGGCCACTGGTGTTTGCAACCCCTCTGGTGTTGGTTTTCTGCCTCTGGCATCGTCCATCCAGGCTCCCCCCCGTTTTTGATCGCGAGAGTAGGGGTCGAGGTAGAAGTGCGCCATCGCCGCCCCGTTCTTATAAACGGTGAAGAAGCGAACATCTTCATGCCATTTCGGTGCATCTTCCTGACGTATCTCAACTTCAAACAAGGTTTGGGTAAGTTCAAACAGACCATTGAGCACCGTGGGTTCGGGGAAGTACTGTCGCAGTTCGTTGTCTGAAACCGCATAACGGTCTTGACGGAGCTTTTCCGAGACGTAGGTCATGTCCCAAGGTTCGACATGGGTCATGCCCAGTTTATTTTTCGCAAAATCGCGAATTTCCTGCAAATCGCGCTCTGCGTACGGGCGTGCACGTTTTGCCAGATCGCGTAAAAATTGTGTAACTTCTTCAGGCGATTCAGCCATTTTTGGAACCAGTGAGACATCTGCAAAATGCCGGTAGCCCAGCAATTTCGATTCTTCTTCCCGCAATTTCAGGATTTCCAAAATCAGTGGGCCGTTGTCCCATTCTGGTTTACCGAATTCAGATGCGCGTTTTGCGCTGGCATCGTAAAGCGTCTTTCTAAGCGCTTGGCTATCCGCATACTGCAGAACCGGAAAGTAGGAGGGGAACTGCAGGGTAAATTTATAACCAGATTTCCCGTCGCGCTCCGCCGCTTCTTTTGCAGCCAGAATTGCGTCTTCAGGCAGCCCTTTCAGCGAATCGAGGTCTGTGGTCAGGTAGACGAAGTCGTTGGTTGCGTCCAGTACATTCTCAGAAAATTTCGCCGTCAAAGCGGCCATTTTTTCCTGAATTTCTGAAAATCTTTCTTTTGCAGCGTCACTCAGTTCGGCGCCACCGAGCCTGAAATCGCGCAGCGCGTTTTCTAAAACACGTTTTCTTTCCGGGCTGCAGGTTTGAAAGTCAGCAGCGCCAGCAATTGCCTTGTACTTGGCATAGAGGCGCTCGTCTTGCCCCACGCGGGTCCAGAACTCAGTGAGCTTTGGCAGGTTTTCGTTGTAGGCCTCACGCAACTCGGGCGTATCTGCCACACTGTGCAAATGCCCCACAATTCCCCAGGCGCGTCCCAGTAATTCATTTGCATCGTCCAGCGGTTTGACCACAGCATCCCAAGTGGCAGGAACCTCTGCGCCCACGACCAGTGCGAAAACGCTTTCCGCATTTTTCAACAACGCTTCAATGGCCGGCGTAATGTGCTCCACTTTGATGTCGCCAAAGCGGGGTAGGCCGGAAAAGTCCAATAACGGGTTCTGGGTTGTCAGATTGTCGAGTGCTTGCATGATGGGTTCCTGTAATAAAGCCGATGAGCGTCGCTTTGGTGAAATCAAAGCGTTCTTTGGACCGCCTCCAGCGTGTTTTGTAACAACATGGTGATGGTCATGGGGCCCACACCACCGGGGACCGGGGTGATCCAGCCGGCCACTTCACTGGCTGAATTGAAATCCACATCACCGCATAACTTGCCATCCGGCAGACGGTTAATGCCCACATCAATGACCACTGCACCAGGTTTGATCATATCCCCAGTAATCATATTGGGACGACCCACCGCCACTACAAGTATGTCCGCTCTTTTGCAATGCGATGCGAGGTCTTTGGTTTTTGAGTTGCACACGGTTACGGTTGCGCCAGATTGCAGCAACAGCATGGCTTGAGGCTTTCCAACGATGTTGCTCGCGCCGATGACAACGGCTTCCGCGCCACGCAGGCTGATGCCTGTTTTTTCAAGCAGCTTCATCACACCGTAGGGGGTGCAGGGGCGAAACAGCGGTTGTCCTGTCATCAGGAGGCCTGCGTTGCTGATATGAAAACCGTCCACATCTTTTTCAGCGGCGATGGTTTCAATGACTTTGTGCGAATTGATGTGGGCTGGGAGCGGTAATTGCACCAAAATTCCGTGGATATTGTCCCTGTGGTTCAAGGTGGTTACCAGTTCCAACAGAGCGGCTTCGCTTGTGTTCGCAGGTAAACGGTGCATTTCTGAATAAAAACCGGCTTGTTCACAAGCGCTGACCTTGTTTCTCACATAAACCTGAGACGCGGGGTCTTCCCCCACCAAAACCACCGCAAGGCCAGGTTGGTGGCCTTTTGCAGTCAGTTCACTGGCTGCTTTGGCAATTTCAGTACGCAGTTCTCGCGCCAAGGCGGCGCCATCAAGGATTTTTGCTGTCATGTGAGGTCGGTCCGGTAAACAATTGCATCTATTTTAACAGTCAGCGGGCCAAAGCCAGTTTTAAAAGGTCTGCCACTGTGTTTACATTGAGCTTGTCCATGATGTTGGCGCGGTGGGCTTCCACCGTTTTAATACTGATATTCAAGTCATCGGCAATCTGTTTGTTCAAACGCCCTGCCACAATTCTGTCCAGTACCTGCAGTTCTCGCCCGGTGAGTCTTGTAAATCGCTCTTGTAGGGCCGCGTCTTTCAACCGAGCCTTAAAGCTCTCCTCGGAGGCCTGTACGTGTTTCTTGACCAACTCGCGAACGACAGTTTCGTCAAACGGTTTCTCCAGAAAGTCCACGGCACCTTTTTTCATGGTGCTGACCGCCATGGCTACATCGCCATGTCCCGTGATGAAAATGACTGGCAGATCTGAACGCCGCTCCAGCAGTTTCTCCTGAAGTTCAAGGCCGTTCATGCCCGGCATGCGAACGTCCAAAATCAACACGCAAATTTGCTCGGGGAAAAATTGGTTCAGAAACTCTTCAGCGGAGCCAAAGGTTTCAACCTTGTGGTCGTCTGTTTCCAGCAGCCATTGCAGCGATTCCCTGACCGCCTCATCGTCATCGACAATGTAAACGCGAGCTTGGGGCAGCGGTTGTTCACGTACCGGAGATTGTGATCGGGTGTGGTAGCTCATGCAGGTTTTCCTCGGAGGATATGTGAATGTCTGGCTGATACAAAGGCAGCGAGAATTTGAAAATTGTGCCGGTTGGCGTATTTTTTAGAATGTCCAAGGTGCTCTCATGGTACTCAACAATGGATCTGCAGATGTTCAGTCCCATGCCCATGCCTTCGGGTTTTGTGCTGAAAAATGGCTCGAACAGTTTTTCCAGTGCCTCGTCTGGTATGCCGCTGCCAAAGTCTGCAACAGACAGGCTCAACACTTTCGCCTGCTCGGTCACCGCCACCACGATACGCCTCTGCGACGCCTCGGTACCTACCATGGCGTCCATGCCATTCTTGATGAGGTTCAAAATTACCTGTTCAATCAGAATTCTGTCTGCGTACACCGCGGGCGAGGGCGTTTCAGGCATTTCCATCTGAATTTCAATGCCTCGGGTTTTTGCATCTATTTCAGCAAAAGAGACTGCATCTTCAATAATTTTTTCCAACTGGCAGGCTTTGCGGTCTGGCGCCTTGCGCTTTACGAATTCCCGAATTCTTCGGATCACATTGCCGGCCCTTTGCGCCTGCTGGGTCGCTTTCTCAAGTGCCGGCAGAATGTCCACGAGTTCGGCTCGGCCTGACTTTATTCTCGCCACGCTGCCCATGCTGTAGTTGCTGATGGCTGCCAGAGGCTGATTCAGTTCGTGGGCCAAAAGCGAGGCCATTTCCCCCATGGTTACCAAACGGCTTGTAAATTGCAGTTTTTCTTGTTGCGCCTTGGCCATCTCAGAGGCCTTTTTTCTTTCCGTGATGTCGGTTGTGACATCCATCGAAACCCAGCGCCCATCTACCCAGGTGATGGTTCTGCGTCTGACCTCAAACCATCGTCCCTGTTCTTTCCAATAACATTCAAAAACACCAGGGGCGGTGGACTGCGCCAAGGTGCTGGTGCCCAATGCACCGTCTGTCAGGCAGTTTTCAAACCACTTGCGGTGCAA
>JAJTDO010000019.1 GCA_021300475.1 Burkholderiales bacterium | reverse complement strand
GAAAAAACGTCGATTTTGGGAAAAAAACAGTTGAAGTTTTTTGCGCTGAACTTTTTCATGGATTTTGACGCACACAAAATGCCGTCAGCTTGAATTGTTCAGCGCTTCCCTAGGGGCCGGCAAGCACAAAAGAAATTTAAATAAAACTGCTTACCTGCAACCATTCTTCTTCGGTTAGCGGACCCGTTTTTTCAATGAATACTTCTAAAACCTTACAGGCCGAAGAGGAATTGGAAGCTCCTTCTTTAATAAACTCGAAAAACGGGAAGTAACAACGCACTGGTGATCCAACAGTATCTTGAAGCAATAACTTACAGAGAGATGATTTACAAAAATCCTTAAAACCGCTGCGAACAGACTCTTGCAATAGAGAACTGAACTTTAAATCAGCCGTTTTGTAGTTTTTGAATTTTATTTCATTCAGGACCAACCACAACTGATACATTACATTTTCAGGCTGATACAAAGCCGCCTGTTCAAGCAGATCGCGTGAAATAAGATAGTCATCTGAATCAAGCGTTTTATAATAAAAAAAACTGGTGAAGGATTTCTGCTCTAAAGAGTAAACATCGCCATTTTGTTGCAACTCCAAGAAAACATCCTTCATCAAGGCAACAGGATCAAAGCGCTTAACCGGGCTAGTTAAGCTCTTTAAATAAAATTGACTGGCAAATCTGGGAAAGCCACTTGATCCCGCCAAAATACTTTCCCCAGCACCGAACTGCGCGATATCAAAAAAACTCTCCAGAACCCGATCTTTTTCATCAAACGTCTTTTTAAACGAAAGTGTAGGCAAAAAACCCAACCTTTCAGTCAGAGACTCAATCGCGGTAGGCTCCTGCCCCAAAACTTTAACCCTCGTCCCAGACTCAACGAGTCGTCTGGCAATAACAACAGTCAGTGCCAGGGGTAACGCTTTCCCCACAAAATTTGGGCTCTCATTAAAACGTCCATATACGATGTCTCCCGCCCTAACGTGCATGACGACATGAGACTCCGACTTTGAACTCTCGCGATGAGTTTCATCCAACAGGCTGGATATCTCTGGCGTGAAACGTAAAGAGTTAACAACCTGCGCATGAAGAGCACAGCGCTCATCACGATCAGTCAAATTAAAAATAAAAGCTCTCTGCGGAGTCTTCAAAGTACCCTGACTTACTTGTAAAGCCAAGCCACTCCTAACCGATTCCTCAGAACCCTTTGGACAAGTAATTAATCCATTGGTAGCCAACAAGTCATCTGCTTGTGCTAGGTGCTTGTCCAGAAAATCGGAGGAAAATATATCTTTGGCTCGCTCTAAGGAGTGAAAAGCTGCAGATAACAAATAGGTCTCTGGCCACTTGAATCGAAACTCGGCATTCAAAATTTTTGCCACCAGCAAACCATTGAAAACACAGTTCAGGCGTTCGCCCAAACCATCGCTTCTATCTGAGAAAACCATAGGGATGGAATCCAAAGTCATCGACCTTTCAAAATGAGAGCTCTGGACAAATCAAGTTCGCCTTGGCTCGGTAATTTTCGCTCAGCCCTGCAAAGAATCTAACGACCCCTTCAGTTCTGACGGAATTGCGCTTCTTGGCGCTGGCCACTGACGAATCATCACCGCCCGTAGACAGGCGGACGACATTAAACGCATGACCGCCGTAGAGGTGGTTCAATCGAATGGCATTTCTCTCAGGGTCAAAAACATCATCAACGAATGAATCCCAAGGACCTTTGGCGCCAAGTCGCCAGAGCATTTCCACCTTGGGCCTGCGTCCATAGACAAACCGCTCGTCAAACAACATGCCAGCCATGGCACCGAATAAAATCTGAGGCTCCTCATCTCCGGAGTCCACCTGCTCAAGGGCGTCGATTGCATTGGTATCACAGCGAAACATGGGGCAAGTGTAAGCAAGTCCTGGGTGCCTCCCCTCGGACAAGAATGCAAGCATACGGTCAAAATTGATCTTGTTGATAAAAATATTACCGTCAAAGGGCAGCACCCAGTCTGCACGCCTGCGACCTGAGACAAGGGAGAAGTTTCTGGCGCCGTTGTTATTCATCACATAACTGTTCAGGAGCGCGCTTTTTGCTGACAGGTATCTGACCCGTTGAGCTAAACCGAGCCCTTGAACTTCTTTTTCATTGACAGCAAATAAACTTACGAGATCGTTGAACAGCGACAGATCAAACGGTATTTTTGTGTATTTGGCTCCATAGCTCTTGAGAAGCCCCTCAATTTCAGATTGCTGGCTCCTGTCTACAATACGGTTGAGCACCCAATTTTTTTGAACCAAGGGAGACTGAGATTCGTGCTCTAGTTGGAATCGCAAATTTTCGAGCGCCTGGTTTTCACCATGTAGAACGTCAATTGAATTGCCAATGATTCTATAAAAAGCGATTGAGGTTTGCCTTGCCGATACGCTCATTTGAGTGCCAACGGGAACGAATGTCTGGGTGACAGCACTTTGCTGCTGCAGCCCTTTTGCTTGAGCGCCCTTTCCCAACAGACGGTCGCAGTGGGAAATGGACTGTGCAATGAACTCAAGTTCTGGATAAAGCGCTTGGGCTTTTACGTAGAGTTCTCTGGCTTGTACATAGTTGCCTTCACGGAACAAGCTGTTTGCAGCTTGGAGGACATTTTGCATATCAGCCATTTCTACCACTCTCCGTATGTTTGCCTTTAATATTGAGAAAGCAAGCGTCTTTATTGAGCTTGATTTCTTCCTTGGTAAATTCAATATCAGCACTTTGCAAGTCTTCAATCCACATTTGCGCAACCCGCTTTTCCTCCGGACGAATGTAGTCATCCAGAATCAGGTGTATAGCGGCTTGAGGAAATACAGACGCCACGGCATTCAAGGCAGGGTATCTGGCATGAGGCCCAGTGTCGCCAGGCGGTCCATCCACAAGTACAAAAATACGGCTTATCTCATTTTGGGTTGTTTCCAAAACCCGCTGAAGTGCCGAAGCGCAGTCATAAAAGAGGTAATCGCCTCGCGCAGGAACATTGACCATTGCCAAAGGCGTGAGGGCTAACTCAACGCGCCCATCAAGAGCGGCGTAACTCAGCATGTCACGGGTTTTATTGTGGTATTTCTCAAGGTGGTCAAAAGAAATAAACTTGGGCAAGGCAGTGCCACCTGACTTTTCAGCTGTTTTGTTCAAGGTTTTTGCAATCAACCGGGTGGAAAACCCAGAACCGAACTCCACAATAAGGTCATAGGTATTTTTCTCCAGGAAGCTGACCAACAACAAGGCAAGGTCAGGCGACACGGGCCAATTGTGCCTCTCAGTATTCATTTCGGCCAACTCACCCGTTTCAAAGAAGCGCTCAAGCGACATAAAAGCCATCAGTTGCTTGGTTGAGTTTTCAACCTCTTTCTTCAGCACTTTGTCCAAATCAGCCTTCAAGCGATCAACACTGCCTTGCGTCTTCTCCACCAAAGCTGACAAATCACGCCCATTTCTTTCTGGTTGCGATGCCAGTTTGAAGGCCGCAGATGAAGAGATGGTGTCCAGCCCTTGCGACTCCGAGTTGTGCACAACATTGACAATACCCAATTGCGACAACTGCTCCTGCACTCTGGCCTTTTGCATCAGTGTTAGATCACCTGAAGGTTTTACCACTGAGAGCGCCTGTTGCAGGTGCAACAAGGCACGTCTTTCGTCGCCCGCCATGGCTGCGGCTCGCCCGTAGGTATTGTGCAGGCCCGCAGCCATCACCTGGGCCAACAAACGCTTGGAGCAGCCCCAGTCTTTGGCAGCCTTGAAGAACAAACCTGCTTTTTCATAATCGAAGGTTTGCGCATAACCAGCCCCCACAAAGAGCGCGAGCTTTGCCCTTTCAGGGTGGTCAGCGATCGTCTCGAAAGCAATTGACTTTAAGCTGGCCCAGTCGCCAAATTCCCAGCGGCTGCGCACAAGGTCATACAGGCCTGCGTCGTAGGGTACCAAGGCCTTTCCCTCGTCGGCAATCTGAGCATTCGATGCGGCGGGTTGGTCAAGCAGCGGGGTTTCAACCGCCTTGAGGGAAATAAAATAGCGTGCTGCAAGCCATGCCATCAGCTTTTGGATCAGACTATGCACTTAGGCACTCCTAGAAAGCAGAATCACGAAGAAGCAAGTCTTTAATGAGCGTCAATTGCGCCTCACCCCTTACAAGCTCTTCGTTCATCAAGCGCTGCCGTTGCTCAAGGTCACGCATGGCAAGTTGCATCGCCTCGCGCTCTTGAACCAATCGCTGGTTTTCTGCTTCAAGCTTTGCCGCTTTTTGAGTCAGCGAATTCAAAGTATCTTTGTGAGTTTTTTCCGACTCTTTTACAGACATTTCAACCGACTTATAAGCTTGAATCAATCGCTCGTTTTCTGCTTCAAGCCCTGCCACTTTTTGAGTCAGCGAATTCAAAGTGTCTTTGTGCGTTTTTTCCAGCGCTGCAATTTGCGTTTCATGAACTTGCCGCAACTCATTTATTGTCTTTTCTAACCCGGCACGTTCAGCAGAGAAGGTTTCCACCATTTGCCTTTGGCGCAATTCCAGGTTGCTGACCGCATGATCAACGGTGATGGTCTGTCTTTGCTCGATGTCAGGCGTTAGCCTTACGAAACTGGAACCATCCGCGCACTCAATAGTCTGGGTTACCAACCAAGAATTTTCGCCTGCCCAACTATTGAAAACCTCGGTTGCTTCGTCAGGCCCGTACAAACCCGACTCTGGCAGCACCAGAATAATGTGGGTCAGGGATTTGAGCGTCTTGTTTGTTAGCTGAGCCAACAAATCCACTTCCGCACCATTGACGTCAAGTACAAGCACAAAGCCATCAAACTCGGAGTGCTCTTCAAGCCCCCCAATGTCTTGGGTTTGCAAAACAACTTCGTCCACCAACTTGAGATTGGGATAGCGACCCTTTGCGTCTATGACTTTTCTCAAGCCATTGAACCGCGGAAAGTTGTAGCGATAATAGGTGACAGTTTTATCGGCCATCCAAAGAGGCTTGCTGACATATTGGATATGCGGAAATTCAGCAATCGCATCAACATTGAACTCTTTCAAATTTTTGTCTGCTTCAAAAATTTTTATTTTTCTGGCCAGACCAGCCAAGGTATCAACGCTATCCAAGCGACCGCAGCCAGCGTAGACCAAGCGGTTGATAGGACCACTTTGCGCAATGATTGGAGCCAGTAATTCCTGCAGGTTTTTCATGACGAACCTTTGATCAGCGAAGTGCTCAAGCAATTCATTCTCAGCGTGTTCTGCGCTGTTTTCATTGCAGAGACGCTCAGGGTCAGTTGTTGTTTAAGTTCCTGATGATCCAGATACAAACGTTCTAGTTGCTCTTGCACTTGATGCATCTGTTTCAATAAATCTGCATACTCTTGGGTAGACTGCTTCAGCTCGCCACTAAACTTCAAATTCGCCTCTTCAAGTTCTTTGATCTTGGGGGAATCAATGTTCTGTTTGCCTACTTGATCTTGTACTTTTTCAAGTTGTTTGATGACCTTTTTGTTTTCTTGTTCAAGCGATTTTGTCTGTATGAGCAACTCCGCAAGCTCATCGACTTGTTTTTTCGAAAGTTTCGAAGAAGTACCGCGCGTCAGTGGATCTCGCCCATGCAACTGCGCTCCGAGTTCAAGCCCTTCCAACAACTCAAACACGACAGGATGCTGCTGTTCAAGTACAAAAGCCTTCAAACTGCTTCGCGAGGGCAACACTTCGGAATCCACATTGCTGTTTACTTTGATAAAGACATCCAAAGGCCACAGTTGTACACGGTTGGGGTAGTCCTGCTTCAGTGCAAGCGCCTCAATACCGAACTCCAGCCATTGCTCGAGCCCGCCAAAAGCCTCTTGTTCATCAGTCCTCTCACGCTCTGGGGGCAGACACCAAGGCAAGTGATACACCACATCAATGCGACTGCTCGCAATTGCCCGTAAACGGGAGCGCGCACTGCGCAACTCTGTCTTTACTTTAAGACCAAGACTTGCAAGGGGCTCGCTGTGCACCTTGGCCTCATGAAATATCCATACCTGCTTGTTCACGCTTGGCTCCCTGAGTTTTTATTGCCTATCTCTTGGCCACTGACAAAATCGCATAACGTTTCTAGCGCAAGGCGTGCGTGTATCAATTCGCGTATCTCTGGCTTATGATCTTTGAACAATTTTGGAGACGATTTTTTGCTTCCGATTGCGGCGGTCAAATCAAACAACAACTCAGTTGCTTCAATGTCTGTGGGGTCAATCAACACCATTTTCCGACAATCTTCCAACAAGACGCTTGCCTGCTGCTTGGAAAGGGAGGCCACACCGTTTTGCCTGGCCACTTTCAGTCGCAGTTGCGCCAATTTTTTTAAGATACCAGGAACATCCGGTTGCCTGCGGCTCGCTTCAGCAAAGCACTTCGAAGCGTCCTTGAACTTTTCCATCCGGAAAAAAACCTCGCCCAAGCCCCACCAACCCCAGACCGCTTCAGGGGCAGACTTCACCAAGGCAGCAAACCGTTTGTTAGCGGCTTCGTACTGTTTAAGCAACATTTCGCATTCAGCCATTTTGAACTCGATGAGCATCCGGTGCTGACCTTGCTCAGGCCAATTCTCCATCAGCTTGAGCGCCGGGGCATAAAATCCGCCCTCCATCAGAACGCAGACGGTGGCCATTTGCGCCTGTAGCTCTGTCTGCTTGGTTTGTCATACCCCAGAATGCCTGCATCGGGTGTTGGCTTTATTTCAACCGACTTGAATGCGATGGGCCCACCGGGCAGCGCCTGCTCAGTGCCCATGACAAAGGCATTCAAGGAATGCGGCTTGCCATCAAACACCACAGGGGAAAGCTTGATTTCAAAGCCCGCCTTGGAATTACTTTTTTGCGATGTTTTCAGCGCCGGCCGCGGTAAATGGGCCACAGCCCACCCCACCAGACGCTCACCCTCATACACGCCCACTTGCAAGCGCTGCGCAGGGTTTAAACGGTTTAGCGCCCACCCCTGGGCCAGACCATTTTCATCAATGCGTTCAAACAGACCCTCAACAGGGCTTTTCACTGAAGACGCATATTTTTGAAACACGCGCAGAAAATCTTTGATGGGTGAGTTGCCCGCTTTTTCATGTTGCACCATGGCGTTCAAAGGCTCTGCGAATTGCAGGGCCAGTTGGCTCACGGTTTCGGTATTGTCTGATTTAAGACTCAGTATTGTCTGACTGGCAGACAAACGTTCACCGCCTTGCAATGCCATCACCAACTGCACAGGGCCAGCCGCTTCGCTGACATCGCTCAACACGCAAACAAACTGTCTTGTTTTGTCTGCATCTGAATCAGCTGCAGTGTATGCAAACAGCGCCGGCGTTTGTGCCCCGCACTGTACCTGCAGCGTTCCTGGCATTTTTGCAGAAGTTGCGGCCACAGCCAATGGTGCGGACTGTGCATTCTGCAACTGAGAAAACAGCAAATAGCGACCTCGGCCTATGTTCAGCAGCGCCTCTGTTGCCCACACGACCTGCGCCGGTTTTTTGCGGGCTCGCTTTAGCGCTGGTTTTTTGTCAGGGTTTGCATCACCCTCTTCCATTTCAAAACCCAAGGTCATCTCATCCACTTTACTTTTACGTGTCACCATTTCATTGCAACCCATTTTTCTTATTTAAGGACAACGCCCAAGGCCTTGGCATTTTTAACCACCCAATCCTTGCCTTTGACCTGAGTTAAAAACAAGGTTCGGTAACTGGCCCAAGCGCGCAACAAGGCTTGCGATTTTTGATCAAGCGCGGCTTGCTTTAGCACCCGCAGATCATTCACATATTCGCTGAGGTTTTTCTCAAGCGACGGGCTGCTGAGTTTGAACACTTTAAGTTTTTTCTGGTTCACCCATAAAAAATCGGACAACAAGCGTTCAATAATAAAACTGATGAATGGCCGCCCTTGATGCAAGCCTTTAGGGTCTGCACTTTGTTGAAACAGCAACTTTTGATGCTCTGCAGGCAATTCTGCGCAACGGGTCAATAGCGTGTTTAAAAAGCTGATGTAAGACTTCCAGAACCGTTGATTACCAACCACTGCATTTGAGGTTACGGTGAACTGACAGGGCATGGTCAAACCCACCGTAGAAATATCCAGCCCCAAAGCCTTGAAGGTTTTCGAGGTAACGCCCAATAAGCCGGGGTGTGAGATTTCGCCTTGCACCCACAGGTTTTGATACAGCGCTTCCACTTCAAGATGAGGGTTGGCTATGTAGACATCAAACCCGGGGTTTTCTTGAATCTGTTGCATCAGGTCAGCGCCCGAGAGCGCCATTTTTTGAGTGAAGCCCGGTGCCAGCAAGCCCCAGTGACCCACGCCCTCCAGCTGTTGCGACTTCGATAAAAACGCACAGGCCTTAAGCCACAACAGAGGATCGTTTTGCTCTTTTAGCAGCAAGGGCGTGAAACTTGCATCGCGTTGCGGCTTCGGTGTTGCCGGAGTTGCCCACTGAAAAATCTTGATGGCTGCTGCCGTACCGTTGTCTGTAACGGGCGCAAGCAAATCAGCGTTCGCGGCCACTGCAGTTTTTTTTGTGGCTTTCTTCTTTGCGGCGGTGGGCTTTGTGTTTACCGGGGCGCCTTGTTCTTTTTCTTCGCTCATTGCTTAACGTTCTCTTTTCTTTCCTGGGCATTCAGCACGTGTGCAATACCGTGCCGCTCACAAAACAATTTTCTTTCCACATCCGGAAACACCACACTGGAACCAACGTACAGGGCTTCTGTCATCGTCAGGCCGCAACTGTAAGGGAAGGTGTCAATCAAGCCTTCCAACTTAACCAATTCGCCAATAAAGGCCGGGTGGTTTTCAGGCACAACAAAGCTCAATCGCTCGCCCCACACGGGGCGAAGCACTGTCTCAACCCGCGAACGCACAGCCGCATTGGCATAGCGTTTGTCCACCAGCACCAAACGGCTGACGGCACTGGCTTGGATTGCATTAAACGGCACGACTTCGGGCTGCGCCTGCAAACCCAACTCGCACAACCACTGCAAAAAGGCTCTGGAAAGTTTCACCGGGTTGGCAATAACGCCCCACCCTCCCAAACATTCAATGCTTTGGTTGGCCTTGCCCTGAAAGGCTTTTAAATACGGCGGTGGGGTGTATTTGACATAACTGCCTGGCATCAACAACAGGGGCTCGGAATACAAACCCGCAGTTTCAAGGGGCGACTGATGTTCATCAGATACAAACCCGTCAAAGGATGTTAAGCCAGTTGTGCAACTTTGCCCACCCACCCACTTGTAGAGTTTTTTTGCGGGTTTGATGGAAACCGCCTTCATGCAGTCGCTGTCCATCCAACCGCCCATCTCGAACAACTCATCGAGCTCCAGACGCTTTAGCAACACATGAAGCTTGGCGGGCTCCCAGCCCACAGCGTCCACCCAAGCCGTGGCAATTCTCTTGAATTGGTCGGTGGCCCAATCGCTCTGGCGGCCCCGCTGCACAAACACCAATTCCTTGCCTTGCGCTTTCAGGGTGTTCAATGCATCAAAACCAAAGGAATGAACCGGTGAGGCATTCAGCAGGTTGGACACAACACCCACACGGTAGCCAGCCTTGGCAGGCACCTGAAGGTCAAACGGCGCGACAGCGGCCACCTCTGCGGCGCTGAGTTGCAGGCGTGCCTGTGCATACCGCTGAATGTCCGAGCTAATTTTTTCGGGGGTGTCGTTTTCATCCCTGTCATAAAGGCGGGACATCAGAGAAACGGTGTGCGCTTGTGCCGACTCAGTGGGGTCGTTGAGAAAACCGGAGGCAATTTGGCGAGCACGGTGGGCATCGCCCAAATGGTTCATTACCAAACTGGAATAAGCCACAGCCACCTTGGGTTCTTCCGGTACCTGCAAATAGAGTTGTTGCAGGGTTTCAATATAACCCGCTGTGTCGGCCATGGCCTTTAATGAATGGGCCGCAATTAACCCGCTTTGCCACAATGAAGGCGACAGGCCCCACGCAAGCTTGGCGTTTTCATGGGCCAAGGGAAATTGATTTAATGCAAACAGACAAACTGAGTAGTTGTAGTGAACCAGCGCCCTGTGCTGGTCTGGCAATGGGTTTTCAAGGCGCGCCGCTATATTTATCAGGTGTTCATATTGCCGGGCGGCTTGCGCCCACAAACCTTGTTTGCGCGTATTGCCTGCGGCCTGGAACAAAGCCTTGAAAGAAACGGAATCGCCGTTTTTTTTGACCACAGGGAGGCTCTTTTTATTCAAACAAGAGGTTGTTCAAGCCCGCCATGATTTCATCCACGGGTAAGGCGGTTTGCGTTCCCAAGCCCAGAACGTTGTCAGACAAGATCATCAGGCTGTTTACATAGTCTTCAATCACCTGATATTGGGTTTGTATGCTGTTGAGCACATCAATGCGAGTGCGTACGCCGCCAGCGAAACTTTTTTCATTGGCCAACACACTGAGTTCAGCTGATGAAATGGCCTGCAGACGCATATTGCTTTCATTCAAGCCGGCTTCTGTGAGGGTGCGGAATTTCTCCACATCCACCTCCACCTGTTGCTCTACCTGACGCACAGTGGCCTTGGCTTTTTCCACGCCGCTGGAACTGCTGAGCACTTTGAAAAATCCACCCGCCTGCAAGGGAAAACTGATGGTGATGCCGGTCGAATCGTTGCTTATTTCGCCCCGCTGTGATTTACTGATCTGGTAGTTAACCTCAGGCGCAAACGCACCTCGGGCCTTGAACTGCTCAAGCTCAGCAATACGCAAACCACTGTAGGCATTCATTAATTGGTAGTTGCTGGCATAGGCGCGGGCCAAGGCTTCATCCAACCCGCCTAGCTTAACGACTTTTGGCTTTCGGGTGAGCACCCATTGGTTTTCTTTCGGCAAAGAACCTGTGATGGACTGTATGGTGCGGGAAGCAGTTTGCAGTTTTGCCACCAAGGACAGCTGCGTTGCACGGGCCTGGTCGAGACGCACCTGAGTATCGCGCATGTCGGTAATGGTGCCCTGCCCCAGTTCCAACTCTTTTTTTGCCCGACCCGCTTCAGTTTGCAGCGTTTCAATGCGAGCCTGGTTGGTTCTCAGAATTTCATTGGCTTTTACATAGTCGGCCGTGGCTTTAACCAAACGCGTGGCCAGCTCATATTCCTTGATTTTCAGGTTTGCCATGGCTTGCGAGGCGCGTGAGTCGGCTTCGCGGAAAGTCCCAATTTTTTCAATGCTGAAAAGGGGTTGGGTAATGGTCAGTGTTTTACGACTGCGCGACTCAAACTCCAACACACTTTCCGAATACCGCACGCTGGGCGCCAAAGCAAACAAATTGCCGGTGGCCTGAATGCGCGCCGACTGAAAATCCGCCTGAGCCGCCTGGTATTGAGGGTCGTAAATTTTGGCTTGCTCAAAGGCTTGCAACAAAATACCGCTAACGGCTGAGATGCGGTCTTTGTCTGCTTTTGAAAGTTCATAGACCTGCCGCTGGGTCTGCGCTGCTGCACCTGTGGCCAACAGCAAACCCAGACCCGCCCCACTCAAAAAGACTGTGAGACGCCTAAAACTGCGGAGTGCGACAGGCATCAGAACGGATCCTTGAACGAACGCGAAACCCGGTCGCTCAGTGGTTTCAGCAAGTAACTCATGAAAGTGCGTTCGCCTGTTTTCACCACAATTTCCACAGGCATACCGGGTTGAATCTGAAGCCCTTCCATGCGCTGCAATGCACCTTCCGTGGTTTTGATGTGTGCAAGGTAGAACTCTTCCTTGCCGTCCGGTCCGAGAGTTTTATCAGGCGCCACCAATTCAACCACCCCATCGACCACCGGTGTGGTGTTGACGTTGAAAGCGGTGAAACGGGTAAAGGCTGTGAGGCCGACCCGCACCTTGTCGATGTACTGCGGCGGCACATGGGCTTCAATAATCAGGTTGCCGTCTTCTGGCACCACTTCCATTAAAAGGTCGCCCCCTTTAATAACTCCACCTTCGGTGAATACTTTCAAGCCCACTACGGTGCCGGCAATGGGCGCCTTGACCTCCGCCAGGTCGCGGTCAAAGGTCAGGGAATCTACCTTTGATCGGGTAGACTTTCTGTTTTTTTGCGCTTCGGCCAGGCGCGTGTCCACATCCTTCAAGAAGGCAGATCGTTGCTGTATGAGTTGCAGTTTGGCCGCTGAAATGGCGGTTTGGCTGCGTGTAATTTCCGAATTCAGGTTGGAAATGGAAGCCAACAGGTCGGATCGGTGGCGTTCCACCTCATTGGCCTTTGCAACGGACACGTAACCCTCTTTGGCCAGTTCACGGTTGCTTTTCGCTTCTTCGGCCAAGGAAGCCAGCTGCTCCTTCTTGATCAACAGAACCTCGCCGAGTTCCCTCAACTGCTTTTGATTCGATGCAATTTGCTCATTGAGAATACTTTGCTGCGTTTGAAACTCTTGCCTGCGTGAATTGAACAACTGGGTTTGCAGCAATTTCACCTGAACGCTGCGGGCATCGTCTGCAGCAACCTCTGAGAATTCAGGAATCCAGCGAATGCTGTCGTAATTCAATCGTTCGGCCAGCAGCCTGGACTCTTCAGCCATCAGGTTGAAGTAGTCCAACTCGGTTTGGTTCAAGCTGGCTTCGGCACCCAAGGGGTTTACGCGAATCAGAACCTGCCCTTCTTTTACCCGTTGTCCCTCCTTGATCATCAACTCTGTGACCACGCCGCCATGCGGATGCTGGACTGCCTTGCGGTGCCCTTGAATCACCACGTTGCCTGTCATGTGCACACCGTTGTCCAGTGGCGCGAACGAGGCCCAGACCATGAAGAGGCTGAGTGCAAGAAACAACGCCTTGAAGGTACTTTTACGAATGGACGACTCTTCAATTACTACAGGCTTGAGCTCGGATTTTTCAAGCTTTTCCGGATCGTACGGATTCCAGGAGCCAACCCACTCGGTCAGCCAGGCGTCAATACGAGCCCACAAAGACGCTTTTTGCGTAGAAGCTTCAGTCATTTTGAGGCTCCCTGTTCCTGCGCTCCCGGCGCGGGTTTTGTCTCGCTCACCGCCTGCAGTTTTGGCTTGACGTCAGCGGCGACCGGATCTTTTTTTTGTGTGTTCAACTTTGCCAACATTTCCTTGATGGGGCCAAAGCCCACTTGCTCACTGGCTTTCAACACCAACAGGTAATCAGCCACAGCGAGCAAACGCGGCCGGTGTGTGGTGAACACCACAGTGACCCCCTTGGCTTTGAGATCGCGCAGCGTCATCATCAGCTCGGTTTCTGCAGATTCATCCAGCTTTGCGTTAGGTTCATCCAGCACGACGAGTTTAGGATCGCCATACAGCGCACGCGCAATACACACCCGCTGGGCTTGCCCGCCAGACAAGGCAAACCCGGCATCACCCAAAAAGGTGTCATAACCTTCCGGAAACCCCAGAATTACCTCATGAACACCTGCGGCCTTGGCCGCTGCGACCACTTTCTCTGAATCCACCACGTTGAGGCGGGCAATGTTTTCTGCAATGGTGGCCTCAAACAGGTCCGCTTCTTGCGGTACATACCCCAAGTGAGGACCCAGCTCATCGTGGTTCCAATCGGACATCTCCACGCCGTCGAGGCGTACGGAGCCACTTGAAGGCTTCCACAACCCGAGCAGCACTTTCAACATTGAGGACTTACCAGCAGCATTCGGACCAATAACGGCCAGAGCCTCGCCGGGCTCCAGGGAAAAATCAACGTGGTTGAGCACCACTTGTTTAGACTCGGGAGGGCAAGCCTGAACCTCTGAAAGCGCCAGACGGCCAGTGGGTGCAGGCAGACTCATGCGTTGTTCACGCTTTTCATCTTCCAACAAAAGTTGATCCAGACGTTCAAAGGCAAGACGGGCATTCACCACATCTTTCCAGTTACTGATGAGACTTTTAATCGGTCCCACTGACCGGCTGACAAGGAAAGTGGCTGCAATGACCATGCCGCCGGTAATGACGCCTTGAATGGCCAAAAAAATACCCAGCGCCATTTGTATGGAAGGCATCATTTTCGAGACAACACCGCCAACCCAACCCATCAGACCGGAGGCTTCACTGCCATTGACCTGGTGCTGAAGGAACCAGCGGTGTTTTTCGTGCCAACGGTTGCGAATGGCAGGCAGCATACCCATAGCTGTCGCTGTTTCTGCATACCGCAGACTTTGAGCAGCCAACCGGGTGGCCTCGCCAGAAGCCTCGTTGGCGGCCCGCAGCGCAGGCGTCGCCACCTTTCGGTTCATAACCGCAATAACGCCAACAATAAACGTGGAGGCGAAACTGAAAGCGGCCAAAAGTGGGTGAATCAAACCACCCACAATGATGTAAATAATGGAAAACGGTGCATCAACAACGGCAATCAATGACCGACCCGTTAAAAACTGGCGCAAGGTCAGCAAATCGCCCATCACCTGTTGAATGTTGACCTTTCGCCGACCAGCATTGCGTCTGAAAGATGCATCGAAAGCTTTGGCGGCCAAGTCCCAGTCAATACGCAAAGAAATACGGATCATGATGCGGTTGCGTATCCATTCCAATGCGGACCAGAACAGATACACGCCGATAACCAAGACCATTAGGGAAATCAAAGTGACGCCGCTCTTGCTCGACAAAACACGGTCGTACATGTTCATCATGTAAAGCGTAGGCACAATTCCCAGAATATTGGTGACGAAGGTGATAAAAGCCATCAGGGAAAACGCTGTTTTGCATTCCTGTAGCGCCTTGCGCAAGGGCGAAAGCTCGGCCTGATCTGCCTTGGTATCGATGGGTGGGGTAAAAAGCGACATTGTGTCTTGGCCTGACTTTTCAATAAAAGCAACAATTCATATTTAACCATGATTACCGTAGACGGGTGAACCTAAGTGTGTAATTTCGCACACAATGGCTGCCTTCCCGGTCTTTATCCGCCCCGCCTTAGGGATGCGACCAAAAAAAAGGCACCCTTTCGGGTGCCCTTTTAATTACAAATTTACTGAAGAAACAATCACTGCAAATTGTCTGGATGGGTGTTGATCAGATCGTTGATGTCCATCTCTCCGTTGGCGATGAAGTCGTCGAAAGAGTTACCAATCGCGATTGCATCCAGACCCAAAGCAGCCAAGGCTTGCAGATCGGCCAGTTCAAACGGATTAGTAGCCATCCATTGCTCAACGGTCATGTCAGCCTCTGGCAGATCGATCAAGGCAATACTGTCCTGATTCAGATCTGTGCCATCGCTGGCATTGTCGGTCAGCGTATCAAGGTTGAATTCACCCAGATCAGCCAACAGCGCCTCAAGATCTGCATAACCAACCACATCACCACTCTGATCACGGTCGCCCAGCAACAACAGATCGAAACCAAGGTCATCCAGATCAGCCGCTGAAAGCTCGGAGTCTGCCAACACTGTACCGTCTGCTGTTGCATCTGCCACCAACACACTTACAAAGCCGCCGTTGATATTAATGTCGCCTACCAGATTTGAATCCAATGAACTGCGGAGCGCTGCTTCAAAGTTATTGAACTCTGTAACCGCTGGATCAGACGTTGCCGCCAGACCTTTGATCGCTGCCGCAGCATCTTCAGACAGTGCATCCGCGAAGATGAACTCGCTGATGAAGTCGCCACCAGTGAACTGGATGTTGTTGATGCTGTCAGCCAGAAGCACTGATTTGGTCACTGCATCTGACAACGCACCAGAGAAGTCATCAGCATTGTCAGCCAGATACGCTGTTGCGAACTGTTCAATGGCCTCGCCGATTCCGATGTTCACAAAGAAACCGGTGTCAGTCATGTCAGCGCCCAAGCTGATTTCATCAACGCCCAGCCTTGCCAGATCCACTAAAGACAAGTCGTTGTCGGAAATCGTGCTGCCGTTTACATCTAATGTCAGCGATGTCTGAGTGCTTACGCCATCAGCAGTTGCAAAGTGATCGGAGATAGACAACTTCGATTGCGTTGCGTCGCTGCCATACAGGGCTGCGGCAACTTCTTCAGTGATAGTAGTGTTGCCACCATTGATCAAAGCGAACTGGTCCTTGCCTGCTGTGGTGTTCAACTCATCAGGCAGCAGTACACCGGGCTCAACTTCGCTGAACAACTCGCTGAGCTGTGCATTTGTCAGACCCAGATTCACAACCGCAGTGTCTTTCACCGGATTCTCAGAATCAACCTTGAAGTCAATACCCAAGCGACTGTCCACACTCCCACCAGCCTCAGTGACACGTGCCAGGAAACCGTCGTCCGGACCGCTGCCCAACTCAATGTTCACCAACGGACCGTCGGTCAGCACATGGTCAATGCCCAAGTTCTGCAAGTCACTCAGAGTCAGATTGCTTTCCGACAACGTGCTGCCATCAACAATCAGCGTCACGTCATTGTCTGCAGCAAACCCAACGCCAGCCGCATTCAGAACAGCCAGTTGAGCTTCTGTGACGAAGATCTGGTTGTTGGCAATTGCGTCGAACGTACCGAAGTCCAGCTTCTCAATACCTGTCAGCGTATCAACTTCAACACTGCTGTCAGCATTGTCTGTGAATGTGAGTGTGTTGGTTTCAGAATCGAACGCGAACACATCATCGGAGGCCAATTCACGACCCTCTTCAGTGAATCGTGCAACGTCGTCGTTGCCCTCACCACCATCAATAAAGTCGTTGTCTGCACCACCAGCCAGAACGTCGTTGCCTGAACCACCCAACAAGATGTCATCAACCAAGCCGCCAGTCAGGGTGTCGTCACCTTGACCACCTGAGAGGTAAACACTGGAAAGGACTTCAGACTCGTCGAATACATCGCTGCCGAAGCTACCCAAACCAACCACACCGAAATCGTCACCCAAAGAGGTTCCGTTCGAGGTGGTGAGGTCAAACAGACTTGCGTCTTGCGCCACGAAGCGGATACCTTCGTCGTCTGTGGTCAGAATACTGCCGATCAGATCGCCACCGCCGTCTTCAGCTTGAACAGTGACAGAATTCCGGTTGCCTTGGCCCACGCCTGCGGTGTCGAAAGAGACACGAACCTGCGCTGCAGAGGAACTGACCTCAACTGTGTCCAAATCACTGCCGAGGTTGGCCAAGTCGCTGCCATCTGTGTCCAGATTCACACGGAACAGATCTGCTCCAGCGCCACCGACGATAACGTCATTGCTGGCACTACCCACGATAGTGTCATCGCCAAAACCGCCGTTGATGTAGGCGCGGACTGAACTCAAGGACTCGTCGAAACTATCGTTTCCAAAGCCACCCAGATCAACCACACCGAAATCGTCGCCCAAGGCAGATCCGCTGGCATTCAAGGAGAACAAGGTGTCTTCGTCGGCCACAAAGCGAATCAGTTCGTCGTCTGTGGTCAGAATGTTACCTGTCAGTTCACCCTCACTGTCTTCAGCTTGAACCAGCACATCGTTTGCACCGCCACTGCCAACAGAGTCGGCATTAAATGTCATGCGGACTGTGCTTGCAGTGCTGGTCAGTTCAACGGTGTCAGCGCCTGAACCCAGATTGACCGTGTCGTTGCCGTCGGTTTCCAGATTTACGATGAGCAAATCGTCGCCGGACTCGTCGTCATTGGCTTGCAAGTTGCTGGTGAACTTAAAGATGTTGTTGTTGGGGTTGTTTACACTGAAAAAGGCTTCAGTGGCATTGTTGGCAGAAATCACACTGTCGCTGATACCGATTTTGTCGTTACCCGCGCCAGCAATGAAGGTGTCGTTACCCAAAGAGCCGAACAGTACATCGTTGCCTTCACCGCCGCTGAGGTAATCATTGCCATAGGCCGTCGTCAAGAAATCGTCGCCCTGACCACCCTCAACAAACACATCTGGCGAACCTGACGGTACGAACAGTTGTTCGGCCTCCTCAGCAGCCATCTCACGATAAAACTCAGAGATCGCCTTGTCACGATAATCGTCGACATAGTCAGCTCCAGCGGAGCCCAATACAACCTCGTCAAACAGATCGCCCTCAGACACTTGAGCATCCTCAAGATCGCGCACATCAAACTTGGCGTCTACAAGCACTGTGCCTTCAACGAAGTCTTGCGCAACAAAGCGAAGGCCTTCATCGTCGATGTGGAGAATGTCGCCGTCTGGCGTGTCCTGGGACTGTACAGACACTGCCAAGGTATCGGCGCTGCGCTCGATGTTGTCGTTACCAACAGCCGAAACGTCCAATGTCATACGGGTGTTTGCGGAACCACTGATACTTACGGAGTCAAAGCCTGTTCCCAGATCAACGCTGTCGCTGCCATCCGTGGAGAGGTTTACGCTAAAAGAGTCTGCGTCAGCGCCACCGAAAATGGTGTCGTTGCCAGTACCACCAATGATCTCATCTGAACCGTTGCCGCCATAAATGGTGTCGTTGCCTGCATCACCCTGGATGTAGTCTGAACCGTCGCCTCCATAAACAAGGTCTGCGCCGCCGCCAGCGATTACAACATCGCGGTCTGCTCCACCAAAAAGCACATCGTCGCCAGAACCGGTGACAATGTAGTCGTTGCCCTGACCGCCGTTGATGAAGTGATTTTTTGACGCGCTTTCAATCAGGAAGTCATTGCCGGCACTGCCCAAAGCAACCACATCAAACCCGCTGCCGAGTTCTTCTGTGCCGTCTTTGACTGTGAAGGTTTGTTTGTCTTCAGAGACAAAACGAATCGCTTCGTCGTCTGCTGTCGACACAAATAGACTGTCATCGGCCTGCAAGCTGACTGCCAGTTCGCTTCCGGCATTGTAAATGTCGCCATCGCCAACTTCAGCATTATTGAAGGTTAATGTAACGTTCTTGTCACCAGAGATGCTGACGGTATCAAAAGTGGAGTTGGTTGCAAAAGGACTATTAGAAGTCTCGCCATTGCCCAGTTGAAGAGTGTCGTTACCATCGGTCGACAAATTAACACGGGCCACATCTGCACCGTTGTTACCGATAATAAGGTCGTCACCCAACCCGCCAACGAAGGTGTCGTTGTCAGCCAATTCAATAAATTCGTCATCCGTAAACTGAAATTCATCGGGAGTGGGATTGGGAATTAAGTAACCACCTTCTTTACCACCCACCAACACGTCGTTGCCATCGCCACCTACCAAAGAGTCGCTACCAACGCCACCATGAATGTAAACTTCGCCAGCGGTTTCAGACTCGTCCAGTATGTCGTTACCAACCGAACCCAAGGAAACCACGGAGAAGTTGTCACCCAGCGAAGTGCCCTCCACGTACGCGTCGAACACGGTGCCTTCTGCCGCAACAAAACGAATGCCTTCGTCGTCTGTGGTCAAAATATTGCCGGTGACAGCGCCATCGATGTCTTCGGCTTGAACCTGAACATCGTTTGCAGTTCCAGCGCCTACCACTGTGTCGTCAAACGTCACGCGAACCTGGCTTGCGCTTGAACGCAGTTCAACAGTATCCAAACCCGAACCGAGGTTAGCCCTGTCGTCGCCGTCGGTGTCCAGATTGACGCGAAGCACATCGTTGCCTGACTCGTCTATATTGAAAATTCCGTCAAGAAATCCGCCAGAGGAGAATGCACCTTCACCGATTACGTCGTTGCCAGAACCTGCGATGAGGGTGTCGTCACCTGAAGAACCAAACAATATGTCATTGCCTGCACCACCGCTGACATAGTCATTACCGCTGCCCAGCAACAGATTATCGTTGCCCATGCCACCCTCGACAAACACATCGGGGGCTTGTGACGGCACGAAATCCTTGTTGTCCCTTAGAGAAAAAAAGTTGTTGATGGACTCGCTGACGTAATCGGAGACGTAGTCGTCGCCGGAGGTACCCAGCACCACTTCGTCGAAACGGTCGCCTGGAGAGACTTCCAAACCGTTCAAGTCATGCACATCAAACTTGGAATCTTCCAGAAGGGTGCCATTTGCCGAAAGAATGTCTTCCGCTCTCAAACGCAGACCTTCATCGTCAATTTGCAGAATATCGCCCTGAAGTTCACCTGCGTCGTCTTGGGACTGAATTGACACCGCCAGGATGTCATCGCTGCTGTGGATGTTGTCGTTACCAACACCGGCCACATCCAAGGTGATGCGGGTGTCAGCAGACTCATTGATTTCAACGAAGTCAAAACCGGAACCCAGATCCACGGAATCACTGCCGTCGGCGGAAAGGTCTACAGACAGGCTGTCGGCATCTGCACCACCAAAAATGGTGTCGTTGCCTGCACCGCCTGTGATGTTATCGGAACCGTCGCCACCGAGAATAACGTCATTGCCTGCACCAGCGCTGATGAAGTCCTGACCGGAACCACCATAAATCAGATCGGAACCTGCCCCTGAAAAAATAACGTCGTTGCCTTGGCCACCGTTGATGAAGGTGTTGGCAGTGTTTACGATATTATCGTCTTCTTCAGCAGAGAACACCGAACTATCATCGATGAAGTCGTTACCTGCACCGCCCAGCAGAACCACATCAAAACCGCTACCCAGCTCAACGGTATCGTCTTTGACCGTGAAAGTTTCATCGCCTTCAGACTCAAAACGAATTGCCTCGTCGTCTGTGATCACCACAAATTCGCTGCCGTCGGCCTGCAGGCTGACTGCCAACTGGTCTTCTTCATTGAGAGCCGAACCGTTGCCCACTTCGGTGTTATTGAAGGTTACTGTGACGTTGCTGCCACCCGAGACGCTGATGGTGTCTACTGTATTGTCGGAAACACCAAAATCACTGATGGTGTCGCCAATACCCAATTCTATGGTGTCGTTGCCATCGGCCATCAGGTCCACACGGGCCAGATCTGCACCGCCGTTACCGATGATATGGTCGTCGCCCAAGCCGCCCACGAAAGTATCGTTGTCAGACAAAGGGTCGGCATAACCGCCTTCTCTACCGCCAATCAGTACGTCGTTGCCAGCACCACCCAACAAAGAGTCGCTACCGGCACCACCGTGAATGTATACATCACCCACAGTTTCAGATTCGTCCAGCGTGTCGTCTCCAATGGTACCCAGAGAAACCACCTTGAATGTGTTGCCAATTTCAGTGCCTGCATTGGGATTGGAATCGCTGCGCTCGCGCACGTCGAAGTGCCCACCATCAACGGCTACAAAGCGCATGCCTTCGTCGTTTGCACGCGTGTCTGAAATCGGAAAGTCAGTCTCGGCTGCGCCAACATTAACGCCTCCGCCCGTGAACTCGTTAAGCAGATCACCGTCCTTGTCTTCCAAACCAAGGTAGACCTCAAAAGAACCACTATTAAAGTTGTCAAGGCCTGCGCTTGGATCGTTACCCACTAACCCGGGGTTAAGGTTGAGACGGAATTCACCGTCGCCTTCAACATTCACCGTGTTGTTGCCACCACCCAGGTTAATAAGGTCGTCGCCTTCGTCGGCCAGATCAACAATGGCCAGGTCATCGCCATCACCGAAGGTGTATAAAAGGTCGTTGCCTACACCACCATCCAGTGTATTGTTGCCACCGGCAGCCAGCAAAGTGTCGTTGCCGTCACCGCCACTGATGTAGTCGTCACCGGCAGTAAATGTGTAGATGACGTCGTCGCCATCGCCCATGGCGATAAATCGATTGGAGACTTCAACGTCAGGCGTGCCAAAATCGAAGATTGAATCGTTACCTTCTGCACCCAAAATCACTTGGTCGAAGTTATCACCGTAAGCTTCGTCTGTGACAGAGTCGCGAACATCAAACTTGGTACCTTCTTCAGCCACCAGGCGGATGGTTTCGTCCACAGTCACTGACTGGTCGCCAGTCAATTCGCCATCTTCGTCTTCAGCCTGAATGCCTACCGGCAATTCGCTGTCTGCGTTTGTAATGCTGCCGTTGCCCACTTCGGACAGGTCTAAGGTAATGCGAACTTGATCTGCACCTGTAATGCTGATGACATCTTCGCCATCGCCCAAGTCGATTGAATCGCTGCCAGCAACTGAAACATCGAGTTTGACCAAGTCATTGCCAAGACCGCCCTGAATGCTGTCGTCGCCCGCGCCGCCAATGAGGGTATCGTCGCCGTCATCGCCCTGCAAATTGTCGTTGCCGTCACCACCTTGCACGCTGTCGTTGCCGGCACCAGCAATCACATCATCGTCGCCGGCATCACCAGACAAAACGTCGTTGCCAGCACCACCGGTGACCAAATCATTGCCTTCACCGCCCTGAATATACACGTCACCAGATGCGACAGTGGCTTCGAGTGTATCTGCATCGGCAGAACCCAACACCACTTCGCTGAATTGACCATCACCATTGACACTGAAGGTACCACCATCAACACCCACAAAGCGCAGACCTTCGTCGTCCAGACGGGTTGCAAGCTCATTAAGCCCCTGCACGCTCAGCGTAACAGCCAGATTGCCTTCTGAGTCCTTAACGTCGTCGTCACCCACTTCGGACTCAACAAAATCCAGATCAAATGCACCTACGCCCAGAACTTCCACCACGTCAATGCCGGAACCCAACTCAATGGAGTCAGACAAGCCAGCACTCTCTGAGAACAAGTCGATTTCGACGGTGTCATCACCCTCGCTACCGAAAATTGTATCTACGCCCCTACCACCAATCAGGACGTCGTTACCAAGGCCACCCAACAAGGTGTCATCGCCGCTGCCACCCAACAAGGTGTCGTCGCCACCAAAACCAACGATCAGGTCGTTGATTTCATTGCCCTCCAAAAGCTCGGACTGGAATGTCCCCAAAATACCATCCACCGCTTCGTTGCGGTCAGAATCGGCATCATCAACGGAGACGGTCAAGTCAATTTGACCCACCACATCTTTACCGGCATCAATGAAGGCTGTCAGGTTGGCACCACTGAAAGCGTCAGCGTTCAGGTCGGCCAAGCCGCCCACAGCAACGGTCACCAATTCGGTGTCTGTTACGGAAGTAACGTTCTCAACACCCACGGTCTCGATTTCAGTGACCAGATTGGTACTGATGGACGCAACAACGGAGTCAAATGCAGCAGAGAACGTGATATCGCCCACTGCAGCAGCGTTTTCTGCCAGAGAAATAATAGCCAGTGCGCGCTGATAGACCTCAAGCGCCATTGCGGCTTCTTCAGGTGTTGAGTCAGGATCGGCAGCAACCTGAATTGGATCAAGCGTTGTTAGATCCGTTCCCTCAGGCAAACCCAGCTTGGCAACCAGCGCATCGTTGGCCTGCTCTGCCGTCAGGGTGCTGTCATCTTCCATCATTTTCGCAATGATGGTGGTCAGCGGGGTAACAACCAAAGAACCGGCAGGCGCCTCCATGACACCAGTAAACAACTCACCGGTGCTGACGTCAGTACCGCCCGAAACCACCAATTTCAATGCTGTTTGCGCTGCAGTCAATTTCAGGCCTGGTGTACCGTCGAGACCTTCAAACTGACCCAATTCATCGGTGACACCCACTTTGGTCAATGTACCATCTGCCGCCCTTACAAATACATCCGCGCCGCTGATGTAACCGTCAATGGCTTCACCGTTTTGGGTAATCAGGGGGGGTGTGGATGAACCACCACCACCGCCACCCGCCAAAGCAACTGCACCTGCGACACCACCTGCAGCAAGACCCAAAGGACCGAAGGCAAAAGCGGCTGGCGCCAAACCCAAAGAATCACCAGAATTTAAAAGGACCGCGCCTTTGTCATCGTCATCTTCTTTGGGAGTTTCAACCGTTACCTTTGAAGAACTGGCAGCGGGTGCATCGGCACCATACTCAGACTCAATCGCTTTTTTCTCTTCTGCCACTTTTGTCTTTGCAGCGGAGGGCGACAGTACAATCACCTCACCACGGCTCTGCTCGAGTTGAGCGCGCAACTGCTCAACCATTTCATCGATGTTCTCTGCGGCCAGCGTTTCGTCAGACAGCAGAGCCTCCAACACATCCACGACCTGACCGGCCTGCAGTTGCTGTGTGGACTCAACAATTTGTGCAATTTCTTCAGCAGTCAAACCGTCCTTGATCAGCGCCTTGATCTCAGCAATCGCTTTCTGCTCAGCTGGCGAAAGGCGAGCAACTGGCAAACCGCCCTGCTCAACACCCTCGGCTGCTTGGGCGCCATCAACCCAACTTGCACCCACCAACAGAGTCAGGATTGCTACCTGAGACTCCAAACTCAAACCTTGACGCTTCGCGAAAAAGGTTTTGAGCGCACTTTTCAACTTTGAACGGTTACTCTTTGACATGTGGTCATCATCCTTAAAAACTTCCAACAAACTAACTGTGTCTCGCAGCGCAAATTTTATTTAACAAAAATTTTCGGTTTGCACGAAGAAACAATTTACCTTTGGCCATAATAAAGACGGGGGACGTTATTACATCACCTAAATAGGGGGAGGTTTAAGTGTTTTTTCGCACTTATGCCGTTTAACTAATGTAACGTTGCTTAAACTTTTAATAAAAAGAAATAAAAGCCCCGGAAATAAGCATGGCACTGAAAAGACAGAGGAAAATCAATGCTTTTGCATTACTCTTACAGAAACTCTCAGACGAATAGATTTAACACTTTTAATTGAGACACCTTACCTTCGAAACCATGAGATTTTCGGGTTGCAAATAAGGCTTTATCTGACACTGTTGTAGGCTTTTTATCTTTTTCGTAGTCAATCTCCATTAAAATCGCATTAGGATTGTAATCCAATTGCATTTTCTCCATTGCCAACAGGGTGAGTTCTGTGTCTGCGTAGTGCGATTTATAGCCGCTGTGGAACAGCGCACCACCGTAGTTATTCACCGCCCATTGCCTGCGCACCATGCCGAATGCCGCCAGTTTTCCGAACCATTTGCCGTCATTGAAGGCCAATAAACCCTTGCCGCTGTGGTTCAAAGCCTTCACAGCTTGGTCCAACCAGTAGCGTCCGGGGAAGGCATCTTGAGCGAGGTAAGTAAAATACTCACACAAGCTGATTAAAAAGATCTCATTAACCACGCGAATGAACCCCAGGCGTTCATCGTCCTCGACGCACAACAAGACCCCTTTGACACCAGCGCGACTCGCCAGAATGGCAGCGGTGGCTTTTGCCTGCGCTGAATCAACATACGGCATAACAACCCATGGCAGATCTTGAGGCAGTTGAACACGCAAAGCCTGCCGCGTTTGCGACTGGACCAGCTCACTTGATTTGATGAACACCGTACTGAGCATGCTGAGTTCCTTTACCCGTCGTTAGTGCTTCCTTGGCATGAACTCGGCCAAGGCACTGAAATTACTACCTTCCACCGCCGCCCAGGACATCATGCCGGGCAACCACCTCGCCCCGTGCGGTTTCACCAGATCGCCCTGTCCTTTGGGCACGCTTAAATAAACGGGGTAAGTTTTTGACAGTGCGGCCTGTGGCAGGTCTTGCTCAAAAGCAGTTGAGGCCAGTTGCAGAGCGTCGTCGCGGGAGTGCTCGCCAAACATTTTGAGAACAAAGCTGCTGGCGACACTTTTGGGCGCAAATACAATGAGTTGGGTTTTAGCACGGGTGCACATTACATAAAACCGGTTCAACTCGATCTGCGTGTCAGCCCCAGTCTCCGGGAATACGCCCTGACTTAAAAAAGGCGCCAGCACGACATCAAACTCCATGCCCTTGACCATATCCACCGTGCCCAGCATGACCCGGGCCTTGGTTCGGCTGGCATCGGCAAAGCTCTCCTGCCTGGCCAGCCAGTCGTTGGTTTGAGCAATAGAATAAGCCTCAGCCTCGCAAGCCTGCTGGAACAGGGCCAAGGCACCTTGGGCGCGCCGAATTTTGTCGTCACGCACAAAGTGGTGCTTCAGCCAGGCTTTCAAATTCAGTGTTTTACCTAAAAACTTTAAAAAACCGGCAGCACTGTCTTGTTCGCTGGCCAAGGCAATGCGGTTGATTTCTGCCAGCACGGATTGGTAGAGCGCATTTTGCGTCGGACTGTTCAAACCAAAGGCAAAGCCGGTGGGTTGCAGCAAAAAGATGGACAAGCCTTTTGGGTCTTCCTTGCAAGTTCGCCACAGGTGGGCCTGCGTGTCGTCTCGTTCGGTAATGGCCGGAGGGAACCGGTAGCCAAAAAAGCCGATGAGGGTTTTAACCGCCAAGGTTCGCGTGTCCGCCTGCATTTTTTCCAACTGCCCGGGAAACAAGGACAAAAATGCCCGCAACAGCAAAATTTCTGGACGTCTGGGAAAGCACGGCATGTCTGTTTTGCGGTTGGCCCGCAAAGCGGCGCCAACCCATGCATGGGGAATGCCTGCATCCATCAAGCCCCGTTCCAGCCCAAGACTTAAATATTCAGCACGCACAATCACCGCTATTTTTTTATTTTTCTCTTTTAATGCGGGGTGGCTTTCAATGAGGTCGACAGCCTGTTTTGCGCAATTCAGAAAGCCCTGCGGGTCAGCGGGGCTGGTTTCATAGTCAATGCGCTGTACAGCAGTTTCTTTCATGTCGAAACCATCGTTTAGCACCGAACCCTTGAGTTTGATGTCGGGGTGCAATTTATTGGTGCGAAACGCCAGCGTGTGACCAAAACGGTAAGAATGGGCAAGGTCCAGCGGCAAAATAGGCTCAGCCCCGTAGCGCAAGGCAAAGTGGCTACGCATGCGTGGCTCGGACATAAATTCACTGCTGGCACTGTCTTCTTCGTAAATAACCTGAAACTCATCACCCACACAGGTGAAGCGCAACTGCGTGTTTTTCATTAGACCGGCCACGATGGTAAAACTGGCCAGACTTTGGTCATGCGCTTCATCCAAGTACAACTGCCGAACATGCGCCAGCTCAAGCGACATGTCCACTTCATTGCCGGCAACGGCGCGGGCCAGGTCGTAAATCAGGTCGATGTCGGTGCGAAAACGCGGAAACAGGGTGTCGTGGGTGCACCGAAGACGTTCATATTCCATGGCCCAGAACACATGGTGGTAAGGGATGTTTTGCCGGTAGCAGGCTTCAACCAGAATATCGTGGTCTACGTCTTCTTCCAGCAGCATTGCCATTTTCAGTTTGTGCATGGACGCAACAAAGCATTCCAGTTCCTGATCATAGGCGCCCGGGAAAAACGCGCCGTAATCGCTGCGCTTGAATCTTTCTTGGTAGTCGGGCTCGCAGACGCGCTCCAGCGAAGCCTTGCACGCATCGGCAAAGGCGGCATCGCTGGCCATGTTCAATTGGTTGTGCGTCAGGGTTTTCAAGACTTGGGCGCAAATGTCTTTGAAGCTGCAAATTTGCACCGCTTCGGCCAACAAGGCAGCGGGCACTCCCATGCTCAGCAAACGGGCATACAACACCTCGCTGGCCTCGGCGGTGAAGGTCAGGGCCAGTATTTCAACTTGATCGAAATAAGACTTTTCGCACAAAGCCTCTGCCATGCACAAAGCCAACAGCGTGGTTTTGCCGGTTCCGGCGCGCCCTTTAATAACGCGTATTCTTTCCTTGGACGCCTGGATGCTGATTTGCGCCGCAGACGGCACAAATGTTTTGGGCTTGAACAGGCAGGTCGGCACGTCAGGCGTTGGCAAACAGGGTTTGCAATGCGTCACCCGGATTGGCCGCACGCATAAAAGCCTCACCCACCAAAAATGCGTTGATGCCCTCGCTGCGCATCAGCGCAACATCTGCAGGTGTGGCAATGCCGCTTTCAGTCACAAGCAAACGTTCAGAACCCACCGCCGCCTTCAAGGCCAGCGTGGTGTTCAACGACACTTCGAAAGTTTTCAGGTTGCGGTTGTTCACTCCCACTAAAGGCGTGTTGAGTTGCAGAGCCAACTCCATTTCGGCGGCGTCGTGCACTTCAACCAGCACATCAAGCCCCAGCATTTCAGCGGCAGACTCCAATTCCTTCATTTGCGACAAACTCAGCGCAGACACAATGAGCAAAATGGCATCTGCACCAATGGCGCGCGCTTGCGCCACCTGGTAGGTGTCCACAATAAAATCCTTGCGTATGGCCGGCAAGGCACAGGCATTTCTTGCCTGCATCAAATAGTCGTCACGCCCCTGAAAGTACTGCACATCGGTGAGCACTGACAAACACGTGGCACCCGCGTTTTCATAAGACTTGGCAATTTCTGCGGGGTAAAACGGGTCGCGCAGTACGCCCTTGCTGGGGCTGGCTTTTTTAATTTCCGCAATGACCGCAGACCGGCCTTGGGCCACACGGGCCTGCATGGCTTTTGCAAAGCCACGGGTAGCGGGTTGTTCATTGGCGCGCTGTAGCCAAGCGGCTTCCGAGCATGCCTGTTTACCCAAACGGATTTCTTCGTGTTTGGTGGCGATGATTTGATCAAGAATATTACTCACAGGCTTCCTGTTGTTCCCAAGTGTTGAACCACTTGCTTCAATTGACTGACCGACCTTGTTCTTGTGTTTCCGCGCGAAAGGCATGTAGTTTTTCGAGCGCCAAACCACTGGCAATGCTGGCCCTGGCCGCCTCAACACCTTCAGCCAGACTGCCTGCAACACCGCCCACATAAATGGCGGCACCGGCATTAAAGAGCACGATGTCGCGCACGGCACCGGCTTCATTGTTCAAGGCCGCCATTATTTTTTCTTGCGACTGGGCCACGCTGCCGGCATTAAGCGCTTCATGCGATTGTGTTTTCAAACCCACGGCCTCTGGCGAAACTTCATATTCTTGAATATCGCCGTTTCTCAATTCACCCACATGGGTGATGCCAGACAACACCAATTCGTCCATGCCATTGTGCCCGTGAACCACCATCACATGGGTGCTGCCCAACTTTTGCAACACGCGAACCTGCAAGGCCACCAATTCGCGGCGAAACACACCCATGACCTGGCGCTTTGCACCAGCCGGGTTGGTCAATGGCCCTAAAATATTAAACAATGTGCGCACACCCAATTCCTTGCGTACAGGGCCTGCGTATTTCATGGCGCTGTGGTGATTGGGCGCAAACATGAAGCCAATGCCCGCGTGGGCAATGCTGCGTGCCACCGCCGCTGGTGGCAGGTTGATATTGACCCCCAGCGCCTCCAGCACATCTGCGCTGCCGCTGGAAGATGAAACACTGCGCCCACCGTGTTTTGCCACCACTGCACCAGCACCCGCGGCCACAAACATGGCTGCGGTGGAAATATTGAAAGTGTTGGCGCCATCGCCGCCGGTGCCGCACAAATCCACCAACTGGTTTTTAAGCGCTGTATCGGGCAAATCAACCGGTGTGACCAATTCGCGCATCACTTGCGCTGCGGCCGCCACCTCGTCCACGGTTTCCCCCTTGCAGCGCAAGGCCACTGCAAAACCGGCGATTTGCGCTGGCGTAAGCTCACCGGACATCAATTGGCGAAAAACCTGCAACATCTGATCGCTGCTGAGGTCTTGTTTTTCGATGAGTTGCTGCAGCGCTTTGGAATAAGACATCAAAGAGGACATGGTTTGCCTTACACCTGTTTGGCTTGAATCAAAAAATTTCGCAGCAAATCGTGGCCGCGTTCGGACAAAATGGATTCCGGATGAAACTGCACCCCTTCCAGCAAATACTGTTTGTGGCGCACCCCCATAATTTCACCGTCTGCGGTTTGCGCCGTCACTTCCAACTCAGCCGGCAGGGAAGCCCGCTCTATGGCCAGAGAATGGTAGCGTATGCAGGTCAGCGGATTGGGCAAACCCTTGAAAACCCCTTGATTTTGATGGGTAACCGGCGAAGTTTTGCCATGCATGATGCTTTTTGCGCGAACCACCTTGCCGCCCAAGGCTTCGCCAATGGCCTGATGCCCGAGGCAAACCCCCAAAATTGGTTTCTTGCCTAAAAAATGGGTGATGACAGGCACGGACACTCCAGCTTGCGCCGGTGCGCAAGGGCCGGGGGAAATGCAAATGGCGTCGGGGTTCAAAGCTTCGATTTCAGACAGGCTGATGGCGTCGTTGCGAAAAACACGAACATCCTGCCCCAACTCGCCAAAATACTGCACCAGGTTGTAGGTGAAGGAATCGTAGTTATCAATCATTAGCAGCATATTAAAACCTTCACATTCTTATGGAAGCGTGCAAAACAGACGCAGCAAGCCAAGTGACGCACCCGAACCACTTCACCGGTCCAGACCTTCCTGCACCTGTTCGGCTGCGCGCATCACGGCAGCGGCCTTGTTTTCGGTTTCCAGCCATTCACTTTCAGCCACGGAGTCGGCCACAATGCCCGCCCCAGCCTGCGCATACAGCACACCGTTTTTAATGACGCCAGACCGAATGGCAATGGCCACATCCATGGCACCGGAAAAACTCCAGTAACCGCAGGCACCGCCATAAACTCCGCGCTTGGTGGGCTCGAGTTCATCCACAATTTCCATGGCACGCACTTTAGGTGCGCCCGACAAGGTACCCGCCGGAAAGGTGGCCTTTAAAACATCCATGGCGCTCAAACCGGGTTGAAGGTGACCTTCCACATTCGAAACGATGTGCATGACGTGGGAATACCGCTCAATGACAAGCTGTTCGGTGACCTTCACAGAGCCGGTTTTTGCAATTCGACCCACATCGTTGCGGGCCAGGTCAATCAGCATGACGTGTTCAGCAATTTCCTTGGGGTCGGCCAGCAGTTCATCGGCAAGTTCGGCGTCTTGCTGCGCGGTTTTACCCCGCGGACGGGTGCCGGCAATTGGCCTGACAGTGACAATGGTTTCAGTTGCTGCCTGCGCTGTGTCCCTGTCTTCCTGACGGACCAGAATTTCCGGTGAGGAGCCCACCACATGGTGGTCGCCCATGTCGTAGTAGAACATGTAGGGCGACGGGTTCAGTGAGCGCAAGGCGCGGTAAAGCGACAACGGCGAGTCTTCAAAACGCTTGCTCAGGCGTTGCCCTATTACCACCTGCATCACGTCGCCCGCGGCAATGTATTGCTTGCACTTGGCCACGGCCTGCAAAAAGTCTGCCTTGGGGAACACCCGCTCCACTGGCGTTTTTAGACTGGCATGGCTCAGCGGCAGTACCACCGGGGCACGTAACCGGGCGCGCAAACCCTCAAGCTCCGCCTTGGCATTTTCATAGGCATTGGCTTGCGCAGGGTCTGCGTAGACAATCAGGTAAATTTTGCCCTTCAGGTTGTCCAGCACCGCGAGGCGATCGGTGAGCATCAGTAAAATATCGGGTATTCCAAGGTCATCGGGCTTGGCGCCCGCCTGCAGGCGCGGCTCCACCAGTCGAACAGTGTCATAACCGAAATAACCGGCCAGCCCACCGCAAAAACTCGGCAAACCGGGCACTGGCGGCACCTTGAAACGGCCGCGGTAATTTTCAATGAACGCCAAAGGGTCGCCGGTGCTGCTTTCCACCAGTTGGCCATCGGTGAACAAAGACGTGTTTTGTCCGCGGACTTCAAGGCGCGTGCGTGCAGGCAAACCAATAAAGGAATAACGCCCGAAGCGCTCGCCACCCACCACAGATTCCAAAAGAAAGCTGTGCGGGCAGTTGGCCAACTTTACAAACAGCGACAGCGGCGTGTCCAGGTCGGCAAAATGTTCTGCCACCAGAGGAATGCGGTTGTAGCCTTGCGCAACCGCGTCTTGGAAGGCCTGCGAGCTCATCATGTTGCGCCACGCTGCTGCCGAAGCAGCTCCGCCGCCTGAGCGATGGTTTGTACATAACCGTCGCAAGGGGTTTCCAGAATGGCGCGGCCTTCGTTGTAGCCATAAGGCAACAGCCAGCAAACACTGCCGGCTGCCTTGGCGGCTTGGGCGTCGTTCAGGCTGTCGCCTATCATCACGGCAGCAGACGCCTCAACCCCCAACTGTGCGCAAGCGTGGGCGATTGGCATGGCATCGGGTTTTTTGCGTTCGCAGGTGTCACCGCTGACCACCGCTGAAAAACGGGGCATCAGGCCGCTTCGCTCCAGCAATGGCAGGGTGTAGCGGGCCGGCTTGTTGGTCACCACCGCCAAGCGCAAACCCATGGCCTGCAGCGCGTCCAAGCCCTCCAGCACACCTTCGTAAAATTGCGCTTCCAGACCGTTGATTCTGTCGTAGTGGTGTTTGAAACCTTCATAGGCACGCTCGAAAAGTTCGCCGGGTGCCTTTTCAGACAGGCTACCGGTCAAACTGCGGTGCACTAGGTTTTCAGCGCCCTTGCCAACGTAATCGGCCACGGTGGCTTGTGGCAAATGTGCACGCCCCAAGTCGCTCAGCATGGCATTTACAGCCGCGGCAAGGTCTGGAACCGTGTGCATCAAGGTGCCGTCAAGGTCAAACAGCACTGCATCGCAACGTTGCGGGAAGCGCACGCTCATTTTTGCACCCCGGCCAGTTCAGTTCTCATGTGGTCAATTACGGCCTTGTAGTCGGGCTGTCCGAAAATAGCCGACCCGGCCACAAAGGTATCGGCACCGGCCTGCGCAATTTCACGGATGTTGCTGCCCTTGACGCCGCCATCAACTTCCAGACGAATGGGCTGCCCGCCCGCCTGCACATGGGCATCAATGCGTTGCCGCACCGCGCGTATTTTGTTCAATGCCTCAGGAATGAAGGACTGACCGCCAAAACCCGGATTCACCGACATGATGAGAATCAGGTCAATGCGGTTCATGACGTGGTCCAGCCAGTTCAGCGGCGTGCCCGGGTTGAACACCACACCGGCCTGGCAACCTTGGTCGCGAATCAAACCCAGCGTTCTGTCGAGGTGGTCGGTGCCTTCAGGGTGCACGCTGATAATGTTGGCGCCCAACGGTCAGGTTGGGTACGTAATGGTTGTCCATGACGTCGAAGTGGATCCAGTCGGCCCCGGCGGCCACCACATTGCGGACTTCTTCGCCCAGACGCGAAAAATCGGCTGACAACAGGCTGGGGGCAATCATATAAGACATTAAAAACCTCAGAAGGGATGTGCCCCGGGCTAGGGCTTGTTACACTTACGCAATCAACCGCTATTGTAACGACATGAGCAATCAAACACAGTACAGCCTGACCGTCACCGTCTCCACAGAATTCATGGAGGAGCAATCCGACATTGCCAACGGCCCCTATGTGTTTTCCTATTCCGTAAAAATTGAGAACACGGGCAGCAAAACGGCACAGGTACTGAGCCGCCATTGGATCATCAAAGACGCGTTTTCTCAAATTCAAGAGGTCAAGGGACCGGGCGTTGTCGGCGCACAACCAGTGCTCAAGCCGGGAGAACACTTTGAATACACCAGCGGCTGTCCTTTAAACACCCCCATGGGCAGCATGAAGGGCACGTATCAGTGCGTCGCCGAAGACGGTCACCAGTTCAACGCAGACATTCCCGAATTCATACTGAGCATGCCGCGCACGCTGCATTAACGCGGCTCCTCGCCCTCCTTGGCTTGCGCATTCCCAGGCTCGGCAGTTTCAACCGGCTTGGGCTGCTCATCGCTCGATAGAGGGGTGTCGGTGCGGGTTTTTAATGTCCACACCATAATGAATACAATGATAGCCAAGGCCAACAACGCTTCAAAGACCAACCAAGCCATGCTGATATTCCCTTTTTCCCACTGCGTTCGCGATTCCCGCATCTTCTTGCATTCTAAACAGCTAATTAAAAACAGCCTAACCACGGCAAACCGCTTACACGCAGTACCGCTGGCCGTGGCAGTGGCTGCGACCTTGAATGCCTGTGCGCCTTTAAGCCCGCCGCCCGCGGCTCCGGACACCAAACCCAAGCCTGGGGCAAGCGTACCACCAGGCAAACCTGCAACCCCCAGCGTAAAAAAAGCCGATGGCACCACCGCCGAAGCAGACAACCGCCCTGCGGAACCTGCTTACAAACGTGTGGAACTGAGCGAAGTACCAGGCTGGGACAACTACGACTTTTCCAGCGGCTACCTGAACTTTAAAAATCAATGCACCACCCTGCTGAAGCGCAAAAATGCTGCAGCCGAACTAAAAAGCACCTGCGACGCGGTGGTTAAAAACAAAAAACCGGAAAAACTGACCGCAAAACAATGGTTTGAATCAAAATTCGACGCTTGGCAAATTGTGCAGGCAGACGGCCAGAAGCAAGGCTTGCTGACCGGCTACTTTGAACCCATGGTGAAGGGCAGTCGCCAAAAACGCGATAAATTCCTGCACCCGCTGTTTCCAACCCCTGCAGACCTGCTGACCATAGACCTGGCTGAAACCTACCCGACCTTGAAAGGCATGCGCCTGCGAGGTCGCCTGGAGGGCAACAAGGTGGTGGCCTACCCGTCACGGGCTGAATGGGAAAAGCATGGCGAAAAGAAAGTGGATCCGCTGGTGTGGCTAGACGATGCGCTGGACGCCTTTTTACTGCAGGTTCAAGGCTCTGGCCGGGTGGAACTGGACTCTGGGCAAACGGTTCGCTTGGGCTACGCAGACCAAAACGGCCACCCCTATGTGGCCATTGGCAAGGTGCTGGTGAACCGGGGCGCGCTTACGGTTGAGGAAGCCACCATTCCGGGCATTCGAAAATGGGCGGAAAAAAACCCGAAGGAGCTGGCAGGCTTGCTCAATGAAAACCCGAGCGTGGTATTTTTCAAGGAGAGTGTGCTTAGCAACCCCAATGAGGGCCCGGTGGGCAGCTTGGGCGTGCCCTTGGTACCTGAAATGTCGATTGCGGTTGATCCGTCTGTGATTCCGTTGGGCAGCCCGGTTATTTTGGCGAGCGAACATCCGGTGAGCAAATCGTCTTATGAAAAACTGGTGTTTGCGCAGGACACGGGCGGAGCCATTCGGGGGCGTGTGCGGGCGGACTTGTTCTGGGGCTGGGGCAAAATTCCGGGTGAACTGGCGGGTGTGACGCGCCAGCCGCTGGGTTTGTGGTTGTTGTGGCCGAAGGGGGCTGTTCCGGTTGAAGGACGGTGACGGGCGGGCATACCTACGCTGCAACTTCATCGGGACGGATAAGCTCAGTGCGCAGGTATGGGGCACACCCACATTGCAACTTCACCGGGACGGATAAGCTCGGTGCGCAGGTACAGGGCACACCCACATTGCAACTTCATCGGCGCGGGGCACACCCACACCGCAACTTCATCGGGACGGATAACTCGCTGTTTCCAAACTCTGCTCTGGCAAGCTTGAAGGAAAGCCCAATGGGGCATTTCCTTCGCCGCCCGCAGCGGCGGCGCTTGCTGCGAGGTCGTTTGGGCGAGTTTCCTGAATGTCCCGATGAAGTTACGATGTGGGTTTGCCTGAGACGCATTTAAAAAAGAAGGCGTGTCTTTTCGCTTGGGCAAGTTTTCTGACACGTGGAATAAGCCCTGCATACTCATCTGATTACCCCATTTGGATCAACTTTTGCGGACGTCGCAATGCAACTCTAAACTTTTGTGCTTGTATAAAACGCAAGTAAAAAAAGTACGAAATGAACATCGTGGGTTGGATACGCAAAGGGGACCGGGCGGCTTGCGGGGGCATTGTTTTGCAGGGTTGCGAAACAGATACATCCTTTGGCAGAGCCTACGCTTTTCAGGGCGCGCAAATGGCCTGCAGGCATGGCTGCAAAATCGCTCAGGGCTTTCCTCACGCAACACTGACCAACGAGCGCAACATGGTTCACCATGGCCAGCGCACCTTGCGTGGCTGCCAACTCATTTCCAGCCTGAACAACATTGACGGACTTGACCCTTCTTGCTCTGAGGTAAAAAACTACCCTGCGAAAAGTAAAGTGTTCAAACCTGTCACAGATGAAGCACTCATTAAGAACATGCTTGTATTGCCAAGCACCGAACAAACTGCCGCGCCCCCACCGAAATCTGGTAAAGCGTGTTATCACGAAACGTTCAAAGTCACCGACCTGCCCTTGATCATGACACGGCATGGCTGGGATGTGGGTGCGGCACTGATGAACGAGTGGTTTAAACGAAAAGGCTTTTTCAGGCAACCAGAGAAAATCAAACAAAAAAGACCGTTCATGGGTTACGGCCCTGAAAATATGAACAACAGTATTGTGACCATGGACTGGGTGTTGTCATTCGACCGATTTAAAAATCAATTGGCTGAGGTACTGGGCTATGAATACAATGCGGCGGGTGAAACGCCTTTGTTTGCAACCCGAAATGCCAAGCGAGAATTGATTCGCAAATTTCATTTTAGCGACATGCTCAATGGTAACGAATCTGCCTACAACGATCGAAAAATGTCGGCTATCTATCTTGAAGAATACTGGCAACACCAGTACGTCGAGATGGACAGTGTCGGCTCCAAACCGTTACTTGAACGTTTACAAAAAAATTGCGTTTATGACGACGGTGATGCCGCATTGGGTCGGTTCTCAATCCATATTGCGTCAAGCGGAAATATCAAACCTCTTTACGGCAGAAGCCTTAAAACCTGGGAAGTTCATATACAGGCACTACAGATTTATTTAAAAGACAGTTATGACTTTGATGGCTTTCAATACTTGGGTAGTTGGTCGCTGTACGCATCGCCTGGCTTGAACACCCATTGGAAGAAAGGATTAGTGGGCAGACTTCCACTCATCAGAAACTGCCCGGAAGACTACGTTGTGGTTCTTAACAGTGATTTCGGGGCGCACCGCGAGACTACCAACGCTGGCGGTGATTTCCTGCTTTTTAGCGATGTAAAAACCATTCCTTTAAAACAGCACTATAAATTTACTTTCAATGAGACTGACGTCGTAGCAGCACTAAAAGAGAGCAATCGGTGAGAGGGGAAAAAAGCTTCCTGCAGCGCTGGAAAAAACGCGGTCTTTTTCTTTTGATACTGGTGGGCATACACAGCATACTCAGACTCACCGTACCCTACTTTTGGGAAGACCATACCGCTTACTATGTGCGCAGTAACGGCAACGGAAGGTGCAGCATCAGTGCTTATGACACCTACCGGTACAAAATACAGTTTGACTCGTTCTCACCATGGCTTTTTTTAACCATAGACAGCCCTTACGCACACTTCAGGGTGCATGATTTGGTCAGTGGTAGCTTACTGGCAGATTCTAGGCAACTCATACCCACCCCCACGCGTTACGGATATTTTGAAGATGCTGATCTTGCATTCGAAGTGGTGGGCTTTGAAGCCAGAGGCGCCAGCATTCCGCTAGGCGAGGAAGACCTCATATGGAAAGGCTTTTCCGTCTGCAGGCAAAAAAATGGTTTACCCCAAATTGCCAACGTTAGATGTATGTTGTTTGATCTGCCCGAAGAGGAAAACGAACCCGAGGCCTGCCGTGAAATCAAAAAATATCTGGATGCGGCAGATACACCGAGCTTAAGTGGTTTTATTTATTCACTTGGCATTGTGGCGTTAAATTTTTTAAGTCTGCCAAACATAGAACCGCTGGGTGGCTACCAACCAGAAGAATTCTGAATAAAACGCTCCGTACGAGAAAAACAAAAAAGCCCATAAATGAAACAGAAAAAAAGCTTCACGCAGCGCTGGAAAAAGCGCTGTATTGTTCTTTTGATATTGGTGGGCATGCACAGCATACTCAGGCTCACTGTGCCCTACTTTTGGGAAGATCACTCCGCCTATTACGTGAGTACCAATGGCAACGGCAGATGCAGCATCAGCGTCTATGACACCCACCGGCAGAAAATACAGTTCGACTCGTTTTCGCCTTGGCTTTTTTTAACCATAGACAGCCCTTATGCTCACTTCAGAGTGCATGATTTGGTCAGTGGAAAATTGCTGGCAGACTCCAGGCAACTCATACCCACACCCACGCGTTACGGGTATTTTGAAGATGCTGATCTCGCATTTAGACGGGTCGGATTCGAAGCTAGGGGCACACGTGTTCCTCTGGGCGAAGAAGATCTGATATGGAAAGGCTTTTCCGTGTGTCGGGAAGAAAGTGGTTTTCCAAAAATCGCCAACGTTGGGTGCAATTTACTGCGTCTGCGTAAAAATAAAAACGAACCCGAGGCCTGCCATGAAATCAAAAAATATCTGGATGCGGCAGATACCCCGAGCTTGAGTGGTTTTATTTATTCACTCGGCATTGTGGCTTTGAACTTCCTGTCATTGCCCAATATAGAACCTCTGGGTGGCTACCAACCAGAGGTGTTCGGAATACAGCGCTCAGCTTTTTGATTTTGATGCTGCAACCAATTTCTGTTCAAACTGATCTTTGGGCACGGCACCTGCCAGGCGGCTACCGTCAATGAAGAAACTGGTGGGCGTACCTGTGACGCTTAACTTCTGGCGCAGCGCAATCAGCTTTTCGCTGACCACGTCTTTGCAATTCGCTTCGGTGGGCAAGGGTTTGTTGCGAAGCATCCAGTCGTCCCACACCTTGGATTTGTCTGCGGCACAATAAACCGCTTTGGTTTTGGCCAAAGAGTCTGGGCCCAGCATGGGCACAACAAAGGTGTAGATGGTGGTGTCGTCCACCTCAGACAAGGTTTTTCTGAAGCGCTTGCAGTAACCGCAATTCGGATCTTCAAACACCGCAACTTTGCGTGTGCCCTTGCCATTCACGGTTTTGAAAGCCAGTTCAAGCGGCAACTCAGAAAACTGAATGGCAGTCAGTTTGCTGATGCGCTCTTCGGTAATGTTGTCGAAATTTTTGCCGTCAAAAACGTTGCCCGAAAAAACATGGCTGAGGTTTTCATCTGTGTAGAGCAAATTGTCGCCCACACGTACCTCATACAGTCCGCCGAAAATCGTGGTTTTAAAAACGCTCTGCACTTTGTAACCCGGGCCTATCAGACCTTCAATGCCTTTGCTGATTTTTTCTGCCGTGGCTTTTGAAACCGGCTGAACGGCAGCGTCTGCCTGCGCCAGTGCAACAGTTCCCAAGCCCAGTGTTGCTGCCACAGCCACACTCACACATTTCATTAAAACACTGTAACCAGCAACTCTTCGCATAAAAGCTTTCTTAAAAATGCGACCCGCGTCGCCGTAAAAGTAATTTGTACCAGAGGAATGAAACCCAAGCACCACGCAAACAGGGCGCATACAAGCACCGCCAGACCAACCACTAACGCATGGCTTGGGAGATCAACCAGCGTTTCAAGCCCGGCAAACGGTCCACCAACTGAAGTCCTGTGTTGCGAATCCACTGCGCACCCGGCAACTCCACGCGAAACAATCCGTTGAGTCCGTGCGTCATCCAATGCACGGGCTGACACTCAGACTTGCGCTGTCTCTGCCATTTTCTGAGCAAGGCGTCGTCTAGGCGATTGGCGTTTGCGTCCAAGGCCGCTTGAAGGTCCACCACATCCTCAACCCCCAAATTCAGTCCCTGCCCTGCCAACGGATGCACCTGGTGCGCAGCATCGCCCAACAAAACCACACCATCTGCAAACCACAGCGGCGCCACACCATGGCGCAACGGGTAAGACATCACCGCACCTTGTGCTTCAGACACGGGGCTGACGTCATCCACACACCCTTGCGCCACCGCTGCCAGTGCCGTTACCCATTCAGACGGACTGCGGCGCTGCCAAGCGTAGTACTGATGGGTGTCCATGGACCACACCATGGAAATACAATTGTCAGGCAAAGGCAAAAACGCCAACACACTGGAACCTAGAAACCACTGCCGCGCCACGTTGTTATGAGGCACAGACAAGCGAAAAGTTCCCACAACCCCTTCCGCATTGTAGTCTTCCACCGGAAAATCCAGCTCAGCGGCCGCACGCACGGGGCTGTTGGCGCCATCGGCGGCAAACAGCCAAGGCGTAGAAACCGCCCCACCCTCATGCTGCACCTGCCAAACCGATTCAATGCGCTGCAGTTGGTTTACTGTGGCGTTAATTCGGGTCAGTCCGGGGGTGAAGCGCGCCGCAGCCTCCAACGCGTCCAGCAGCGACTGCTGTTCCACAATCCATGTCAGCGCCGACATGCCCACATCCGCGGCGTTCATGCGCAGCGGCGCTGCCTTGCTGTCGTCACCAAACACCTCCATGGCAGAAACGGGGGTGACGCGTTGCTCCGGCATGGCATCCCAAGCGCGAATATCGGCTAAAAATCGTTGTGACTTGTTGGACAGTGCGAACACCCTAGGGTCAAAGCGCTGGCTCGTTGATGCCACAAACGGCAAGGCCTGAGGCGCAATCAGCGCCAGTTTAAGCCCGCGCCTGGCCAACATGATGGCGGCACTCAACCCCACCACGCCGGCACCTACCACCACAGCATCGAATTGCGATGCCTCGGACATCGGCTTACCCACAGAAGTCATGTGACCACATATCGCACAATTAAAACGCAATGCTAATACACAAGCGCCCTGCGTGCAGCACGCTTACGCATTGATGATTTTGCAATTCCGGGAAAAATTGATATAGTTGAGGGCTTGTTGGTTCGTTTTCGGATGAATTGGCAAAGAAGCTATGAAAAAACTCCAAAAAAAGTTCGTAAAAGCTTCGAGTTCTTCAAGTGGCCAAGTAGCTCAGTCGGTAGAGCAGCGGATTGAAAATCCGCGTGTCGGTGGTTCGATTCCGCCCTTGGCCACCACTAATTCAAGCCCAACTGCTTACGTAGTTGGGCTTTCTCATTTGTGCGCCTCCCCATCCTCGGGAATAAGTTCTTGTGCTGACAGCCTTAGTCTGTAGGCTGACTCAACACACAAGGCTTCACACCATGCTCAGCAGCAAAGCCCTCTCGAAAACAGAACACACGGTCATTTTGCCGATGTTCCTGTTCGCGCTGAGCTTTTTGATTTGCCTTGTGCTTGCGAAGCTGAATGTTGAAGAAATGCCTGCCGACGCGCTTTTTGTGGGCGATATGGCGAGCGAACAAACCATCACCACCAAGAATTTCCCGGTCGAACCGGTTGAGGTACTGGCGCGCGAAATGGCGGCCACACTGCAACCCGGTATTCGCAAACCCATTGAAGTGCGGGTTGCCTTCCGCAACGAAGCGACACCACTGGTCTCCATCAGCAAAACATCAAGCAGTTGCAACATTGTGCTCAACAGCAACCCCAGAGGTTGGGGCAATTGGAAGTACTTCTTTGATGAGGCTGAAAAGTCCGAATGGATGAATTTGGCTGAACTGTCGATCGCCCATGAAATTGGCCACTGCGCGGACTTTGAGTCTTCATTGGCAGAAGGTGCGGACATAAAAAAGAAAACGGTGCTGTCTGGCGAGGTATTCGCCGATGTCTACGCGGCGCTGTATGCACAGGAACTGATGGGTTCCAGGGCCAAGGTTTCCTTGCAAGTGTTGGCTCAAGTCAGGGAAGATCTCGCTTGGTTACAACCTGACCATGCCACTGGTAAATATTTGCGGAATTTGCGTGCAAAAATCAAGACGGCAAGTGCAGGCCAAGAAATCAAACCGGCAGATTTAACCCGCTTAAGCCACGAACTGACGCGCCGCTGATGGTTTGCTGATCTTCCCAGCGAGCAGGCCCGCTTGGCGGGTGAAATTCACACCCCCAAATGTTCAAATGGCAAATCCTGCTTCACCAAAATAACCGTGCATGGTGCGGCCATCGCCACCTTGATGGGCACGGTCAATTTCACATTCAACTGCTGTAGCCGTAGCCCGTGGGTTGCAGCCCCCATTACAATGACGCTGACCTGGTTACCTTCCGCATAGCGCAACAAAGCGTCAGCCACATCATCAGACTCCAGCACATGAAATGAAATATGGTGTGAATCCAGCGCCAACGGTTGAGCCCAGTGCCGCAACATGGCCAAATAGCGGCGGTGTACATTGATTTCACTTTTTTCCAGTTTGGTGTTGCTGGTTTGCCCAGGGGAAATTACGGTCACCACGCCCAAGCGCGCACCAGGTCGCAAGCCCAGCACCCGTTGGGTAGACTGTCGCAACGCAAACAGGGTGGCATCGGTAACATCCTTGTGCGGAATGGCCACCAAAACAATCGGTACATCTTCAATTTGTCTGGCAGGCAACGGGCTGGGCGTGTATTCCATGCCAGCGGCACGTACCCAGCGCTTGAAGGTTTTCCATAAACCCACAGGCTCAATTTTTGAACCCAAGTCGGTAATTTTCACCTGATCAGGGTGGGTGAGATCAAACAACAGGTGGGCGGCAGACGGGTAGCGATTCTCCGCTTCAGGCGACAAACACCGGAGAATGATTTCTTGCAGCCACTCGGGGGTTTCCGGCTGAAGCGAACGCGGGGGCCGCGGGGCCATCCACATTCTTTGGCGCAAGCCGCCTTTGGTGGTGGGGTTGCCGAAAGGCAAACGGCCCGTGACCAACTCATAAAGAATGACGCCGATGGCAAAAATATCGCTGCGCGGATCGCCCCGCACGCCCACCACTTGTTCAGGCGCCATCCAGGCCGGTGAGCCCACCGCCTTGCGCAATTCTTCGGCCATTAGATCAGGAAACAACGCATGGTAAGACAGCCCGAAATCAAGCATCACCACGGTATTGTCGGGCTTTAGCAGCATGTTTGCGGGCTTTAAGTCCAGATGACAAACGTTCTGCTTGTGGAGGCTATGGGCAGCCTTGGCCATGCCCTTGCCCAATGCAACCACTTTTTCCAGTGCCGGGCGGGTTGCAGTATCTTCCGCATCATCCAGAATTTGCTGCAGCGATTGTCCCTCCACCCACTCCATCACCAAATAAGGCAAGGTTTCAATGTCGCCTGCGGCCACAAAACGCGGCACATGCTTGCCTTGCACGGCGCGCAATATTTGCAACTCTATTTCAAAACCCACAATGTTTTCTGCACCGTCGCCCAAAGACATGCGCGGAATTTTCATGACCATGGGAAAGGGTTCCGGCGTCTGGTTGGCATAGCGGACCTTGGCCACCCTGGCCATGCCACCGGTGTGCGCAAACGCTTCAATGAGAAAACCATCCACAACATCGCCTGCTTGAACCTTGTTCATCGCCCGGTCTCCAAACGGTGAGCCAGTATTTCTGGCAAACCGGCTGCGCGAACGGCGTACGCAGCCTCGGTGTGGTCGTAGTCGATGCGGTGAAACGTGAGCTGCTTGCTGCGGGTGTCGAGAAATGCGTAGGCCGCCCTTGGGTCTGCGTCGCGCGGTTGCCCGACAGAACCCACCGTGGCCAGCCAATGGCGGTGTGAAGGCACCGGAATAAACACCCCCGGGGTGGGGTCAAAGCGCATCAACCCACGGCCACTGCCCAGGTAGTAGAGCATTTGGTGGTGAACATGCCCGCCAAAAACATAGCGCACATCCGGCAGGTTGGCTGCGGCCTGCAAACTGGCCTGCGCCACTTGAGGCACATTCACGTAGCGCCATTTTTCAGGCGCATCGGCGCTGGCATGCACCATGTAAACAGATTCAATCTGGGCGGTCAGCGGCAATTGCGCCAGCCAGTTCCTGTTGGAGCCCGACAAATGCCGGTGCGTCCAGTGGGACGTCAGTGCCGCGTAGGTTGAAAGGTCGTCTGGCGGGTCTACCGCCATTTCTTCATGGTTGCCGCGCAATACAATGGCGCCCTCGCCTTGCAATTGCATGCAGCGCTGCGTGACTTCCGTGGGAAATGCACCGTAGCCCACCAGATCGCCCAGAATGGCGATTTGTTCGGCACCTTTTTCCCGGGCATCTTCAAGGCAAGCCTCCATTGCATGGATATTGCTGTGAATGTCAGACAGAAAGGCAATTTTCATGGGCGATTGGGAAATAAGGTCATCACGCTCTTTTTAACATATTTCGCACCAATGAAAACGGCGCCCGCAGGCGCCGTCTTTTACGCATGAAACCAAAACAGGCGTCAGGCGGCCTTCACCTTCAAACGCCATGCGTGCAACAGTGGCTCGGTGTAGCCGGCCGGTTGCTCTTTGCCCTTGAACACGAGATCGCAGGCGGCCTTGTAAGCCGCTGAGGTTTCGAAATGTCCGGCCATGGGTTTGTAGAGCGGGTCGCCAGCATTTTGTGCATCCACCACTGCAGCCATCCGCTGCATGGTTTCAGTGACCATGGCTTGCGTCACCACGCCGTGTTGCAGCCAATTGGCAATGTGCTGACTGGAAATGCGCAGAGTGGCGCGGTCTTCCATCAGGCCGACGTTGTTGATGTCTGGTACTTTTGAACAACCCACGCCTTGATCAACCCAGCGCACCACATAACCCAATATGCCTTGTGCGTTGTTGTCGAGTTCTTGCTGCTTTTCAGCTTGTGACCAGTTTGGATTTGCTGTCACTGGCACTTGCAACAAGCTGTTCAGTATGGTGTCGCGCTCGGCATCGGCGTCGATTTTTTCCAGTTCGGCCTGAACAGCGGCCACACTCACCTGATGGTAGTGCATGGCGTGCAAGGTGGCTGCGGTGGGGCTGGGTACCCAGGCGGTGTTGGCTCCGGCCTTGGGATGCGCAATTTTTTGCTCCAGCATGGCGGCCATGAGGTCAGGCATGGCCCACATGCCCTTGCCGATCTGGGCACGGCCTTTCAGACCACAAGACAAACCCACCAACACGTTGTTCTTTTCATAGGCTTGTATCCATGCGCTGGATTTCATGTCGGCTTTGCGGATCATGGGGCCGGCATACATGGCGGTGTGCATTTCGTCGCCGGTGCGGTCCAGGAAGCCAGTGTTGATGAAAGCCACGCGGCTGGCAGCCGCTGCAATGCAGGCTTTCAGGTTTACGCTGGTGCGGCGCTCTTCGTCCATGATGCCCAGCTTAACGGTGCTGTCTGCCAGCCCGAGCAGTTGCTCAACGCGGCCAAACAGTTCTGCGGCAAAACCGACTTCGGCCGGGCCGTGCATTTTTGGCTTGACGATGTACACAGAACCCGTGCGGCTGTTGCGAATGCCGTTTTGGCCCAGACCTTTCAGGTCGTGAAGTGCAATGGTGGTGGTGACGATGGCATCCATGATGCCTTCCGGTATTTCCTTGTTGTCACCGTACAAAATGGCCGGATTCGTCATCAGGTGGCCCACATTGCGCAAGAACAACAGCGAGCGGCCATGCAGGGTCACGGCCTCGCCGTTGGCCCCTGTGTACTGTCTGTCTTTGTTCAAGCCACGGGTGAAGGTTTTACCACCCTTGGCAACAGTTTCTGTGAGTGTGCCGCGCAGTATGCCCAACCAGTTGGAATAGGCCACCACTTTGTCTTCCGCATCAACGGCGGCCACGGAATCTTCAAGGTCAAGAATGGTGGACAACGCAGACTCAAGCACCACGTCGGAAACACCGGCGGCATCGCTGGCGCCAATGGCGGTGTTACGGTTGATTTGAATGTCGACATGAATGCCGTTGTTGCACAGCAAGATTGAGCTGGGTGCGGCTGCATCACCTTGGTAACCCACCAACTGTGTGGCGTTGCTCAGGCCGGTTGTGGCACCGGTGTTCAGGCTGACCTGTAGCTGGCCGCCTACAACTGCGTAGCCGGTTGCAATTTTGTGGGAAGCGCCAGCCAAAGGCACAGACTGGTCGAGGAAATTGCGAGCGAATTCAATGACCTTAGCACCACGAACCGGGTTATAAGCACCTGCTTTTTCAGCACCGCCAGCTTCGGAAATAACATCGGTGCCGTACAGGGCGTCGTACAGTGAACCCCAGCGCGCGTTGGCTGCGTTCAGCGCATAGCGCGCATTCAAGATGGGAACCACCAACTGGGGGCCGGCCTGCAGGGCCAATTCGCTGTCTACGTTTGCAGTGCTTGCCTTGACGTTGGCAGGTGCTGGCACCAGGTAACCGATTTTTTCCAGAAATGCGCGGTAGGCAGGCATGTCTGCGATGGGGCCGGGATGGGCTTTGTGCCAGGCATCCATTTCCAACTGAATGCGGTCGCGCTGCGCAAGCAAGGCAATGTTCTTGGGAGCCAGATCGCTGACGATTGCATCAAAGCCCTTCCAGTAGGCTGCGCTGTCAATACCGATACCGGGCAAAACCTGCTCTTCGATGAAGCGATAAAGCGTAGTGGCAACTTTCAAGCCATGAACGGTGGTGCGTTCGGTCATTTTTATGAAACCTCAAGTGTAGATCTAATGTGGACTCAGGACGCCCAAATGGGCGTAAACCTTTAATTGTAATCGAATTAAAGGGCTCAAGGAATCTGGACAGGCACGGGCAAACCCTGAGGAAACGAAAAAAAGCGCTGCAAAAGTACCGCTCTGCAGAAAGACCCGCATGGGTGAACCATACAACCAAAAATAGTCACTCCACATTGGTAGCAACCGCTGCACTGTTTTTTAACCTAAAGAAAGCCGTACGCAATGAACCACATCAGCAATACACGCACACCCGCCCAAACCATGAGCAGTTTGGGACATTCGCTAAATTCCGTTTTAAAGCAGACACCTGAAGGCCCGCAACCGCAGCAGTTGCTGAAAGTGTCCTCGGCCCTGCAGACACTGTTGCCCATGGCCATTGAAAACATCAAGAATCAAAACAATTACCAAGCCGTGCCGCCGCAACATCTGGCTCAACTCAGGGGCGCGCTCGAAGACAGCCTGCAACACCCCTTCAAACACATTGAGGAGTCGCTTGTTTCAGGCAGAGAGTTCAATGTCTTGATGACTGGTTTGCGCAACTTACTCAACGAGCTGCCCAAGCCCGCTCAACGGGTCGAACCTGTGGCCGCAAACGCCGGGTTCTGAGTCAGGCGTTCCAACTCGTTCATGACGCGCCTGCGCAGCAATGTGGAGTCCACTTTGGACGGATGGAAGTCAGCCTTGAAATAGGCCAGGTAGCGAGGGGTGAGCTTGCGCAGCCACCCCTGCTTGCCGAACAGGAAGCCCAAGCCGTCCACGAACCCGCGGACACCGATTTTCTCTGGGCATGTTTTGTAGAGTGTATTGAAGTGCACCGCACTGAAGAAGAAAAACGTCAGGGTATTGACCACCATTTCGCTGTTAAGCACCCAGCGGCTGCCCACCGTTTGCTGATACACATCGAAAGCCACGGACTTGTGCTCGCTTTCTTCAATGGCGTGCCACAGCCAGAGCACCCGCACCGTTCCGTCATACCTACTCAAATCTACCTAAACAGATTCAAAGCTGACTTTCTGCTTCACAGAGGCTGGTTTCGTCGTGGTCTTGCGACCACGGCCAGAGCCTTCCTCTCCA
>JAJTDO010000077.1 GCA_021300475.1 Burkholderiales bacterium | reverse complement strand
CTCACCCCGCATATTCAGCAAAGGACCTCCTGAGTTTCCCGGATTGACTGCCACATCGGTTTGAATGAAGGGCAGGAAATCGCCTGTATCTCGCGCTTTCGCGCTGATGATGCCAGCGGTGACCGTATTCTCAAGGCCAAAGGGCGAACCAATTGCCAGCACCCACTCCCCGACCTTGCTGCGACTCGGATCCCCGATTTTCAATGAGGGCAGATTGTTCGTATCAATCTTCACCAAAGCGACATCCGTGCGCTTGTCTGAACCAATCACTTTGGCTTTGAACTCACGCTTGTCGATCAAGGTGACGATAATTTCATCTGCACCATCAACAACATGGTGGTTGGTCAAAATGAAACCCGAAGAATCAACAATGAAACCTGAACCCACACCCCTTGGAACATCCTCGCCACCCTGCCCCTGATTGGGCGCACCCCTGCGAGGGGCTTGCGGCGGCATCTGACCATTTTTTGGAACACCGAAACGTTTGAAAAACTCATAAAAAGGGTCGTTCTCATCTATCTCCGGAAAAGGAAAGCCACCGGGTTGGTTGGGAACCGCCTTTTCCAAGGTTCTGATATTGACCACGGCCGGGCCCGCTTTCTCAACCAGATCAGAGAAATCAGGCAGATCCCGGGCCGCAGCCAAGGACTGTTCGTGCTGCCCAAAGGACATCACCAAAACACCTGCCATCAAAAAACGTCCGAACAATGATCGACTTGCTGTAAACATAGAAACCTACCTCGTCACTTCAAAATGCTGTTTTTTTAAGTTCAACTGCAGCAATAAACTGCTTGATGGTAACCAGCGGAACCTCACCCATGACAGTGACAGAAAAATCACCCACCCTGCGAGCCTGAGACTTTACCGCGCCATGATTCATTACAGCCTGAGACATCGGCTTGGAGGCATCAAACAATTCAACAAAAAGCGAAACCGACGCCAAACCGTCCGAGTAAACAAACTGACTCACCGTCGTGGACTGCTTGCGCCTGGACATCTCGGAAACCCGCTTGAAGCCAGGAATATTGTGCTTGAGAACCAAATTTGCAAGGGCCACCTCGTTGGCAACCGAGACATTTTTCTCCAGTTTCCAACCTTCACCGACAGGTTTGAAACGAGGCTTGGACTTTTCAGGCAAAGAGCCCACCTTGATTTCAGAAAACGCGACTTGCTCCAACACCAGATCGGCTTCGTCCAGCGTCTGCGCCTTGATCAACAGACCGCTTTCTTTGTCAATCCAGAATCGATGTCCGAAGCGAAGCGCGTCCTTGGGTCTGAGTTCGTACACTTGGGAATCCAACCCGGCTACCCGCTCAGCTTCCTTCATGGTAAGCGTGTAGAACTCTGACAACTCCTCTGCCTTGGCGCTGAGCAAGTCAGAAAACGCATCAGGACGGGAACGCTTTTCCATCCGGACTGTTTTGCTTTCATGGGCGATGCACTGGACTTCATCGTTTCGCCGTATCCACTCGACGGGTTGTCCATCCAAGGTTTCAAGCGACTCGAGCTCGCCAACCTGCGCATCCCAGACATGAACCACACGTGAGGACTGCGTATAACGTCCTGACTGTATTGAAAGAACGCCTTGGTAGCTCAGGAAAGACAATGAAACCTGCGCAGCTTTGAAATTAGGAAGGCTTTGCAAATCAACTCTCCAAAAGACGATTGGTTGCCATCAGATCACTGCTCTCTGGCGTTGTCTTTAACGTAGACGGGCTCGCTGTCCCACAGACGCACCCAAGCCATGTCTGACTTTGGCTTGGACTGACGGCGAATTTCCCCGACACTGTCTGCGTTGCCTGCCTTGATGACAGCCGCGCCGACATTCATGCTACCTGCAGCAGAATTTTGACGATGAGCCAACAGGTATTCATTCAATTCAGGAGGCATGGAATCAGCAGACACCTGCCTGACGGCAGCAACGGGTTGCTCAAAAATTGCGTTGGCAGAAACGGGGTCGCGAGCCACCGGACTGCTGGTCCACACGGCAACACTGACAAACCCGATCGCAGCAACTGCCGCCAAGGACGATGAAACCGCTTTGACCAGCATTTCCCAGTCAGGCTTGGCGAAGCGACGTGCCAACAGAGGTACGACAGAAGTCTCGTTATTGAGAGGAGTCGGCACAGGCTCGTTTACAAGGGCCTGCATGACGCCCTTGCTGACATCCATCGTAAGATTTCTTGATGAAACAGCCGGGTCTCGCATCGCCTCGCCGATCAGGGCATAACGCACCCACGCTTGGGCACAGTCCTCATGGCTATCCATGTCGTCCAGCGCCGCCAAAATTGATTGTGGATCAGTGTTGCCATCCAGAGTTGCGGACAAATTTTCGTATTTTTGATTCATTCTCACTACCACCGCTTATCACCAGAACGGTCAAGCAATGGCTTTAACCTTTCCGAAATTGCTTCTCTTGCACGAAAAATTCGAGATCTGACTGTACCGATCGGGCAGCCCATGACCTCAGCAATCTCCTCGTAGCTTAACCCTTCGATTTCACGCAATACAATTGCGTTTTTGAGTTCTTCGGGTAAATCTTCAACCGCTTTATTCACCGTTGCGGCAATTTGCCGGGACGAATAAACCGATTCTGGCGTTGCCATATCACTCAGAGTGTCAGAATCATCAAAAGTTTCAGATTCTTCGTCATTTCCCTCTCGCAACGCGATGGGGCGACGGTTTGAGGCCACCAAAAAGTTTTTGGCTGTATTGATGGCAATTCTGTAGAGCCAAGTGTAGAAGGCGCTTTCACCGCGGAAATTGTTAAGCGCCTTGTAGGCCTTGATAAACGAATCTTGAACAATGTCTTCAATGTCGTCTGGATCGCGCACCATTCGGGACAAAAGCCGGCCGACTTTGCGTTGGTATTTGTTTACCAGCGCTTCAAATGCTCGCATGTCACCGTTCTGTACACGCTGAACCAGTGCCCAGTCAATTTCTCTGTCACTCAAGCTCATGTGCCGGTCTCTCTGAACTGCTGGCAGTCGGCTTGCTTCAACCAGAGTAGCCAGCGGCGAAATTCCGAAGAGCATGGATGAAAACACGAGCAGATCACTGTTTGATAGCGACCCGAGGCGTCCATAAGCCCTACCAGGCAGAGAAAAGACCAAACCACGGAATCGGTAGGAAACAGGCGCTTTTTCAGCAGCAATTCAGTGGGCGGGGTTATTACCTGGAACGGCACACCGTCGCTGTCTATTTGCAGAGACAACTGGAGAACTAACGGGTGTTTCCGCCATCTGAACAGAGCACCCGCAAGGCTAAAGAAGCTTGGGATGACTTTGAATTCACTGTTAAAACCGAGCAGATTCAGGTTTTGGTTCCTCAAATTCGCTTGAACGCGATTGTTCCATTTGTACCACCGAAACCAAACGAATTTGACAAAGCCACTTCAATATTCATTGAACGGGCTTCGTTGGCGCAGTAATCCAGATCGCATTCAGGATCAGGGTCCGTCAGATTGATGGTGGGAGGAGATATCTGGTGATAAAGGGCCAAGGCTGTGAAGACGGCTTCAACGCCACCTGCTGCACCTAGCAGATGCCCCGTCATTGACTTTGTTGAGTTCACAACCAGCTTGCCGGCATGGGCGCCAAACGCCCGCTTGACGGCCATTGTCTCTGCCAAATCACCCAAGGGGGTGGAAGTGCCGTGGGCATTTACATAACTGACGGCGTCCGCATTGAGACCGGCGTCTTTTAGCGCTGCAGTCATGCAGCGGGCTGCACCGTCACCATCAGCGCAAGGCGCTGTCATGTGATTGGCATCCGCACTCATTCCAAAACCGACCAACTCACCGTAAATTCTGGCTCCACGAGCCTTGGCATGCTCATACTCTTCAAGCACCAACACACCTGCACCCTCACCGAGCACGAATCCATCGCGCGCTTTGTCCCAAGGACGTGAGGCCGCTTGCGGATCGTCATTTCTGGTTGAAAGTGCGCGCATTGCGGCAAAGCCGCCAATACCCAAGGGCGAAACCGTGGATTCCGCCCCTCCTGCGATCATGACATCGGCATCACCATATTTAATCATTCGACCGGCCAAGCCCACTGAATGGGTGCCCGTTGTGCAGGCCGTAACCATTGCCAGATTCGGTCCTTTCAGACCGTACATAATGGAGAGGTGACCAGAAATGATGTTGATGATGCTGCCAGGAACAAAAAATGGAGAAATTCTACGGAAACCCTTCGTAATGTAGTCCGAATGGGTTTCCTCAATCAGGGGCAAACCTCCGATGCCCGAACCAATGCAAACGCCGATGCGGTCTGCATTGGATGGCGTGACCTCAAGACCTGCGTCCTTAAAGGCCTGCATCCCTGCAGCCAAACCATAATGGATGAAGTGATCCATGTGTCTGGCTTCTTTGGAAGAAACATACTGTGTGATGTCGAAGTCTTTCACCTGACCTGCGATTTTTACAGGGAAGGATTCAGCGTCAAAACTGGTGATTCGGGAAATGCCAGAACGGCCGGCAACCAAGTTAGACCACGCTTGATCAACCGTGCTTCCAACCGGCGACACAACTCCCAACCCCGTTATGACAACTCTACGAGCAGACACGACCATCTCCCAAAATAAGTATTTAGAGGGTGGCAAAAAAGCCACCCCACGTCAGAACTATTGATTACTTCTTACTAGAGACGTAATCGATTGCTTGCTGAACGGTTGTAATTTTTTCCGCTTCTTCATCAGGGATTTCTGTCTCGAACTCATCTTCAAGAGCCATGACCAATTCCACTGTATCGAGGGAGTCAGCGCCAAGATCGTCCACAAAGGAAGACTCGTTTTTGATGTCTGCCTCATTTACGCCGAGTTGTTCGGCCACAATCTTTTTAACGCGCTGTTCAATATTGTCCATTACGGAGCCTCCGTTGATTTGAAAAAATTAAAATGATTAAAAAACTCTCGATTGTTATCGAGTGCTTAACTACCCATCCACATACCACCATTTACGTGCAATGTGGTACCTGTAACATAAGACGCTGCTGGCGATGCCAAATAAAGCACCGCTGCTGCGATATCTTCCGGCTTGCCCAAACGCCCCAAGGGAATTTGCTGCAAAAGCGCTGCGGATTGTTCCTCAGAGAGAGATTTTGTCATATCTGTCTCGATAAAACCCGGCGCAACGCAATTCACCGTGATATTTCTACTACCAACCTCTCTTGCTAGCGCTCTGGTCATGCCTGACACACCCGCTTTTGCCGCTGCGTAGTTTGCCTGACCGGGGTTACCTGACGACCCTACAACAGAGGTGATATTAATGATTCTTCCAACTTTGGCTTTCATCATCGGACGAATGGCCGCTTTGGACAAGCGAAATACCGCTGACAGATTGGTCCCAATGACAGCATCCCAATCGTCTTCTTTCATCCGCATGGCCAGTTGGTCTCTGGTAATACCCGCATTATTAACCAGCACCGCCACATTGCCAAACTGACTAACCGCCAGATCAAACAAGCCCTCAACACCAGCCGCATCGTTCACATCAAATTTAACGCCGACACCAGACCAAGCATTGCCCTGAAGATGTGCAGTAATGCCCTCAGCCCCCTCCTCGGAGGTTGCAGTGCCGATGACAGTGGCACCGTACTGGGCCAATGTTGAGAGAATTGCCCGACCGATGCCCCGGGAAGCCCCCGTCACAATAACAACCTGCCCGTTTAAATCAAATAATGCATTCATGCTGCAGATCCTTACGCGAGCTGTTCCAAAGTATTTTTGAGACTTTGGCTGTCAAAAATGTTGAAGACGGGTTTATCTGAAATTCTCTTCACCAGACCAGACAATACCTTACCCGGACCGCATTCCACGTAGTGTGTCACACCGCGCGCATCCAGGGCCTGAATGGTCTCAACCCACCGAACCGGACTGTGGGCCTGACGAACCAAGGCCTGCTTTATGCCGGTAATAGAGGTGACGTCCATGACATCCACGTTGTTGATACAGGCCACACGAGGTGCTGACAACTCCACTGACTCCAAGTGCCTTTCGAGTACCTGCGCGGCGGGAAGCATCAAACTTGAATGAAACGGTGCAGAAACAGGGAGGGGCAAGGCGCGTTTGGCGCCACTGGCCTTTGCGATTTCGCAAGCACGCGCAACAGCAGTCGCTGTACCCGCAATAACAACTTGAGACGGCGCATTAAAATTGACTGCTTCAACAAGGTCGGGGCCTTCGGAAGCCTGCTTGCACACCGCAATGACAGCCTCATCGGGCAAACCAAGAACCGCAGCCATACCGCCAAGACCTGCCGGAACGGCAGTCTGCATGGCTTGAGCGCGAATACGCACGGTTGAAACCGCTTGCTCGAGGGAAAAAACACCCGCAGCAACCAATGCGGCATATTCGCCCAGAGAATGACCGGCAACGACCTCAGGCCGTGCCCCACCGGCTTGTAACCACGCCTGAAAACAAACTACGTCTGACAACAGCATCGCAGGTTGCGTGTTTACGGTGGCATTCAATGCGTCGGCCGGACCTTGAGCAATAAGACTGGACAGACTCTCCCCAAGGGTGGCGTCTGCCTGGCGGTGCAAGATGGACACAAGATCGGTGAAGTCAGGATGATTGGAAAAATCATCCAACATCCCAACTGACTGCGACCCCTGACCTGGGAATAAAAATGCCAGTTTTTTCATTTAGCTTCTGAGTAAAAATTTAATGTTTTTATTTGTTATGGCGCGAATTCTAAATCATTTTTAAAAGAACGCTACCCCAGGTGAACCCGCCACCTACACCCTGGAGCAAAACCAATTGATTTTCTTGAATCCGACCATCCTTGACTGCCTCATCCAACGCCAACGGCACTGAAGCAGCTGATGTGTTGCCATGCCGGTTGACTGTCACGACCACTTTTTCGAGAGGCAGATCAAGCTTCTTTGCAACAGATTGTAAAATTCTAACATTGGCTTGATGCGGTACCAACCAATCAAGGTCAGAGGCCAACACCCCAGCCTTTCCAAGGACTTCCAGAGCATTGACTCCGAGCACAGAAACTGCTTGCTTGAACACGGCTTGGCCATCCATTCGCAAAAACGGATCCCCTACAATAGCGCCTGATTCCAGACGACCTGAAGTTGCAAGAATGGAGGCATGAGACCCGTTGGCATGCAGCGAACTGGCCAAAATACCGGGGGTTTCGCTGGCAGACACTACAACTGCACCGGCACCGTCGCCAAACAAAACACAGGTGGTTCTGTCCCGCCAGTCCATAAGCCGAGAAAACACCTCTGCCCCAATGACAAGGGCATGCCTGGCCTGACCGGCCCGCACCATGGCATCTGCAACACTCAGGGCATACACAAAACCGCTGCAAACCGCCTGGATATCGAAGCAGGCTGCTTTGTGATTACCCAATCCGGCCTGCACAACGCAAGCGGTGGACGGAAAAATTTGATCTGACGTGGAAGTTGCAACAATGATGAGATCGACTTGCTCTGGGTCAAGCCCTGCGCTAGCCAACGCTTGATTGGCGGCTGCGATGGCAAGGGATGACGTTGTTTCGTCTGAATTGGCAATGAAGCGTTGCTCGATACCGGTTCGGGTTCTGATCCAGTCGTCGCTGGTCTCAACCCCCAACTCGGCCAAACGGACCTGAAGATCCGCGTTCGAAACGCAATTTTTGGGAAGGGACGAGCCCGTTCCCGCCAATCTGGAAAAGATTGGTGTCTGATTCATGACTCGCCTGACATTACGCAGCAGCGTCTGGTTGAGCGTTGGCCGACATCGTCTTCAACGTGCTGTGGTCTACCTCAACGACCGGGCTCGCCTGGTGGGCAGCCATTGAAGATCGTATGCGCTCAACCAGATTTGCCTTGGCTGCGTCATGTGCACGCTTCAAGGCAAAGCTGAAACCATAGGCGTCAGCAGATCCGTGGCTCTTGACAACAATGCCCTTGAGACCTAGCAATGCCGCTCCGTTATAACGACGGTGATCAACACGCTTTTTGAATTGCAGAAGAACGGGCATGGCAATCAATGCCATGCCTTTGGTAAATACATTTTTTTGGAATTCTTTTTTGATGGCACCCGCCAACATTTGGGCCAGACCCTCTGAGGTTTTCAGCGCGACGTTACCAACAAAACCATCGCAGACCACGACGTCTGTGGTGCCCTTGAAAATGTCGTTGCCCTCAACATTGCCATAAAAATTCAGCGAACTGGCGCGAAGCAACTCAGAAGCGGCCTTGACAGTCTCGTTGCCCTTAATAACTTCTTCCCCGATGTTCAGTAAGCCCACTGAGGGCTTCTCGATACCTTCGGTAGCCGAAACAAGGGCAGACCCCATATAGGCAAACTGCAAAAGGTGCTCAGCACCGCAATCGACATTCGCACCCAAATCGAGCATGAGTGTTGAACCACCCTTGTCGTTGGGAAGCGCAGAGGCTATTGCCGGACGGTCTATTCCATCAAGCGTTTTTAGAATGTATCGGGAAATAGCCATTAGAGCGCCTGTGTTTCCGGCACTCACGACTGCGTCAGCCTTGTTTTCTTTCACCAGAACCGCGGCGACACGGATTGAGGAATCTTTTTTCCCGCGCAAGGCTTGCGCAGGCGGTTCGTCCATTCCAACAACCTCGCTGGCATGGTGAATCGTAACTCGAGAACTGTATGCGGCTTCCTTGCCGGCCAGTGCCGACTTTATTTCCGCTTCCTTGCCAACCAGAATAAGATGCACCGAGGGCTCACGCTCCAGGTACTCCAAACAAGCTGGAATGGTGGTTTTCAGACCATGATCACCACCCATACAATCGACCGCTATTCTCACCATATCAACGCTGCCCCTTTTTTTGGCATGCGACCTGGCGACATCCCTCCGGCCGCTTATTTTATTTCAGCGAAAAAGCGAAAGGATGCTTATTCGTCGTTCTTGGTTTTGATCACTTTCCGACCACGGTAGAAGCCATTTGGGCTAATGTGGTGACGCAGATGAACTTCACCTGTGTTTGTGTCTGTTGACAACGGAGCTGTTGTCAAAGAGTTGTGGGCGCGGTGCATGCCACGCTTGGATGGGGATTTTTTATTTTGCTGAACTGCCATGATGACTCCGATTAAAAATTACACGCTCCCAGGCTTTTTCAACCTGGCAAGAATTTCAAACGGTCGGTGCGTTTCAGGCGCACTTTCCAAATTATTTACAACTGATGCTGGGCGCTCAACGGCGCTTGACTGATGTTGGCCTTCAGAGACATCAGGATCTTCATTAACCAACCCGGATGACGCTGATTCCGGGGCGCATCCCTCATGGGAAGGAAACATCGGTAAGCTGAGCATTAGCTCGTCTTCCAGCCACTCCAACGCATTTACCTTGCCGCTTGCAACCACCGGATCGACCTCATCATCAAGCTCGATGGTGTCAGCCTCTTGATCGCTCTTACACAACCGCAGCAGACGCTTGAACTCAAAATGATCAGAGACTGGACTGTTACAGCGCATGCAAGGCACGCTTGCTGGAAATGAACCCTCCAAGCCAATAACGCAGTGCCCGGCCGAATTAACTTCACCGAAAACCGACCAACGCACCTTGAGCGATGACAGGTCTGATTTTACCTCGGGGTGCAACTCCTCCACCAACCGGGGAAACCGCTGCAAGCCCGATTCAGACGCAACTTTACCACCAAATCTGGCGAACTCCCACGCATCTAATTGGGCCAAGTCTTTTTCAGACCACTGAGTTGTCTTTTTCACCCTAAAGGTGCCCTTATCAAAACTGGGTTAGCATTGAGCGAAACCGCCACAAAGTCGCACCAAAGCGCAACCTCTTGCTTTACCAAGGGCGGTACTGTAGCGAAACCTCAACCTTTTGTCAAAAAGGGCTTTTCTTTAAGCAAAAAAAACAAAAGGTAAATCTATTTAAAATTCATGGACATGACGAAAATATCTGAAAAAACACCTGAAAAAAAAATCATTCTTGCATCGAGCTCTGTTTACAGAAGAGCCCTGCTTGAAAGACTTCAACGGCCTTTTACGTTCGAAAGCCCGGAAATAGATGAAGCAGTGCTGAGCGGCGAAAGCCCTGAGAACACTTGCAAACGCCTTGCCAGAGAAAAGGCTTGCACTGTGGCACGCAACAACCCTTCAGCAATTGTAATTGGATCGGATCAGGTGGCGGTGGTCAATGGCGTTGCAATCAGCAAGCCGGGCTCCTATGGGCCCGCTGTTCTGCAATTGCGTGAAATGAGCGGGCAACGCATCACCTTTCACAGCGCAGTCTGCCTGACACAGCAGGAGACGCAAAAGACCATAGAGTTCAGCATCCCAACCCACGTGACTTTTCGCACGCTTGATGATGCTGAGATTCACCGCTACCTTGTTGCTGAAGAGCCCTACGATTGTGCTGGAAGTGCAAAAAGCGAAGGACTGGGCATTACGCTGCTCGAGGGCATTGAAAGCACAGACCCCACTGCTTTGATTGGCCTGCCCCTGATTGCGCTGAGCAAGGCGCTGCGCTCCTTCGGCATTGCACTGCCATGACCGCCAACAATTTGTTGTTGGTCCCGGCACCGCTTTCCCAGGAAACACCACGGATCGATTTAACGGCCGCTGATCTGGCAACGGTCAGATCTGTCAGGCACTGGTTGGTTGAAACCCCGAAAGCGGCAAGAGCGATCCTGAAGCTCTACGGACACCCCGTTGCCATCTCCGAACTCGACATCCGCAGCCTTTCAGACTTCAAAAACAA